>JBJESD010000102.1:0-9126 GCA_051882595.1 Oscillospiraceae bacterium | reverse complement strand
CCTTGACATCTGATCTTTTTGAGTGCGTTTGTAACATATCATTGACAAACCTACACGAGCAGATACAGAATATTGAATAAAGGGTATTGACAAAAATCGGATAAGGGTATATAATATGTTGGTAACATAAGTTACAAATAATATTTATCATGGTTCGGGGCGGAGTGAAATTCTCCACCGGCGGTTAAAGTCCGCGAGCCATCGGCGATGCTGCAAGGTTTGTTCGCTGCGCAGTGTTCCATGGTCGAATCGGTGAAATTCCGATACCGACGGTATAGTCCGGATGAAAGAATCAGAAAACAAATGTGCTGTCATATTGAGAACATATTTGCGTCCCGATACAGGGTATTCGGACTGTTGCTTTTTGATGTTCAGCTGCCGCATAAGCAGGCCGCAGCGAAAGCAGCGGCGAGCTTTGTGTCGGGGCTTTCTGTTTTCCCGAAAGAACTGGAGGAAACATGAAGAACACATCAACGGCAATCAAAACACCACAGAAAAGAAAAACCGATGTAAGACGGCTGGTATTCACCGCGCTTATGGGCGCGCTTTCTATCGTGCTGTCCGAGACGCTGAAATTCAAGCTGCCCATTATGCCGAGTTTCATCGACTTTGATTTTTCGGATGTCCCCGCTGTGCTGGCGGCGCTCACCATGGGGCCGATATCCGGCTTGTGCGTTGCACTGATAAAGAATCTTGAGGGACTTTTCACATCCGGCACAGGCGGTGTGGGCGAGCTGTCTAACCTGATACTCAGCTCCTGCCTTGTTATCCCTGCGGGAATTGCAGCTAAAAAATCCCACAAGTACGGCTGGGTAATTTTCGGCAGCGTTTGCGGCGCAGTGGTTATGGCAGGCGCAAGTATCCTCAGCAACTATTTCATCGTATATCCCATATACACAAAATTCATGCCGATGGAGGCTATAATATCTGCTTATCAAAGCATTCTTCCGAGCGTTGATAATCTGCTCGAATGTCTTGTGGTATTCAATATGCCGTTTACATTTGTCAAGGGCATGACTGCGGTAATTATATCTGTACCGCTGTATAAGAAGCTGCGTCCTATTTTCAACAGTATGGGGTACGAAGCCGACAGGAGGTAAATATGCCGCTTAAAGGAGCGCTCGGACATTTCCGCACCATTACAAAGCACCGTCATAAGGTAATAGCCAATTGCGCTAGGGCAGGAATATTCTGGCAGGGTATGCTTCACGATTTGTCCAAATATTCCCTGACGGAGTTTTTGCCCGGAGCAAGGTATTATCAGGGCACACGCAGTCCAAACGAGGCAGAGCGGGAAAAGTACGGCTACTCCAAGGCATGGCTTCACCACAAGGGAAGAAACCGCCATCATTTCGAGTACTGGACAGACTACAATCCGAAAACGAAAATGAACGAGCCTGTCAAGATGCCGCTTAAATATGTGGTGGAAATGTTCTGCGACCGCGTAGCGGCAAGCAGGATATATCAGGGCAAGAATTACACCGACAGCAAGCCGCTTGAGTATTTTCTCAACGCCAAGGGCAGGAGGGTAATTCACCCCGAAACCTCCGATTTTCTTGAAAGCCTGCTGGTTATGCTGGCAGAGAAAGGGGAGGAGCATACGTTCAGTTATATCAGGACGTACCTCTCCAAAAACAAGACATACTGAACTAAGACAAAAAGCTACCGCCGCAGTATCATTCTGCGGCGGTCTTTCTGTGAAATATCAGTAAACGTGAAGCGCTGAATCAGGCTCTCTCGGGACCTCTTATGAGAACACCGACAAAATCGGGGCCTGCGTTGCAGGAAACTACTGCGCCGGTCGGCTCAACCATAGCAGGACCGTAGCCTATCTTTTTCGTCAGCTTGTCAATAAGCTCTTTCTCCTGCTCGGGGTGAGTGGTGGTGACAATGCACCACGGCGTTCCGGGGGTAATTCTCGCGCCTATGTATTCGACGGCAGTTTCGATTGCTGCCTTTTCACCGCGAGCTTTCTTTACGACCTCTGTCTTTTCCGCAAACAGGGAGATAATAGGCTTAAGTCCCATAAGCTCGCCGAGGAAGGATGCAGCCGCGCTGATACGTCCGGACTTCTTCATATGGCGAAGCTCAAAGCCGACAATATAAGCCTCGATGTGCTTTGCCCAGTCCTCAAGGTAAGCGACAACGCTGTCGACGCTCTGACCCTCCTTAAGCTTTCTGCACGCCTCTGTCACCGGATAACCGTAGCCGAGCGTGTAGTTCTGGCTGTCGATTGTATGTACCGTAAGATCCTTGAATTCCTCTTCGACCGCCATTTTTGCGACTACTGCGCTTGTATAGGTCTGAGAGCCTGCCGCGTTGATAACATCTACGATGATCTCGCGAACGCCCTCGGCGTAAAGCTCGCGGAACTTCTCCTCAAAGCGCAGGGGAGTAATCTGCGAGTGCTTGGGTATCTCGGTGTTTTCCTTTAAAATCTTGAAGAACTCGTCGTTGGTAAAGTCCTTGCGGTCGGTGTAGCTTTTTCCGTTTATCGACAGCTCGAACGGCATGACAACAAGGATGTCCTTGTACTTTTCCTCTATTGCAGGGCTGATGTCACAGCCGCTGTCGGTGATTACTCTTACATTCTCGTTCATACTTTGTTCCTTTCAGATAAATACTATACTAGTTGACGGGGCGAACCGGCTCAATCCGCATTGCTCCAGTCATATTGGGTAAGCCTGCCGTTGTTTTCAAGCTCGGGGAAGCCCCACTGGCGCAAGACCTCATAAGCTGCAATGGCGACGCTGTTGGAGAGATTAAGGCTTCTCAGCGTGCTGCGCATAGGAATCCTTACGCATTTGTCCTTGTTCTGAAACAACAGGCTTTCGGGCAGACCTGCGTCCTCTCTGCCGAAAAACAGATAGCATCTGTCGGGGTAACTGACGTCGCTGTAACAGTTCTGCGCTTTTGTAGTGAAGTAATAATATGCGCCGTCGTTCTTACTGAAAAAATCCTCAAAGCTGTCGTAGTATGTAATGTCCAGATAGCTCCAGTAGTCAAGCCCTGCGCGCTTAAGATGCTTGTCGTCCGGGGTAAAGCCCATCGGGCGGATAATGTGCAGTCTTGCGCCGGTCACAGCGCAGGTGCGCGCGATGTTTCCCGTGTTCTGAGGAATCTGCGGCTGCGCCAGAACGATATTCAGCTCCATATTGTACCTCGCAAATATAGTCAGTGCATTTGCACTATCTTATAAATTTTATCATATTATGCGACAATTTGCAAGTATTTTTCGCATAAAATTGAAAAAAACAGACTGATTCCGATAACACGGCAAACTTATGAAATCTTTGCGCAGATATGTTACAGTTATTACATTGATGTTTTCATTTCGGCATACATCAAAATCGGGTGGCGGAATTTACCGCGGATATGTCGGAAAACACAGCAGAAACTATATCCGAAAAGGAGCTGATATCATGAGTCACAAGCAGGAGGTCTGCATAAAGGCAGCAGTAGCAGGAGTTGTCACCGGAGGACTTGCGTTTCTTGCCGTAAAATCACTGTGCGGCAGAAAAAGCTTCAGACGTATGAGCGCCGCGAAAGCATTCAAGATGATAGGAACGCTTATGGACGCGGTGTGAAACCGCCGGGAATACACTCATTGCCTCTCGGCAGGCAAAGAAAAAGCAGCGGACAGTCCCGATATGCAGCAAAATGCAAGACGGGGCTGTCCGATAATTTTTGACGAAAACGCCGACTCATGTAAAGACGTTAAGCAGGCGCATGAGCGCATAAATCGGCTCGCTGTCTTTCAGCTTGAATTTGAAAAGAGCCGCAAGCTCATCATTCCTGTGCTTAGGGTCGGGAAGTGTACGGTCATCCGAGAAATACAGTCCGAAAGCGGTTTCGTGATATGTGTGATAGTTGAAGCCGATGTCGTACTTTCGGCAGAGGTCTATCATATCGCCTATCCATTGAGTGCCGTTTGCGTTGTTCTCAAAGCCGGAGCGAATTACCCCGAACTCTCCCATGTAGACGGGGACGTTATAGGCGCTTGAAAATGCGTGATAGCGCGAAACAACGCTCTCCAGCAGCTCCTTGTCGCTTTGGTGGATATTGTCGGCTTTGGCGAAATCAATACGGATGTCGCAGCCCGTGCCCCTGATTTTGCCTGTTGCTTTGTAGCGATAGCCCTCCAGCATCTCGAAATGCGAGGAAGAGGAAACGATAAACGCCTCTTGTGAAGCGCACAGCTTTATGCAGCCGCCGAAAAGGCTGCTGTATTCCATGCTGCCTTTTCCATTCGCGCTCCATGTGTTAAAAGCGCCTGTGTTGTCGTGGTCAAAGGTGTATTCGCAAAGCCGGGTCTGCGTTCCGTCAGGCGCAATTTCGATTAACCTGATATCGTCAACATACACGAAATTGTTGATATTGCCGCCATATGCCGCGACAGCAGGAAATGCGACATTGTAATCATTGCTTAGCGAAACCTCGGGAGTTTCAAAGTAGGTCCAGCCGTCGCTGCTGCTTATTTCTTTTCCAGTTTCGCAGCCGACCCAGTAGCTTTCGTAGTCGGCGCTTGCGATGACGTTTGAGGGATATCGGGCGGTAACCCCTGCCGTGTTTGCCCATTCTGCATTCTGGTGGGTGAAAGAGAATGGCTGATAGTTATGGAATTCGTATATTACATTATCGTCGTCCAGCGTGAAGTACAGCGGATATTCAAAGTACTTGGAGGCGTCTAACCATTCGCCCGAATCCGGCTTCACAGCAGGTGCAGTTTCGGCAAAAATCGCCTGATAGGGCGATACCTCGCGTATCGCGTCGGTTATCCTGTTCATCAGCACGCGGCATTTATCGACAGAGTCCTCAACAGTGCCGTTAAGCGGAAGATAAGGCTCGTTTATCAGCGCATAACCCCATACGGCAGGTTCGTTGGCATATCTTTCGGCGATGGTGCGCCAAAGCGCCGTAAGCCTGTCCTGATTGGATGCATCCGTCCACAGTGCCATGCCGTTTCCGGTAGACTGATAGCCGCCCTGTGGGCAGTGCATATTGAACACTATGCCGATGTTGTGCTTTTTCGCCCATGCTACATTCTTATCTAGCCAGTCAAAGCCCGATTGCTTGTAGACATATGGAGCGCTGTCCTCCTCAAACAATCCGTAGTTAATGTAAAATCTCACGCAGTTGAAGCCCATATCGGCAAGCTCGCGGTAGGTGTCCTCGGTATGATGCGCATAGGGCGGCTGTGATGGATTGTTGTACACCGCGTTGCCCAGCGCCATGCTTTTTATCAGCAGCGGTCTGCCGTCCGTGCCGATAACGGATGAACCTTCAGCGTGAACGAAATTGTCCTGTGTAAGTGTTTTGCTGTCCGCGTGTACAGCCGTGCAGATCGTCAGCATAGCTGCTGCCGCAGCTGCAAGCAAAGTTTTGATTTTCATATAAAGTCCTTTCTTCCGTTTATTAATGCCGTTTTGTGAAGTGCGCGCCGTCGGTGAAGCCGTCGCACAGGCTCGCCTTACAGTATGCGCGAGCTGTTTATGACAAGCCCGAATCTTACGTTAAGCGACTCGGCAGCTCGTCGGCAAAGATTCATCCTTGTAAGGAAAATCTCGAAATACTCCATGACCGGCGATATCTTAAGGTCAAGATCAAGCTCGAGAATAAGCTCCTTGTTATCGTCGGAGAAGTACAGTCTGGAGCGCTCCACCGCATAGTTTACGCGGTCGTGGATGTCTGCTTTTAGGTTTTCGTCGCTGGGGACAAACTCCCCGTTTTTTGAGCGCACACGCGAGCGGCGGACATCCGATTTGTCGGCGATGATAAGGGCGGCTGCGATAGGAGTAACGGGGCTTGCGGTATGCTCGTCATGGTTGCCGATAGCGGATACTATCAGTGATATTTCGTCTGCCGGCATTCCGAGGTTATCCAGCAGCCTGAATGCCATTATGGCGCCGCTCTGCGCATGGTCGATGCGGTTGATGACATTGCCGATATCGTGCATATATGCCGCTATCTGCGCAAGCTCGCAGGTGCGCTCGTCGTAGCCGAGCGTGTTCAGTATCATGTAGGCGGTATCTGCCGCACGCTCGACATGGGCGTTGGAGTGTTCGGTATATCCGATGGTGCTGAGCGCAGCGTCTGCGTAATTGATGTAGGTCTGGATATCCCTGTTTTTGCGGATGTAGCGGTAAGTAATATTGCTCATAAAAAACCTCTGGTAGTAATTAATCGTTTATTTGCGGATGTGCGAGGATTTGAAATCGTATAATAAACGCTCTGCGTTTATTATACCATAATACACAAAATATTTCAATAAATAACAGAAGAAAAACATCCCGTCAGAGGAACGCCGGGCGCTCTGACGGGAATAACCTTATAATATGCGGCAATGAAATCAGAAGAATTCCTTGCTTACAACGGAGTTGGAAACCAGCTTTTCAACAAACTCGGTGTCGCGCAGAGGTCTGCCGTTGAATACACCCTGATACAGGTCGGCGTTGAAGTTGCGTATCTGACCGAATGCCGCAGCGGAATCGACATCCCTGACGCAGACGGTAATATCCTTTTCGTGCGCAAGCTTGATTACCGAGCGCATGAACGCGTTGGAAACGGCGTCGTCGCCGAACCTGCTGCTGCGAATCTTGATGGTTCTTACGGCAGGGTTTTCGAGCGGCGCGGTCGTGAAGTAGCTTCCGCCAACATCATCCGCGATGATGTTGACTCCGATTTTTGACATTTGCTGTAAGAACATATTGCCTGCATACAGCGTTTTCGCATTATCGGATATGGAGATGCTGACAGCGCTGGGCGGAAGCGAGTATTCCAGCAGCGCGGTTCTCAGCGCCTCGATACTGGTTTCGGTGCTCAGGATGTTCTCCGGAATAGCAAAGCTTACGCGGAACTGCTCAAGACCGGATTCGCGTATCTTAGCACAGAATTCGCATATCCTGTCGATGGAGTAGCGGTATATCTCCTTTGACAGACCAAGCTGGTCGATTATCGGCATATACTGCTCGCGAGGAACGGTTATCTCGTTGTTTTCCCAGTACATGGTAGCCTCGCAGCAGTGAAGACTTCCGGTTTTTATATCAATTACAGGCTCATACAGGAAGTAGAAGCCCTTGAAGTCGTTTTCGGCAGCGTCGGTGATAAGCTTTTTGACCATCTTGTTGGAGCTGAGCTTTTCCTCCAGTCCCTCGGAGTAGCATACAGCGTCCTCCAGCTTGCGCTCTTTTGCAAGGCGCAGGGTATAGGTCGCCGCGCTTACGCAGTGGTCGAAATCCCCTGCGTCTGTCGGGTAGATGGTTACGCCCGAATACACCTGAAGCCGCTGCTCGTTGCGGTCAAGATACCACGGCGAACGGAATTTGGTGAGTATCATCTGGGCAAGCTGCCTTGCCTCCTCGCGGTCGGCGCTGTTAAGCAGCATCAGAAGCGTGTCGCTGCTGAAAAGGTACACCTTTTTCGCAGCCGAGCAGGGCACAGCCGAGATATATTCGGCAAAGCTTTTCAATACATCATCGGCATATTCGCAGCCGTAAACCTCGGACATGGATTTAAGATTGGCTATCTCAAACGCGATCACAGTGCCGCTGGAGCCGGACTTTATCTCCGCGTCGAAATCGCGCTCGAACATACTGCGGTTCGGGATGCCCGTTGCGGCGTCGTAGTACGCTATGCGCTCCAGCCTTGCGCGGGAGGTCGAAAGCTCATCCTCCATGAAGATCTTGTTGATGATGGTGGAGAGTATCTGGGTGATGTTTTTAAGCAGCTTTCTTTCGCGGTTTGACCAGTCGTGCCGCTCGGAATCCGCGGTATAGATTATAATGCCGCTGCTTTTTCCGCTGTCGTAGGTGCGCACAAGCGCGCAGCTGAGGTTATCCTTTTCCTCGGGGATATTCCATGTGCGATTGGTGCAGACAATGCCGCTGTAATCAAGCTCTTCATACACAGACGGGATATTCGGCAAGGGGCAGACCACCGGCAAAAGCAGACCCGAGGCGTCCCAGCGATACATTTTTACGGGTACATCGCTTTCGTTGCAGAACATTACATCCGAAAGCCCGAAATATTCCGACAGCAGCGATAGAATGCCGGAAATCGCGGTTTTGGTATCCGGGCTGTTGAGGATAAGCGAGTATACATTATTTACAAGTATCTGGTCCTCAAACGTCTGACCGAGAAGCTTGTTTGCATTCTGCGAGTTTTCCATCTCCTTGACCAGTACGACATAGGAGTTTGCAATACCGGCAACGGTTTTTGCCATCGTAGCGAGAAGCTCTGCGTTGGCGTCAACGATTTCCTGCGAATCTCCTGCGATTATCCACGAGGCGACATCGCGGCGGTTTACGCGAATATCCGCTTTTCGCTGGAAGTCGAATTTGCCGAGATTGAAGTGCTTGCCGTACTTTCCTGCGGCGAGAATAGTCTTTCCGCTGCTGTCGATGATGGCGGAGTAGATGCCTTTCATCTGTGCAAAGGGATTTTGTATGCTGACAAGATAATCTTCACCCAGAATATCGCGCAGCGAAAAGCTTTCCTCTGCTTCGTTAAGCGCAGCGGCGTGCTTTCTTCGGAAGCTGCGCAGCACTGCGTCCTCGGCGTCGCAGTCAAGATAAGCGGAAACGTTGAACATCATTCCGTTGATGTGCTTTATCGCGCCGCCCTCATCCAGCTCTGAGGTACCTGTTATGTAGTACCAGATATATTCGCCATCGGCGTTAAGCCGCGCGTGGACCTTGATTTCACGCACGGAGCCGTTTACAACATCGTTGATGACTTCGCAGAACGGCTGATAATCATCGGGGTGAACTATCTCACCGAAGCTGATTGTCGTGCTGTCGGAGAATGGATTGTTGCCCGACAGTATTTCGGCAGGAAATCCAAGCTTGAACATCATCCTGAAGGCTATGTTACCGCTGCCGGATACGGCGTTTTCAAGTGCGGTCAAAATTATCACCTCTTGTCAGAAATGTTAAAAAAATAACTAATCCGGAGCATACTAACGCGTTAATTGTATCTTGTATATATATTATCATAAAACTTTCAACATTTCAAGTAGTTTTTTGTTATTTTTATTAAAATTTCACAAAATCAGGGCGGTGTAAAACCGCCCACAGCTTGTCGAAAAACTTAGTTTATGCTCGCGCAGCGAGCATTTGTAATCTATTT
>JBJESD010000101.1:0-1972 GCA_051882595.1 Oscillospiraceae bacterium | reverse complement strand
ATGACAGCTACCTGTATATTCCTGTGATTCCAAAGTAATCAGCAGGAAAGTGTAATAATTAAAAGATGCACACCCCTTTGAACCTTTACACGAAAGGTCGGAGGGGTGTGCAGTTCGTATCAAAATAGGTCTTTACTTTCAAAGAAAGAACGCACTTTTGTCTACAGACGAAGGTGCGTTTTTTTGAATGATGCTGCCTTCGGCAAACGATGACAGATTGCTAATAAAGCCGCTTCGCCGATATTTGTGGGAAAGCATCGCATCGTTGCAAGCAATATCGTGTGATGCATATCGCATCTTGCAGAACTGCAAAGGAGAATGTAAAGTGAAAATTGTCAGTTGGAATTGTAATGGCAAGTTTCGTGAAAAATTCCAAGACATTCTTGTGTTAGATGCAGACATTTATGTCATTCAGGAATGTGAAAATCCTTCAGAATGTACTTCTGTTGCATATAACGAGTTTGCACAAAACTATTTGTGGATCGGTGAAACAAAAACCAAAGGATTAGGCGTGTTTGCTCGTGAGAGTATACGCATTACGGAAAACAAATGGGAAAAATATTGTTTGCGTAACTTCATATCGATTAGAGTAAATGATACTTTTGATTTAGTAGCGGTATGGGCCTGCAAACCCTATATCGAAGAATATTATATTTATCAAAGCATAAATATTTCCAAATATAATGAAAACACCGTTATTATCGGAGATTTCAATAGCAATGCCATTTGGGATAAAAAACATTATACAAGAACTCATAGCGCTGTGGTGCAACAGCTTGACGAAAAAGGGATTTGCTCTGCCTACCACTATTTAACCGGTGAGCCGCAAGGGAACGAGTCAACACCAACTTTCTACTTATACCGTCACCTCGATAAAGGATATCATATAGATCACTGTTTTTCTTCGGCAAAAAACATAAAGGACTATCGTATATTAAATAATTCGGATTGGCTGCAAAAATCGGACCACATTCCAATTTTACTTGAAACTAAATAGAAGTTAGTCTCTATGCTGCTTTTCCTTACTTTTACCTCAGTTCTGCTCCGTTTGGTCGTTCTTTGGCACGAAAGAAACCTCTTTTGTCTGCCCGGACAAGAGAGGTTTCCTTATTATGGCTTTCATACTATGCCGAAATATGCTATTATAAAAAACAGAGGATTCATTATCATCTACAAACCGTAATTTGAAAGACAGCAAGAAAAGTCGAGAATATTCCCACTCTTTCTGCGATAATGGCTTTGTCAGGAGGCAGGCTGCGATGTCTGGGGCATTCTGACCAGCATGAAGTCTCTTTGCGGGGAGCCGGTTTGCCTGTGGCTGCCGGAGAAATATCGGGAACAGGGAACTTCGGAATATGTGCAGGGCGTTGAGGCGGCAATTGATGATACCGGTATCATCCCCGATGGATTTGACGTCATTACCCTGCCTGCCGCAAAATACCTGATGTTTCAGGGAGAGCCGTTTAAGGAGGAAGACTATTGTCAGGCCATTGAAACGGTGCAGGCTTCTATGGAGAAATACGACCCATCGGTCATTGGGTATGCCTGGGACAACTCGAATCCGCGCATTCAGCTGGAGCCCCGTGGCGAGAGAGGCTACATTGAGCTAAAGGCGATCCAGCCTGTTTGACGGTCCGAAAACCGTGTGAAATAAGGCTTTTTGACGTTACAGACGCATAAAAAGCGGCCGCTGCGGAGCAATTCCGCAGCGGCTTTTTGAATTTTCTCTTCTTTTCGGCTAAGCATTATTGCCGTCTTCTCGGAACGTTAAAAACATGATCCAAAACAGTATGCCTGCGAGGGCAAGGGCACAGCCGAGACCTGTATAAAACACGGCGATGAACACATCCGGCACAAGTCCGGACGAGCGCAGCCAGATCCCGCCGCCCATCATAACGGCCATAATGATGTATGATCTCAGGTCGAAAAAGTGCCACACGGGGCGAAACACTTCCTCGTATCCTTTGATCCG
>JBJESD010000100.1:0-9178 GCA_051882595.1 Oscillospiraceae bacterium | reverse complement strand
ATTGCCGTTTTCAGTTCTTGACTTTTTATAATATGCGCGGTGTGTCCACACCTTTAATCAGCAAAGTTCTTGACAAAGTATCTTGACTATGCTATAATAAAGCCACAATTCGAAAGGCAGGTGAATGATATGAGAATTTTAACAATCCGTAACGGGAATATCTATCATTCACATTTCTGTGCTTGACGCTTTAATGTATATGGTAAAATTCAAGTGTTCTCGTTATCGGGAACACTTTTTTACATTACAAAGGAGTTACTATGGAAAAACTTAAATTCACAAGTGTTACAGAAGAAAACAGCAATGTTTTTCACAGCCTTATGCAAATGTATGGCAAAGAGCTGGACGAACATCAAAACCGCAATACTGACTCGGAAATGTTAAAAGGATGGACAGACAGTATCATTGAAAAGCAATTTGATTTCTCAAAATGTCTTAAACTCTGCTATGCTGAATCCGTTGTAATTGGATTTCTGTTCGGCAAAATCGACCAACCTGAAGACAAAGGCTTCAAGAAAGTCGGGTTTGGTTGTATAATGGAGTTTTTTGTATTGCCCGAACACCGAAGAAAAGGCTATGGTAAGCAGATGTTCGGTCATTTAGCGGATTACTTCAAGGCTAACCAAGTCAAGCAAATGTACCTTACCGCAGACCCCGTTACGGGGAAACCATTTTGGGAAGAGTTGGGGTTTATTCGCACCGGCGAAATATCTCCCCAAAACAAGCAAGAAATATATGAAAAGGCAATTCCTGATGAAACTATTTCTATTACTGTTAGTGAGTTTCTATCACCGGTACTTGTAAAACAAATCGCTATGGCTCAATGGAATAAAGCTGAATGGTCAAGCAGCATTACAAATTGGGTATATGAGAGCAAAACGCAAACAGATTGCTTTAATGTAATTGCCAAGAATGAATGCGACGAGGTTGTTGGCAGACTGTTTTGTCTGCAAAATAAAGAAAATCACAGCCTGTGGTATTATGGTGATATGTTTGTAGTCCCCGAATACCGTAGAAGACATATCGCCGAACAAATGCTTACGCTTGCAGAACATACGTTGATTGACAAATGGTGTAGGACACTAAGGTGTTATGTTGAGCCTGAGAACATCCCTTCTAAAAATCTGCAAAAGAAATTCGGTTTTACAGAGCGCCCATACGAGAAATTCAATGACTTATTGAACGACGGACAAATCATGTTTGAAAAAGAACTGGCTGCGTTCAATGTCGTTGAAGCTAAAAGCAAGGAAGATGCACGATATGTCACCGAAATTTACGGAAAAAACATCGAAGCACTCCACGGAAATGAAATAATGTTTGACGAATGGAATAAACTGCTTTCATCCGGTGACACGGACGAAAAACATTTTCTCATTCTTAAAGGTGCTATACCGTGTGCATACCTCAAAGTCAACGGGCTTGAAATCGGTGATAATATTGGCTGGATTTCAATGCTTGTTGTCGAGCCTGCTTTTCAGGGAAAAGGCGTAGGAACATACTCCGTAAGCTATGCCGAAGAATTTCTTCACAGTATGGGCAAGACCACAGTAAAAATCCACACTACAGCAGACAATATCCCAGCTCAAAAGCTGTATGAGAAATGCGGTTATTCTCTTTCTGACGACGGGGAAGGAAAAATTACTTACACAAAGGTGCTGGACAAAACCAATGGCAAGACTTAACCGTAAGGGTTTGTCTTGACGTTGGGTGATATGAAATAATGAACCTCCCCACATCGTTAGCGCTTCGGCGTGAAACGGTGAGGGGGAGGTTTTGTTTTTTTCAGATGAACAATTTACGAATGTTAATCAGCAAAGTTCTTGACAAAGTATCTTGACTATGCTATAATAAAGCCACAATTCGAAAGGCAGGTGAATGATATGAGAATTTTAACAATCCGTAACGGGAATATCTATCATTCACATTTGTATGCTTAATGCAGTCAAAGCAATAATGTTTATGGTGAAATTTAAGTGTTCTCGTTTTCGGGAACACTTTTTTGTTTGGCTGCATTAAGGAGTTTATATGAATAGATAAAGTTATCTGCAATTAGTAAAAGACAACACTGAACATTTTGAACTTGCAAAACCTCTTTGGCTTGAATTTAACAAAGAGGTAAATAAGCACGATGGTATCGTTGAAACCGACGAGTAAATTCTGACAGACCTGAAACGCAGGATAAACATTCATGGTAGCAGACCTGATATGCACTTCGAGATTGCATTTACAGGCAGTACACCCGTTGGTATTTCGATGTTTGCAATCAACACAGGAACTATTTACGGCTTGTTGCCTAAAGGTTGTGGAACGATTATGGGCTTTTATATCATTCCCGAATGCAGACATAGAGGCTATGGAAAGGAATTCTATGAGCACATAGAGGAGAGTTTGAATACACAGAATTCAGTTATGCTATATCTTACTCCTGATGGCGTAACAGATAAACCGTTTTGGAAAGCAGTTGGTTTCATTGACAGCGGAAAAATAGACCCGGATAGTATCCCCTTTACTATCGGGTGGTTTTTGTCGGTAAGTCCTATTTCTCTGAGAGTTTCCGTTGCCGCCCATGTAGCCATAGGCGAAGAATTGGGGTTAAGAAAATCTGCCTCCAATCCGTTTCCGAAGCCGCTGTCCTCGTTCTGATAAAAGCTCAATGCGTTGAGCACAGCTTCCTTGCTTCCATTTTCAAAGTGATACTGCCATGTTGCAAGTTCAACCGGACGAGCGTTTTAGTAGATAAATTGTCTTGCTTTTTCAGTGTATTCATATAGTAACCTCCTGCATTTTTTCTTATCATAACACAAATAAAAGGATATGTATTGCAAAAATCCGACATTAGGAGGGTCTTTTTGTCATTGTCTGTTTTTACCGATTCAGTTCAGATATTTTTTGCCGTTTATATTTCGCTGTTACATTCTTTGCCGATTTCCTGCAAAACTCCTTTTTCCAGTGTAAAGCATTTGTCTGCATAGTCCCGATAAAGGCTGTCGTGCGTACTGATCAAAACGCCGACGCCGGTTTTACTGAGCCTTTTCAGCAGCTCCAGAACAGCAACAGCGTTTTCCTTGTCTAGACTGCTTGTGGGTTCATCCGCTATTATCAGCTTCGGATGATTTATCAATGCCCTCGCAATAGCTACTCTGCGCATTTCGCCGCCGGACAGATGATTAGGATATACTGCGGTATATTCTTCCAGCCCGACATCCCTCAGCAGGGCTATCGCTTCTTCCTTTTTGTTTTCTTTACCGCCCGATATATAATATGGAAGACATACGTTTTCAAGCACGGTAAAGCTGTTCAATACGCTCTGCCCCTGAATAATATATTCTATCTGATTGTTTCTGTAATCCGAAAGATTGAAGTTATTCTCGAATATACATCTGCCCTCAAATAAAATCTGTCCGTTGTCAGGCTTCAAAAGCCCTGAAATCAGATTAAACAGGGTGCTTTTTCCGCTGCCCGAATATCCGCACACTGCGACAAATTCGCCTGCCGATAAAGAAAGGCTGACATTATTCACAGCACAAACAGCATTACCGGCATTTGAGTATTCTTTAGAAACATTCTGTACCTCAAGCAGCATTACTCTCCCTCCTCAAGTAAATTGGCGCCGCTGCTTCTTGTGAGCTTCACAACCGAATAGATCGTTGCGGCAATTCCTGCCGCAAATGTGATTGCAGTACATTGTAAAACAGCAGACAGCAATTCTCCGATACCGACTTCAAGATACGGAAGCTGTAAATTCAGTACGATGATATTGCGGAATAATAACAGGCATATTCCCGACAGCAGAATACCTGCCGCCGTACCCACAATAATTATGAAAACTGCTTCAAGCATAATAATTCGTATCAGCTGGTTTTTTTGTGTGCCGAACAGAATAAATATACCGAACTCACGTTTTCTCTCATTAACGGTGATAGAAAATATACTCATAATTGAAATAGTGCTGAGAACAAACAATACCGTCAGCAGCACATTACTGTACCCCGTAAAGCTCCGTATGCTTTTTTCTGCATTCTCCAAAAGCTTATCCGACGTATAGACGGCGACGCCGTCGTATTGCTTTGCAATCGCATTGCTCACCGTTTCGGCGTCATATCCGTCCTTTACTTTCAGGTTTACCATAGAAATAAAATCGTCGCTTTGAACCGACAGAAAATTCCTTGCGCTTTCAGAGCCGATAATCCGCTTGGCTCCGTCATAGCTGATAAACACCGAATTGTCATAACCCATTCCGCTTTTGTCCAGAACCTCGGCAACCGTAAATTCTGTTCCGTAGTATGTTACCGTTTCGCCCTTTGCAAGCCCTATGTCACAGCCCACAGCCGCTTCATTTTCCGACAGCGCTGTTTCGGTGCTTAACCAGGGTCGGATAACGAAATCATTATCTTCATCAAATGCGATAAGCTGTGCTAACGATTCGCAGCATTCCGAATTAAGCGTGGCAAGAAAAAGCTGTGAGGACGCGGCTTCTATCCCGTCGGTTTCTCTGAGGATCTCCGCCCATTTCCTGTCAAAATAAACGGTACAGGGATTTCCTGTGAACAACGCATTTTCAATAGAACTGAAATAATCCTCGGGGACGACAACTATATCGGCGCCGAGCCTTTCAGAAGTGCTTTCAAGCCCTCGGTTCATATTGCTGAGCAAAACCGTACAAGCAAAGAGGGACGCAGATAACACAAATACAAACAAGGCTATCAGTCCGCTGCGGTATAATCTGCTTTTTACGTTTTTTAATGCAATTTCACACAGTATGAATTTGCTGTGCATATTATTTTCCTCTCTTTGTCTTTTTCAGATAAATAAGATTACCCACGCTGAATAAAACCACCGCTGCGGAAATCAGGTATATAGCCGGGAAGGTGAGAGCCTGACACGCCATTGTATCCTTCGCACATCCGCCGATTATAACGCTCGGGAGCAGAATTGCAGCTATTCCTGCTGCGATACTGCACAGATTTACCGCAATCACAGAATCGCCGGCTTTAAGCAGCAGTAAAACAATTCCGAAAACAGCGAGCATTCCGCCGACGGTATTCACCGCTCTTGTTGCCCAAAAGCATTTCATGATTTTTTCGGCGGTATCGCAAACAGGAAACAGGGTGTAGGGTCCGATTATGAGCAGAACGCCCAAAACCAGATATACAAGAGCATTTATCACTTTATTCTTCATCGTAATCCTCCGTAGTTATTTAAATCTTGAATACATTCCCGTGCTTGCGTACAATGCGGCGGCAGGATTATGAACCAGCACACGGTCCTTTACAATAAGCACAGTAGTGGGCGCTTCAACGTGTTTCAGAAACAATGAGTCGTGTCCCACGCAAAGACCGATCATAACGTTGAAATCGGTTTTCTGCTCGTTAAGTATTTTCGCCTGGAGAACGGGATTGCACATGGACTCGTGTCCGCAGCCTCGATTCAGCTTTTTGTCTTCGGGAATACCGATTCGGGTCTTGTCCACGGCTCCTACCTTACAGCCGACGGTATAGTAGTTTATTTTTTCTTTATCAAGCAGCTTGGCGAAAAGTCTTGCTTCGGGAATAAGACCCACGCAGGTAGCAATTCCGACTTTTTTAGCTCCGATACGTTTGATAAACTCAATGGTTTCCTCCACACGGGTCATACGTCCGTAGAATTCGCCTTCAATAGAGGCGGAAACACGTGCGATATTGCCCAGCTGTTCGTTGTTGTCATAAACCTCCAGACTCTCGTTCAGCAGGCTTTCGTCAAGCGCCTTTGTCAGGCAGAATTCGGGGTATTTTTCGCCCTCGTTCTTTATACAGCTCAGCTTACTGCAGGCTGCGCAGGTAAGACATTTCTTGTTAGTCATAAAAATCAACCCTCTTTCTATCAATATGTGTCTTCAACATCATCAAATGTCGCAAAGGATTTTTCTATCATCGCCTCAGCGTCGGTATCGGCTCTGACGATACCGATATCCTGAAGCTCGAGCACGCTGTTACGCAGTGCATTATAACCACCGCTTACCGACGGAGCAAAATTGTAGCTGTCAAGAAGCTCTGCATTTAACTCCAGATCCCCCGATACATAGTTTTTATCGAGCTGAAGCTTTGCGGCTTCCATAGGATTTTCCTCAATCCATTTTGCCGCCTTCATAACTGCTCTCGTATATTTTGCGGCAAGCTCGGGGTGATTTTCGGCAAGGTCGGTTGTTACAAAGCTTAAGCAGCAATATTCGTCCCTATATTTCTCGTCTGTGGTAGTATTGATGATTACACGAAGGTTATATTCCCTCTCGGCAATAGAAACCACAGGGTCATGTGTTACAAATGCGTCTATTGCGCCGTTCTGCAGGGCTATGGGCAGGTCGTTGTTGCTGTAAACAACAAATTCCACCTCCATATTATCTGCTGTAACGCCAATGCCTGCTTCCGCAAGTGAGCGCTTCGCAATCATTGTGGGGGAATCTGCAAGGCTCGGCGTGCCGATTCTTTTGCCTTTAAGGTCTGCAACGGTCTTGATATCGGAATCATTGGGAACAACCAGCTTTGTGCAGCCTGTATGGATACCTGCAGTCAGCTTCATCGGAAGGCCGTTTTCAAGGGGCTGAATGAATTTTGCCACAAGTCCAAAGCCTGCGTCAACTTCTCCTGAGCCGATTGCTTCCGTAATGACGCCGCCCACATTGATTGCCTCGTATTTAAGACCTTCTTCATCAAAATAACCGTTTTCGATTGCAACGTGAATAGGCGCATGGCACAAGCTTGTGGCATATCCGATTTTAACCACATCCTCTTCGGATTCATTTTGCTTTGCACAACCGCTCATAGCAGTGAGCAAAAGCGCGGCTGATGCAATAAATGCTAATAGCGTCTTTTTCATTTTGTGTTCTCCTTTTATAAGTAGTATTCAAGCTCTGAAATTTTACCGCCGTAATTCAGAAGCTTAAGTATCTTGGCACGGTATTTCAGAAACTCGGGATTGCTTCGTGCTCTGGGATGAGCAAGCTCAATACTGACAACCTTTTCGATCTTTGCGGGACGGGCGGACATAACCACAACACGTTCGGAAAGATAAACTGCTTCGTCAACATCATGAGTAACCATAATCATCGTCATATTATGCTCCTTACGGATACGAAGAATTTCATCCTGGATATTCATTCTCGTGAAAGCGTCAAGAGCGCCCAAGGGCTCGTCAAGCAGCAGCACCTTTGGGTGTCCCACCAAAGCCCTTGCAAGAGAAGCACGCTGACACATACCGCCCGACAGCTGATGGGGATAAGAGCGTTCAAAGCCCTTCAGACCCACAAGCTCTATATATTCCTCCACGTCCTGCTTCTTTTGCTTATAAATTTTTCTGGCACGCAGGCCAAAGGCGACATTGTCATAGATATTAAGCCAGGGGAAAAGCGTATGATTCTGAAACATAAAGCCGCGCTCACAATCGGGCTTTTTTATTTCCTTTCCGTCAAGGGTGAGCCTTCCGCCGTCGGGAAAAATCAGACCGGCGATCAGCCGCAGAAGCGTGGATTTACCGCAGCCTGACGGTCCGATAAGCGATACAAATTCACCCGGCTTTATGTCAAGGTTAATGCCGTTAAGCGCAACAATTTCATCGCCATCGGCTGACGTAAACTTTTTTACGGCATTGTCGATAATAATTTCGCCTACCATTTGATAACTCCTTTCTGCCAACCGAGGAACTTATCTCTTACTCTAAACAGCAGCGTAATCAGCACAGAAAACAATACTGCGATAATGATGAGCCCCGCATATACGTTAGCGTAGGAAAGCATCTCCTTCTGCCAGTTGATATACCAGCCGATTCCGTATTTTGCGCCAATCATTTCGGCTGTGACAAGCGTTATAAAGGAAGAGCATATTCCGTTGAAAAGTCCGAGAAACATATTCGGCATTGCAGCAGGAATTCCTACCTTAAATACCTGATAAAAACGGCCTGCGCCAAGAGTGCCTGATATTTCAAAATATGAATTCTGAATGTTTGAGATACCGCTGCTTGTCATAAGCGTAGTCGGGAACCACACCGCCAGACCTACAAGAAAAGCGCTTGCGGAAACTGCCGAGGGGAAGCTGATAAGCACCAGAGGAATCCAGGCGGTTGATGGAATCGGTCCGAGAATTCGTATTACGGGACTTATCCAGTAAGAAAAGGTTTTTGAAAATCCGATGCATATTCCCGTAATAATTCCTGCCAATGCACCAAAGAGGATACCAAGACCCAGCAGTCTGAGCGAATATAGAATACATTTAATCAGGACTTCGTGCTCCTCCGCCATAACGCCGAACACACGATCCAGCGACGGGAAATACAGTATCGGGAGCACAGCCAGCTTGGCTGTCAGCAGGTTCAGAATATTGAAGAATAATACTGCGCCGCCTATAAAATAACCTTTGTACACAAGCTTCTCATTCAGCTTCCTGCTGCGGAATGACGCTATAAAGAAAATGAGATAAACCGCCAGTATGCCAATCAGAACATAGGTGAAATAAGGCTTTGACACAGGATGTAAACCCGACCGTGGTATGAATATCTGTACCGCTATGGCAAGCGCCGCAGACAGAATCGGGATTATTTTTTTAAACAAATCCATTTATGTAGTCCTCCAAAGATGTAGATTACCGTTCAGGGCGTAGATGTCACATTCGCCCGAAACGGAAATTGGCTCTAACGAACTTCTCGAAGTAATTTACCATAATTTCCACCTTTCCCAAATCAAAATTCGCCGCCGTTCAAAAAAGCTGCTTCATTACAAAATGAAACAGCCAAAAATGTATTTAAGCCGTTTGCATTTGCGTAAAAATAAGGCAAATGCAAACGACAGGGGAATTTTCCATAGTTCGCATCTGCGGATTACTCACAGCACATACAACAGCAAAGCATCGTTTTCATAATATTTTTTCCTTTCAATCTACTTACCTACTATGTTTGTTGGTTTATATCTGCATTATACGCTATCAATACTACTTTGTCAATAGGTTTAGTTGATTTTCGGAATAATGCATATATATATTGCCATAATATTATGCATGGCTTGGCAGAAATGTATAAATAATGATTATCTTCATAATTCTGACATAATAGGCTCTTTTTTCAACAAACAAAACCTCCGGAGGGTTTTACTCCGAAGGTTTCAGCTTGTCGAAAAACTTAGTTTATGCTCGCGCAGCGAGCATTTGTAATCTAT
>JBJESD010000099.1:0-9212 GCA_051882595.1 Oscillospiraceae bacterium | reverse complement strand
GGTAGTCTTTTTCCTCTACTTCCATGCTGTCGATTAAGTTCCAAAGGATTATCTGAAGCAGGAGCGGCACTGTTGCGGTTACGCCTCGTGTGGCGTAGCGTGGATTTGTAAACATACTTTCTCCTTTCCCGGAATCACTAAATCCCCGAAGCCGTAAAGCTTCGGGTAAATTTCTGTGTGCCGTTATAAACGGATGGCTCATATATAGCTACATGAATATAATATATAACTGAAAATTGACAGACTACGCATGAAGAGGTTAGCGTTAGTTAGAGTTTCTGCACACCAATTACATACATTTCATATTATATAGGAGTAACGAAATGGAGGTACACGATATGAATGAGCATACTTACATGAAATCTGAGATAAGGGATTACGGAGGCAAACCACTGGCTGTAAACATCGACCGAATCACAAAAGCAAATCAGACATATCGCACAGCGCTGTGGACAGGAGATCATCTTCAGGTAACGGTAATGAGCATTCCGGTTGGCGGAGATATCGGGCTGGAAATCCACCCTCACACCGATCAGTTTATCCGTATTGAAAATGGCTGTGCGCTTGCGATTATGGGGAAACGGAAAGATTGTCTGAATATCCGTCAGCGGATAAACAGCGACTATGCCGTAATCATTCCGGCAGGAACATGGCATAATATCATCAATATCGGAAATATCCCGTTAAAGCTGTACTCTATTTATGCGCCTGTGCAGCACCAGTTTGGCACAGTTCAGGCAACAGGAGAAGATGCTGAGCACGAATGAAACACAAAGTGAGCAAGCCAAATCAAGCTTGCTCACTTTGTTCTATAATTAAATGTGAATGATTTCCTGCTTGGTGAAGCGTGATAAACATAGGAATACGCACTATCATTGTTCTATGCACACCGAAATACCAACTCGGCAGACATTGTTATCAAAGCTGATGTCGAACTGTCCGCTGTATTTCTCGGATATATCCTTGAGTATTTTCAGCCCGTACCCCTTGCTTTGCGCAGGGTCAATGGTTTTCTTGCCCTTTTCTGCTGTTGGGTTTTCAGTGTGTATCACGATATGCCCCTGTTTATTCTGGGCGAACAGCTTGATGTATCTTCCTTTGTTCGTCAGCTTTACGTTTGCGTTTATCGCATTATCCAGCATATTGGAAAAAATACTGCACAGATGAACAGGCTCGATTATTCCGGTTTCAAAGATGGATATGTCTGCTTCAAAGGCAATTGCGTTTTGTTCGCACTGCTGCTTCTTCTGCTGAAGCACTGCGTTTATTACCGGCACCGAACAATAGTCGTACTCCACAGTATCGTCAAGTGTTTTTTCTATTCCGCAGAGAAGCTGCTCCGCTTCTGCGGAATTGTTCGTTTTCACGAGCTGCTTTACACTGACAAGCTGGTTTTTTAAGTCATGGCGTATTTTCGCAATTTCGTAACGCTTACTTTCGATAAGGCGGTAATGCTCCTGCTCAACGCTGTACGCATATTCCATGCGCTCAATTTCCTGTTTAAGCACCTTGTTGCGCTCGATGTCCGAGAGATAGAACAGGAAGATACAGTCGATGACCGCCAGAAGAACCAGACCGATAAGGGTGATCATTTCAGTAGTAATGCCGAGCAATGCTTTGGATGAAGTTCTCTGATACATCATTCCGAGCATAACAACAGCCTGTCCTATGGGAAACATGAGATAAATTCCGTTTATCCTCTCGTATTTCTTATTGTTGACTATCCTGTTCCACAGCTTGCAGTATATGTATTTCAACGGAATAATCACCATCACAAACACTATTGTTATGAAAACGCGGTTTGCGGAATACTCCTCAATGTCATTAATGTTCATAAAATCAGGATCTATCACCAGTATCAAAAAGCATACCAAAACATCAAGAATAAAATCCAGCAGCTGATTTATCACGAAAAAGATACTCACCATCATTTTGCGCCCATTTAGGAAAAACGGCGCCAGAACAAGCGGTATCAACACACTGGCAAGCGGTCTGAACTCTGACCACGGCTTACCAAGCCCCGAAAGCAGTATGACAATACCTGTCCACACCGAATAGACGATCAGATAATACAGCTTTTTCGACCTCTTCATCTCAAAGCATTTCGTGCTTGCCCATATCGCTGCAACGTTGCTGAGCGAACTTATCAGGAACCACAAAACCATAGTAATATTCATAAACATCTCCTGCTGCGTTATTTTTTCTCTAGGAAATCAAGGAAACGGGTCTTGACTTGCCCCGAGCAGCTTCTGCTAACCGGTATCTGCTTCCCGTTGATCAGATGAACTGTGTCGGAATTGATTTTCTTGATCTGCCCCATGTTTACAGAAAAACTCTTATGACATTTCAAAAAGACATCCGACAGCGACCTCTCGTATTCCGAAAGCTTTCCCTGGACTGAATAAACCGTACCGTCGGTGGCATTGATGATAACGTAATGCTTGTTGGACTCAAGGTAGACTATCTCATCCTCCGACAGTGATATTATCTCGCCTTTGTGTTGAAAGCTAAGCTTTCTGTCCTGTGTGTTTTCTTCATGGCCGAAAAGCGCACGCAAAAGTGATTCCTGCTGTATTGGCTTTATCAGGAACGCGGCGATGTTTTTTCTTCTGAAAAACGCGTCCTGCACGAATTTCTCTGTGTATGCGGTGACAAGTATCAGTCTTGTTTTCGGAGAGAGCGAATGCAGCTTCTGGGCGTAATCAATTCCGTTTTTCTCCATGCCGAGGTCAATGTCCATCAGCACCGCGTCCGGGCTGCTGCCCTTTTCTATCTCCTCAAAGATGAATTGCGGCGAGGCGCAGCATTTAAGCGTATGCTCCGAAAGCAGCTCTGCGAATTCCGCGCAAAACCCTTTCGCCTGAGCAATATCATCGTCGCAAAAAATAATATACATCAAAACACTCCCGAATTTCTGATTAAGCTAATAAATTATAGCATATCACCTGATTTTTTTCAACCAAAAAAACGGATTTCAACCCGAAACTGCAAAAAATGCATGATAATATACATTTTTTGCATAGGGTATTGTTCTTTGTGCAGTGAGAAAGTATAATAAAACTCAGGGAAGCGTCTCTTGGGCAAGCCTGTTCCGCGGCGTTTTCCAAACAATCTAAAGGAGAGATAATATGAAGAAAAAACTACTGACAGCGGTGCTGCTTTGCAGTATCATCACCATGAGCTGCGGCTGCGACCTAAACGTAAAGGTGAACAAGGAAAACGAAAGCGAGAGTGCGCCCGATAGCCAGACGACTTCATCGGACGTTGTTTCATCGGACGCCATTTCATCGGATAACGGTTCTTCGGAGAACGGCTCTGCCGTGGGCGGAAATACTTCCGCAGACTCGGAGAGCTCTTCCGTAGATATTTCCGCCGAGAAAGAAACCCGTGAGCCCGTGCTGGTTTGCAGCGAAAACAGCTTTGCCTCGATAAGAACCGATATAATGGATACCGACGGAGAGCTTCTCCTCGCAGCAAAGGACAGCAGCGGCGCATGGGGCTACATAAACACAAACGGCGAGTGGGTGATTCAGCCGCAGTATGCCGACGCTTATAATTTCTCCTGCGGATATGCGGCGGTTTACGGCGCGGACGGAAAGGCACATTTTATCGATAAAAGCGGCAATTTATGCGTGGGCGACTATGACGGGATATACAACTGGGGCGGCTTCAACGGCTTTAACCACGGCTACGCGAGAGTATATAAGGGGGACGAGTATCAGATAATTGATACAGAGGGGAATGTGGTTAATTCGGCAAAAACTTCATTGTGGAAAGAAAATGGAAGCCAAGATCTTCCGGGATTTAGCAAGGGTTCGGATAGAGAAAAATCTATACTTTGGTATTCACGTTGTGGAGGTAAACCTAGTGCCGATATAATAGCCACAGACTTTGGCATTTTGACAAGAATAAGCGCTTTTTCTTATAAAGGCGAAGAAATACAAAAAGATAACGGCATAGATTATGAGTGGAAATGGTCAAGAGATAAAACGATATATATGGCGCGAGGAAAATTGGTATATATATTCAATGACAAAAATGAACAGCTTTCATCATTCGACGCTTTTGACCTATATTACGAGTGGGAAGCTGTAAAAGCAGTATCAAACAACTGCTTTGTTCAAAAATGCGTTGGCGGATATACAATATATGACTTTAATTATACAGAAATTACTACTATTGACGCAGAAGAACTTTATGACCTCGGCGATGATATGTTCCTTATCAAAAACAATGTCGGCAACTATGCAATAGTTGACAAAACCGGCACGGAGCTTGTGCCGTACACCATCGGCAGAGAACCGGTGAAGTTCAGCGCCGACAAAGGTAACGAATATATTCTCGAAATCAACGACAGGGAATATGTAGTTCTTTGGTACCCCAACGCAGCGGTTGAGCCCGGCGAAAAGCCTGCTTACGAGTTCTTTGATATCGAAGAAAAGTCTATTGTAGAAATGGACGAGATTTACGCGACATATATAGATTACGCGTTCAACGTAAGCGGCACCGCAATGATTCTTGAAAAGGACGGTCTGCTGCTGACCAATATGGGAATACAGTATCTCGTACATGACGAGCAAACCGACACCTACAACGTTACTCTGCCTGAATTACTGATGAAAGGCTTCCGTTTCGGCGGCAGCTTCGACCAGAAGTTCTGCTTTGAGAATAACCTCTATATTGTAGATGATATTGATTATCGCATCGGTCATATCGAATACTGATTTTACCACATCTGAATAGCATGAACAGAAGCACTCCTTTTCTGGGAGTGCTTCTCGTAATTTCAGGCAAAAGAAAAACCGCTCAACCCTAACAGTTAAGCGGTTTTCTTATGGCACGCCAGGAGGGATTCGAACCCCCGACCCTCTGGTTCGTAGCCAGATACTCTATCCAGCTGAGCTACTGGCGCATACCGTATTTTTTAGTACTCATATATTATATCACAAGCGATTATCTTTGTCAAGTATTTTTATAAAATTTTTCAAAAATGTTTAGTGATAAATGAACATATCAACAGAAGCACATAGTATTTGCGATTTTTTTGCTAAAATGGTTGACGGCTTGCTGAATATATGATACACTATAATAAATGTTATCTGTTTTTGAAGCTGAGGTGTGTATATGGAACATAAAAAATACCGCTGTATCGGCATTTGCCTTGCTATGCTTTCCGAAAGCCTGATGAGCGACTTTGTGCGCGCTGCTATTAAACGTGCCGTAGAATACGGATATAAAGTACTGATTTATAATTCGTTTACCGATTTTTATGCAATGACTCCGTACGAAAAGGGCGAGGCACGCGTGTACGACCATATCAAATATGAGCTTCTTGACGGACTCATTATCATGTCCGAATCAATCAAATGTCCGGAGATAACAGATAACATTCTTAAGAATGCGAGAAAGCACAATATTTTCACCGTAAGTGTTGAAAAGAAAGTCGGCTGTGATTATCATATCTCATTTAATTATCGCAGGGCGTTTGAAACAATTGTGCGTCATGTTCTTGAAGAGCATGGCTGCAAGACAATAAACCTCGTGGCAGGCTTGAAGAATAACGAGTTTTCAGACGAGCGTATCGATTGCTGCAGAAAAATCATGAGCGAGCACGGACTTGAGCTTGACGAAAACAGAATAATGTACGGTGATTTCTGGTCAAATCCCACCGCTGCGGCGTTTGATGAATTTATGAAGTCCGGTTTGTCTATGCCGGATGCGTTCATTTGCTGCAACGACTCTATGGCTATCACTATCTGTTCAAAGCTTAGAGAGGCAGGATATCGGATCCCCGATGATGTTATCGTAACAGGTTTTGACGGAATTCTTGAGGAAAAATATCACCTGCCTCGCCTGACCACTGCGAAGCAGGATGTGGAGCTTGCAGGAGAAAAGGCGGTCGATGCAATTACCGCTCACCTCGAGAGTAAGGATACCGGCGATTGCTTCTTAGTTGACCATAAGCCTGTATGGTCGCATTCCTGCGGATGTGTTCCGATTGACAGCAAATGCTCGGTCGGTGAAACATCGCAGCTATTTAAAATGCAGGTTGACGATAATCAATTCAATACATATATGTTTGAGTTCAACTCAAAAGCTGCAAACTCTAACAATATGTCAGAGCTGTCCGCAGTTATTCATGAGCACTCAAATCCCTTTTGCTGGCACTATTTCGGGCTTAATTTGAACGATGATTTTATGAACATTGGCAGCGACTATGAAAGCATAGTTTCCATCCGTGAGGATGATGCTACCGAGGGAAGACTTATCCTGACAGAAATCCTGAAGGATCAGCGATTTGAGCCGTATTATGGCAAGCATTGCAGCCATTTTGAAGAGGCAATGGATATAATCAATGTGTTCCTGTTCTGGTCTGTTCATTTTCAGGAAAAGTTCATGGGCTATGGAATAATGGGTCTTGGCACAGGTTGTGATGATACATACCCGAATGATGAATTCAGACATATGGTTACCTATTCGCGCAATCTTAACCACTCTCTTGAGATCGCCAACAGCCAGGCGGCAATGAAAAAGGTTATAGCCAAGCTTCACGATTTGTATGTAAGAGATCATACGGGGCTTTACAACAGGCGCGGTTTTTATAACGAAATCGGTAAGTTCATTACCGCTGCACGAGACAACCCCGATAAGTCCACTTATCTCATAATTATTTCTGTTGATATGGATGGACTTAAAACCATTAATGATACATACGGACACGCCGAGGGTGATATTGCAATAAAAGCAATTGCGGACTCGCTTATCTCTGTATGGGAGAAGAATGAGATATGCTCGCGCTTCGGCGGAGATGAGTTTACCGTGGCGAGCATATGCACAGACGATCCCGAGCTTGTGGGAAAACGCCTTGTCAAGCGCATTACTGCAAGCCTTGACGAGTACAACCGCACCTCCGGCAAGCCGTATAAGGTAAGCTGCAGCTTTGGCATCCACTATGACCGGATCGGTGAGGATTTTGTTGTAGATAACCTTATCAAGATTGCGGACAATCTGATGTATAAGGAAAAGGCTACTCATAAGCAGAGCCGCTGCAGGTCTGCCGTCAGATCGTGATCATTAATGAGCTTTATTCAGGCAATAAAAACAGGAATGATAAGAATACCCTCCTATGGTAAAATTGAAATGTCCCCCTTTGTTTGACAAAATGGCATAAAAGCAATATTCCAAAGGAAAGTCTTACGAAATGCGGCATTTTCGTGTGATATGCACCTCCAATAGTCGGACGCTTTTGGAGGTGCTTATTAATTTGTGGTGCTGCCATAATATATATTACGGGAACTTGTTCCCGTAAGCAGCCGACCGCCGACCGCCGCAAAGCGGCGACATATATTTCAAGGTTCACACAGCCGTCCAACGATGAGTGCGTGCGGTTTTGCGCCAGCAAAATTTTCTGCCTGCGGCAGAAAAAGGCTGCACATCTCGCACGAAGTGCGCTCCTTATAATGATTTGGGAAACGGCGTGTGGTTCTTAATAATATGAAAAAACACTTGCATTTTGCAGAAATCTATGATAAAATTAGTTTATATGTTGAATTGTAGTTTTAGCGGTTGTAGAGACTTAACGCATAGGTATACTTGGAATTACAAAAGCTGACATTACATCAAATTAGTTTGGAGGCTTTGATATGACACCATACGAAAAGATAAACGAGATCTTTTTAAGACAAGCGGTATATTATTACGACTTTGATCTTGCGACCGGAATTGTCGAGAGGGATATTATCGGTAAGAATGGTATTAATTTTACAGAAAAGCTTGGACTTAAAGCACCTTGCAGTTTTGACGAGCTGATGGAAAGATCGTTCGGTACTGAATATCTTCAGATATGGGACGTTTCAAATGATAAGTCCAAACTTTGTCAGGAAAGCCTGATAAAGGCACATGAAAATGGTATTGACCTTGTAGAAAAAATCTTTTATTCCTCTACGTTGGATTTGTATCACAGAATCAATTATTATATTATTGAAGACGAGGAAACCGGAAGGCCTCATGTATATGTATCCTGCATGGATATCACAGAGGATGAAAAAAGAAGAAGCGAGGTTTACGGGCAACTGCGCGATTCAAAAAGCGAGATTGAGGATATTATAGCCTCTGCTAATATCGGTATATGGCATGTGTACCTTTATGACGGCGAAAAGCCGCGCCTTAAGGGAACGCCTAAGATGTGCGAGCTGTTGGGAATCGTCCCCGGGGAAATGACAGAGGAAGAAATGTATAGTAGTTTTGATTCACGCGTCAAAAAATCTTCCATGCCCTCTGTTCGCGCCAGCGTTGAGGAGATGATAAAAAAAGGCTTTTCCGAAAATACATATGTATGGAATCATCCGACAAAGGGTGAAATTTTCGTCAGATGCGGCGGAACCTCCAAGGTAGTCCCCGGAAAAGGCATTGAGCTTAGCGGCTATCACTGTGATGTAACCGAGATAGTTGACGCAGAAACAAAGCAAAAGCAGCTGTTAGAGGAAGCTCTTGAAGAGGTTAAGCATCAGAAAAAACTCCTGCAGGAGGCTCTGGACAATTACAAGGAAGCCGATTACGACAGAAGAAGAGATTTCCTTACCGGGCTTAGGAACAGACAGGATATGTTCGAGCTTCTGCAGGATGTATTGTCCGGTAAGAGAGAGCGTATCAATTCAATGTTCCTTATGGATATTGACAATTTCAAGAAGCTTAACGACCGATACGGACATGTATATGGCGACGAATGCCTGAAAAGAATCGGTGACGCGCTGAATGCGTATTCGGAAAAGAACGATGTAATCTTCTATCGCTATGGCGGAGAGGAAATCCTCGGAATAAGCTTCGAGCCAGCCGCAAAAGCAGAGCAGATCGCAAAAGAGATAGTGGAGATGATTCCTGCACTTGGAATTAAGCGTGACGACAGCGAAATCGGCGTTGTAACAATAAGTCTTGGATATACCTCGGATAATTCGAACTACGACAAAATGATTGACAAGGCAGATATGGCTATGTATAAGGCAAAGGAACAAGGAAAAAACCGGGCTATATGCTTTGATGAGATATAATAATTCGGGAAGAAGAAACAGAGCGGTTCTTCTTCTCTCAGTCTGTCGAAAAAGTCCCGTTGGGACTGTTCCGACGGTTCTCCGCAAAAGCGGAGGTCGGAATGGCTAAAGCCATCCCGAGTCGTCCCTCCTGCGCGCAGGTACTGGTCTAGACAGCGGTATTTT
>JBJESD010000098.1:0-9484 GCA_051882595.1 Oscillospiraceae bacterium | reverse complement strand
GCTTAATTTATTATTTTTTTGGAGTGAGTGTCACCTATCATTGACAATTCAACACCGATTAATAAAAAAGTACTTAAGGTATCTTGACATTTTACCCATATTATTTTATAATAATAGAGTATGTTTTCAAAAAACACATTTTCGAAAAGGAAGAACTTAAATGGCTGAATTAAAAAAAGAGATTGAAAAGCGCCGAACCTTTGCTATAATATCACATCCCGACGCCGGAAAGACAACTCTGACCGAAAAGTTCCTGCTTTACGGAGGAGCTATCTCCCTTGCCGGTGCCGTTAAAGGAAAAAAGAATGCACGTCACGCAACCTCTGACTGGATGGAAATTGAAAAGCAGCGTGGAATTTCTGTTACATCGTCTGTTATGCAGTTTAACTACAACGGTTATTGCATCAATATTCTTGATACCCCGGGACATCAGGATTTCTCGGAGGACACTTACCGTACACTGATGGCAGCCGACAGTGCGGTAATGGTTATCGACGCTGCAAAGGGCGTAGAAAATCAGACTCGCAAGCTTTTCAAGGTTTGCGTTATGAGAAATATTCCTATATTCACCTTTATTAATAAGATGGACAGAGAATCGAGAAATCCCTTTGATCTGCTTGATGAAATTGAAAACGAGCTTGGCATCAAGACATATCCGGTAAACTGGCCTATCGGCAGCGGCAAGGATTTCAAGGGAGTTTACGAACGTTCTTCCAGACGAATTATATCTTTCGAAGCTAACAACGGCTCGCGCGAGGTTGCCGCTACCGAGGTTGATCTCGGCGATGACAAGCTTGCAGACATCATTGGTCAGAACAACTATGAAACTCTCACGGAGGATGTTGAGCTGCTGGACGGCGCAAGCGAAGAATTCAACATCGACCTTATCAACAATGGAAAGCTGTCACCTGTTTTCTTTGGCTCGGCATTGACAAACTTCGGAGTAGAGCCGTTCTTGGAGCATTTTCTTAAAATGACGACCTCTCCCCTGCCCCGCAACACCGAGGATGGTGTGGTTGATCCGTTTGACGAGGAGTTTTCCGCGTTTATTTTCAAGATTCAGGCTAACATGAATAAGGCTCACCGCGACAGAATTGCGTTTATGCGAATTTGCAGCGGCAAATTTGACAAGGATATGGAGGTTCTTCACGTTCAGAACAACCGTACAATGCGCCTTTCTCAGCCGCAGCAAATCATGGCAAGCGAACGAGAGGTAATATCCGAAGCATATGCAGGCGATATAATAGGCGTATTTGATCCGGGTATCTTTTCAATTGGAGATACTATTTGTTCACCAAAGAAAAAGGTAAAGTTTGAGGGAATTCCGACCTTTGCTCCGGAGCATTTTGCAAGAATAAGGCAAAAGGATACACTTAAGAGAAAGCAGTTTATCAAAGGTACGACCCAGATTGCACAGGAGGGTGCCATCCAGATATTCTCCGAGCCCCAGACAGGTTTCGAGGAGGTAATCGTCGGCGTTGTCGGCGTACTTCAGTTTGAGGTGCTTGAATACCGCCTTAAGAACGAATACAATGTTGACATTATCCGAGAAGGTCTGCCCTATCAGTACATTCGCTGGATAACAAGTGAAAAGCATATCTCAGGCGGCATTGATGAGCTTAACAAGCTTATCCTTACATCCGACACCAAGCTTATTCAGGATGTCAAGGGAAACTATCTGCTTATTTTTACAAGCGAGTGGAATATCAAGTGGGCACTGGACAAAAACGAGGGTCTGGAACTCGCTGAATTCAACCGCGACTAAACCAATATCACATAAGACGCACGGAACCGGTTATTCGACCTGCACCGTGCGTTTTTTTATGTTTTTAACACAAAAGAGCAGGTTTTTCACCTGCTCTTTTACATATTTTGCATATGGTATGCTATATAATAATATACGGGGTGTAACGGTGACTATCTATATTGACGTGCTATTGATAATCAATCTGTATATCAACTATTTCCTTGTCCGTGGTACAGCAGTTTTACTGCACAGAGAGCTTAGTACATGGAGATGTTTGGCTGCAGCAGCTGTCGGAGCCGTTTTTTCCTTATCAGTGTTATTTCCGGAAATGCCGTTTCTGCTTTCATCGGTAATCAAGCTGCTATGCGCAGCTGCAATCGTACTGACAGCGTTTGGCAGGCAGCAGCCGGGCGAATACTTAATCGCTATGCTGTGCTTTTCAGTGATAAGCTTTACATATGCCGGAGCCATGCTGGCTCTGTGGATATGCGCAGCGCCAAACGGAATGTACTACTGCAACGGCGTCGCATATTTTGATACTCCCATTATTGCGGTTACAATAATAACTATACTTGCGTACATAGCGGCAAGGCTGATTCGTTATTATCTCGACAGAAAAAACCTGTCTGCCACTACTGCAAGGGTTATGATAACAGTGGGAAGCAAATCGGTTGAACTTACCGGCGCGGCTGACACGGGAAACGGTCTGTACGACCCTTTCAGCGGAAAGCCTGTGGTAATCTGCCGCGCCGAAAGCATAAATGAAATCATGCCGGAAAAAGTGAAGCTATACTTATATGGGGATATTTCAAAGCTCGACAGCATTAAGCTTATTCCGTGCAGCACGATTTCCGGAGAAACACTTATTCCTGTATTCAGTGCAGGATTGGTGATAAATGGTGTGAAGTCAGACGCTGTTATTGGCGTAAGCAAGCAGCTGACGGGAACAGACTGCATCTTTAACCCCAGACTTATATAATATATGGAGGAAAATATATGAAAAAATACTTCAAGCAGATACTGTATGAGGGCCTTTTCGCATTTTTACACTATATCACAAAGGCGCAAAAGGAATATGTGCATTACATAAACGGCTCGGACACACTTCCGCCGCCGCTTACACCGAAAGAGGAGGAAGATGTTTTCAGACAGCTGGAAACCGATTTTCAGACAGCGCGCGACAAGCTTATCATACACAATCTGCGCCTTGTCGTATACATTGCAAAGAAGTTTGAGAGCACGGGAATCGGTCTCGAGGACCTTGTTTCTATCGGCACTATCGGGCTTATTAAGGCGGTCAACACTTTCAGCGTGCACAAGAACATAAAGCTTGCAACATATGCCTCGCGCTGCATAGAAAATGAAATACTGATGTATCTTCGCAAATCAAGCCAATACAAAAATGAAATCTCGATAGATGAGCCGCTTAACATCGACTGGGACGGAAACGAGCTGCTTCTTTCTGATGTTCTGGGCACGGACAGCGACTGCGTTAATGCACACCTTGATGATGAGGTGGAGAAAAAGCTGTTGTACGAGGCGATAGCAAAGCTGTCTTCAAGGGAAAAGCAGATAATGGAAATGCGGTTCGGACTTAACGGCGTTAAGGAAAAAACCCAGAAAGAGGTTGCCGACGAAATCGGCATATCACAAAGCTATATTTCAAGGCTTGAAAAGAGGATAATCAAACAGCTTCGTGATGAGCTTGATAAGGTTTGCAGCTGACAAAAATAATAAGTAAATACAAGTTGAGCCTGAGAAAATCGCAATTTCTCAGGCTATGCTATACTGTGGATAATCACATATAACAAAAGTCACTCCTGACGCATCGCATCAAAAGTGACTTTATTGCATATTCCGATGAAGTGATGTTTATCGGTTATACGATATCGTTTGCATCAAAAGTATCGCCGCACTCGGGACAGAACTTCGGAGGCTTTGTGGGATCATCCGGCTCCCAACCGCACTTGTCACACTTGAACAGCGGTGCGCCTGCAGGCTTCGGTGCTCCGCACTCCTGGCAGAACTTACCCTTATTCTGAGCTCCGCACGAACAGCTCCAGAATGCCGCTTGCGCAGGCTTTGGCGAACCGCACTGCTGGCAGAACTTGCTGCTGTTCATCGCGCCGCAGGAGCATTTCCAGCCGCCGTCAGACTGTGCAGGAGCGGTTGCAGGCTGTGCCACAGGCTGCTGCGTTGCGTTCATCTGGAAAAGAGTCTGAGCATTCATGCCGCCTTGCATATTTGCCATATTCATTCCCATAAAGCCCATCATTGCACCGCCCGCATTGCCTGCTGCGGTCTTCATGGCTTCGCTCTGCGCCTCAACAAGCGTTGCTGCTGCCATACCGGGATTACGCATAACAGCCTTGCGCTGAAGCTCGGTTATCATATCCTGGTCTTCCTTTGGCAATGTTACGGAGTTGAGGTTGAAGTTCTCAACGTGCATACCTCGTGTTTCGCCCCAACGCTTTGACAGTATCTCATTAAGCGCATCGCATATCTCGAATGTATGAGAGGTTAGGCTGCTTGGACGAACGCCCTGTGAGGAGATTTTACCGAAAGCAGGCTGAAGCGCACTGAGAATCTCTGACTTAAGCATAGCGTCAAGACTGCTTCTCATATAAGTTTCTGAGAAATTGCCGCATACATTGGTATAGAAAAGTACGGGATTTGTGATACGGTAAGAGTATGTACCGTTACAGCGCACTGATACGTCAATATCAAGACCGATATTTGCATCAAGCACACGGAATGGAATAGGGTTAGCGGTACCGAATCGGTTATCCATGACTTCCTTTGTGTTGATGTAATACACACGCTGATCGTGAGCTGCATCACCGCCATAAGAGATACGCGTTCCGATATCCTTGATTGTGTTCATGATAGCGTCACCGAGCTCTCCCGAGAAAACAGAGGGAGATTCAGAGGACTTGAACACAAAAACGCCGGGCTCAGCAGCTACTTCGTTAACCTTGCCGTCAACAACGACCAGTGCACACTGACCTTCATTGACAGAGATAGCAGAGCCATCGGTAATAATGTTATCAGAGCCTTTGTTTGTACCCTTGGCGCCAACGCGCTTGTGACCCTTTGCTGCAAGAACATCTCCTGATAAGGAATCACAATAAATGTACTCCTTATACTGGTCGGCGAGATTTCCTGAAATTGAATTAATTGCTGCTTTAATTAAGCCCATAGCATTTACTCCTTTCAACTTACGAGGTTATATATATTTTACTTCAAATGAATACAAATGTCAATACAAACACACTAATTATTTGAAAATTTAAAATATATTTTTTGCTTCTTACAGGGTTGACAAATCATAATATATAGTGTATAATGTTAAAGTTGAATAATTATCGGGGTGTGGCGCAGTTGGTAGCGCGCGAAGTTTGGGACTTCGATGCCGCAGGTTCGAATCCTGTCACTCCGACCAATGTTTCGCTGAACCCGTTTTGACTTGGGTTCAGCGATTTTGTTTTACATCGAAAAATTAATATCATCTCTGTAAACAGTGCCATGAAATGCGATTTCATGGCGTTTTTTTAACACAATGAATAGTAGCTATCATAGTTAGCTCAGAATAGCTTTTTCATTCGCTACGGTTTATCCTCAAATGTGAATGGCAAACTTCTTTCCGCATTCCTGAAAACCGCAGCTTTTATAAAAACTGACCAGAGAGTCCTCGCAGATTACAAAGACATCATCGGGCGATATTGCGGAGCTTACAGCTTTCACAAGTCTTGAAGCGTATCCCTTTCTGCGTTGTGTTTTTAGTGTTGCCACTTGTGAGAGAAGTGCTTCTCCGTTAAGGTTGTGCTGTATCAGAAGTGCACAAACGCCATCCAGCGAGACGCATCTTGTTATTCCGTGACGCACTTTGTGAGAGATGTCAAGATACCACGGTTCAAATTCAATATCAAAACCATCGGCAATAATGCGGTAAATATCGGACAACATCATATCATATTCCAACGGCTCGGTATATATTTCACCACGGTACTGCATAAGATTAAGAACATCTGTTCTGCAATCGCAAAGCGTAGAAAGCGAATTTGCTGTTTTTTCGCCGCAAAAAATCTCGTGACATCCGCTCATTGACAAAAAGCTGTACAGCTCCTCAATATTGAAATCATCGCCGCACACAACGGCGGCTCCGTCAAGAATGGAGATATAGCAGCTTTTATCACGGTAAAACCGGCAAAAGGCATAGTCTGCACCATAAGCAAGATACAGGGCGCGTATTTTCTGCGCCTCTATTCCCTTTTCGGGAAGCGCACCGAAATCCGACTGCTTAAAAATCTGAGATATCATAATTCCGCGCAGCGTTCAGTCATAGCAATAGCCAGCTTTTTCACCGAATCAATGTCGCTGCTTTTAACAACGCAGGATGGCGAATGGAGATATCTGCACGGCGCAGATAATGCGAGCGTGCGCACTCCTCCCCTGCTGACATGAATAGCACCGCTGTCGTTTCCGCCCGCAATCACAGTTTTGGTCTGCACAGTAATATCAAGTTCGTTTGCAACGGTGAAAGCCAGCTTATACAGTTCCCTGTCATAGACAGTGCTTCTGTCCATATACGAAACAACGCATCCATCGCCGAGGGAACAAACGCGTTTGTCGCCGCAAACGCCTGCAATGTCACAGGCGGTAGTTGTTTCAAGCACGATAGCGATATCCGGGGAGACTGTAAATGCCGCCGCCTTTGCGCCGCGAGTTCCCACTTCTTCCTGAACGGTGAATGTAAACCACATATCGTACTCAAGCTCGCTGTTTATCATATCCATCATGATAAGGCATCCTGCCCGGTCGTCAATAGCCTTGCCCTTTATAAAGCCGTCTCCGAAAGCAAAGAAATCACTGTCGAAGCACGCAGTATCTCCCCTGTCGGCAGTTTTCAGGGCTTCTTCCTTAGAACGCGCACCGATATCTATATACAGCTCATCAAAATCGGGAGCTTTTTTGCGCTCTTCGGCTGATTGCTGATGCGTAGCTTTTGTTCCGACAACGCCAAGCGCACCGTTGTGAAACCTCACAGCTCTGCCGATTACTACTCGTGGGTCGATACCACCAACAGCACCGAAACGCAGAAAGCCGTCCTCTGTAACGTCCGTTACCATAAAACCGACCTCATCCATATGTGCGGCAAGCATGATCTTGTTTTTAGGCGTTCTTCTTCCCTTTTTGAATACAATGAGATTTCCGAGATTATCAACTGTCGCGCTGTCCGCTCGGATGTTATTCATTATATATTCCCGTACAGCGTCTTCATCGCCGGATGTACCGTCTATGCTGCAAAGCGCTTTTAATCTGTCAAGCATCGTAAACACCTCCTGCATATTCTGCGATAAGCTTTGCGGCGGCTTCGATATCTTCGGTGCTGACCGTTTCGATAGGCGTGTGCATATATCTTATCGGAATTGATACTGTGCAGCATTTTACGCCTGCGCGGCTTACCGCAATCGCATCAGCGTTGGTTCCCGTTGAGGATGGCATTACTTCGATCGTATATGGAATGCTGTTCTTTTCTGCGATGAGTTTCAGCTTTTCCGTCATTTTCCTGTCAAGCACGGCAGAAACGCCAATCATTGCGCCGCTGCACATTTCTGCGGTTTCATGTGTGCAACTGTCCGGAGTTCTTCCGAACGACACATCCACCACGATTGCTTCATCCGGCATAAGCCGGAATGCCGCCTGCTTTACTCCGCGCTCTCCGGTTTCCTCCTGCGCAGAAAAGCACACTGCGAGATCATAGCAAAGCTCGCGCTCTTTCAGCAGTTCAAGCGCGCGCAGAATAACGCAGATGCCGGCGCGGTCATCTGCCGATGGTGCGCTGACAAGCGCTGCCAGTTCTCTGAAACGGGAATTGACTATAACGCTGTCACCCAAAGCTATCACCTGCTCTGCACGCTCTTTTGTCATACCGATATCAATGGCGATCTCGCCAATTTCGGGAACCTTGCTGTGATCTTTTGAAACGTGGGGCGGCAGCGTACATACCACACCCTGCACAGGCTGCTTTCCGTATACTGTCACGCTCTGCGCAAGCATTGTCCGCATATCAAGTCCGCCGCAAGCTCCCACTCTGATAAAGCCATCGTTATCTATATAAGTAACTATCATGCCTATTCGGTCGATATGCGCATCAAGCATAAGCGTTTTTGCCGCCGGCTTGCCGCACTTTATAACCGCTGTAACATTACCGAAAGGATCTATCCCCACTTCGGGGGCATAGTTTTTCAGTATTTCGGCAATTGCGCGGCTGGCATTTAATTCGTCACCCGAAACGCCGGATTGCTCTGTCAACATACGCAGAGTCTGTTTTATATCCATATTATCTACCTCTCAATTGCTATTTTAGAAAATCGTTACGGACTGCGCTGAAATTAAAGTTATAGCCTTTATAATTAAGTATCTCAAGCTTGTACTCGAGGAGCTCCGGCGGAACGCTTAGCTCAAACGCGGCAGTTTCGGGAGTGCTTATATATTCAAGCTCCGACAGAACAGCCTTGTCGGTCAGAAGTATTTCGGCAGCAAACAGATTAGCCTCACGCTCGGTCTTATTGTTGTCGAGAAACATCGTATTTTCGCGGATACCGCCAACAGAAAGCTCACGGTGAAGGACATCATGCCCAAGCTCATGAGCACAGACTACACGGCGAGTCATCTCATCCAACTCATTATTGACAACGATATAGCGCTGGCTGTTTTCGAAAATATAGAAGCCTTTCAAACCGCCAAGCGGTCTGAACCAAACCATTGCCCCTGAATTTTCGGCGGTTTGAAAGATATTTCTTCCGCCGAAGCTGCTGCGTATCTCGTCGGCTTTTTCTATTATAGCATCAATAATCATTTTTGGTTTCGACTGTCATTATAAATCTCGAAAAGCACCTGAAAAAGAGCGTCTTTATCATCATCCGAAAGAGAGTTGCCTGCGAAAAGTCCTTTGGTATCTGCGATAAACTGCAGAGCAGCAGATTTATCCTTTTCGCTGCGGCAGGTTCGCTTAATGAAACGTTCCTCTATCGTCAGCTCAATTTCCTGCTCGTCGTTGGTAAGAAATTCAGGCGTAAGGTCAAGCTCGCTGGCTATTCTTTTAAGTATATCCCCCTTGGGCGTGCGCGTGCCGTTCATATAATTGGCGAAAGCGCGGTATGTTATACCGACATTCTCTGCAAAGGTGCATTTTCGCATACGCTTTCTGTCAAGCATAATTTCGATTTTTTCGTTCATTTTCATAATTCTTAGCCTCCTTATGTTCACTTGTTTCAGTCCTAAATGAACGTTCATATTTATATTATACTTGTGAACATAGCATCTGTCAATGGATAAGCAAGACTTTTTTATACATATCAATGTATAATTCCAAATATTTCGCATTACACTTTTATGCTCTCAAAGCGGCGATAAAACGGTACTGTTGTGTGATTTGCTAGAAATCAAGCATCTGAATATCGCGTCATTTTTTTAAAAGTTTATGCATAAATTATGATAAATCATCAAAAAAATATGTATAATATACATTCTGATGAATAAATATACTTGACATTTACGCAAAAGAGAGTATAATAACTATTGTAAATATTTTTCACTTAAAAAGGAGATATAATTATGGCTAAGGAAATTAAAAAGATTATTCTTGCGTACTCCGGCGGACTTGATACATCTATCATCATTCCGTGGCTGCACGAAAACTATCCCGGATGCGAAGTCATCTGTGTTGCAGGC
>JBJESD010000097.1:0-2054 GCA_051882595.1 Oscillospiraceae bacterium | reverse complement strand
TTCCAAAGAATACATAGACAGCAAAATGCTTGGAATGCTGTTGGTGTTCATTGTATCGTTTGTTGTAGCACTCATAATGATTTTTGAGCTGCTTAAGCTTCCCGATGCGATGTTTGAAAGGCTGTCAAAAACTTTCAGAACAACCAAAAAGCAGCAGGCGGATATCGTATCCCCGATGCTGCGTCTGGGCTCGTTTATTGCATACACGGGTATGTATGTGGGCATTCCTTTTTCAAGCGTGCTTATTCTTCAATGGAACAAAACGATATTCGACTTGCCAATCGGCTTCGTTGCATCCATTCCCATGACGGCAGAGCTTCTTGCGACGATGATTTGTTCGCTGTTCTGTCTGCCGCTTTACCGTAGGATGAACCTTAAGGTGCTGTTTACTCTGTCTGCTTTGATTTCGGCAGCGGCAAATGTAATGTGCTTTTTCGCAAATTCTCCCGAGCAGCTTATTATCTACAGATTTATTTCGGGTATAGGATTTGCAGGCATAAAGTATTCATTCAACAGCTTTGTATCTCTCGGTTCAATTTCGCAGGAGTACACTACAAACAATCTTGCTTCGCTCAACTCCGGTCTGCTTGGCGGCATCACCTGCGGCGGTACGCTTGGTGCGGTAATCGCCGGTTCTATCAGTGTTCAGATGTCCTATTTCATTGCCGGTATTTTCATAGTTGCGTTTGCGATGATTGTTATGCTTCTTGGTCCGTGGAAGCTTTTTACGGAGACTGCTGCCGCTGAAAACAATACTTCTGACGGCAAAAGGACAAATGCGTTGCAGTTTGTGTTCAATCCTGCGGTACTTAGATATATGCTTCTTGTTGCACTGCCTATGAACTTCGGTCTGATGTTCGTTGTTGCTTTCTTCCCGGGATTTGTAAGCTCCCTTGGACTTCCCGAGGTAACGATATCCTACGGCTATCTGCTTAATGGCCTTGTAGGAATTTACCTTGGTCCGGTTCTGCTGAAGTCGCTTTCAGCACGCATAGGACGCACCGCCTGTGTTATTATGTCGCTGCTTATCGCGGCTGCGTCGATATTCATGCTGAATATCAATATTCCTATCGTTATAATCCTGCTCAGCGTATCGCTGCTTGGTCTGTTTGACGGCTTCGGCACTCCTGCCACAAGCGACTATTATGTCAACATGCCTGCGGTGAAAAATACCGGTGTAAGTCAAGGTCTTGCAATGCTGAACGTTGTTGGCAGTATAATCCAGACTTTCAGCCCCGTAGTATATTCGGTTATTCTGACTGCGGGTGCGACCGGACTTAATTTCCTTGCAGCTGCGTTTGTTGCCTGCGCTGTCCTGTTCCTTGTAACTCTGGGATTGGACAGGGAGAAAAAGACCAAAGCCGACGTCACTGTATAAGCATTAGTAGGCTGTTCTGCAAAGGACTGCCATACAGAAAGGAGTTTATATGGCTATTTCCGATTGGTTCAAAAAGAAAAAAGCACCTGCGGCTGCCGTAAAATCTGCGGCAAATGCTGCTCCGACTACTGCACCTGCCGCAAGCAATCAGGCGGCAATTGGAGGAGGCAGCTCAAATCCCGGATTTTTTGCAAATCTTAAAAACAGACTCGGATTTGGCAATAAGGGCGCGGCAGCGGCTCCTCAGAAGGGCAAGCTTGAGAGAGCAAACGACTGGGTGGAGGGCAAGATAGCCTCTGCCGATAAGTTTATTCAGGATAACACCTTCGGCGGAAAGAACAAGGTATTCAACGGGCTTCTTGGCGCGTATGACAAGGTGCGCAATCTTCAGGATGATTTTCACGACTGGAAAGATGATATGTCCGAAAAGTACCATAACAGCGCCTTTGGCAAGAAAGTTGACAGCGTTAAGGGCAAGATAAAAAACTTCTTCCATAATGACAAGCCGGGATTAATGGATAAGATCAAGGCAAAATACGAGGGCTCGGCGCTCCAGAAAGGCGTAAGCAAAGTCAAGGGTGGTTTGTCTACCGCAGGCACATGGATCAAGGATAAGGCGTCTGAGGCCGGAACGTGGATCAAGTCGAAGTTTCATAGCGACAAGCCCGGATTGATG
>JBJESD010000096.1:0-9589 GCA_051882595.1 Oscillospiraceae bacterium | reverse complement strand
CCACGGTACAGACAACTCAGCCGCAGCACCGCGAAGAAACAAGAGAAGCTGAGCCAACCGAAGAAACCGAGTATCAGCTCTGCGACTGCGTGATACCATACGGCGATCACTACCTCTCCGATGAGGAAAAGTCGTTTATCGGTCAATCCATTTTTGTCGGCGACAGTATATGCCTCGGCTTCGGAAGCTATGGAAGAGTCCCCAAGGAGCGCGTTATCGCCAGAGGCTCCCTCGGCGCATGGAGCTTTTTCGACTATGATTTCTCATACAAAAATAAGGATTGCAGCTATGACTATGTCCTGAAGAAAATCAAGCCGAAATATGTGTTCCTCTCAATGGGAATGAACGATGTAAACATCACCAACGCGGATATGTACTGCGTCAATTACTCCAAAATAATTGATATCACGCTTAAGGAGACGGACGCGCGGATATTCGTCTGCGCAATCAACCCTGTGGACAGCGACTTTACCTCAAACGAGCGTATCGATCAGTTCAACAGCGCAATGCGCGACTACGTCAAGGAGCATTACACCGGGCGCGTTGAGTGCATAGACTACGGCAGGCTGTTCCGCTGCGCGGACGGAAAGAAGCTTTGCGGTCAGCTTTCGGGCGGAGATGGAATCCACCTTGCCCCCTACGCCTATGACATGGCATTGTGGGAGATTCACAACGTCCTTTCCTACAGCGCAGTTCAGCCCACCGACGAGCATAGCGCCGAAACAGGCACAGCCGAGCAGGATTAGGCACATCCAAAGCCCGAGAAGCACATTCTTCCCGGGCTTTTCCGACAGAAAATAAGCTGTAAAAATAAAATCCGCTTTTGAGAACAATCGCAAAAGCGGATTTTTTGATGCTTGTTTTGATGCAGAAACGGGCTTTATTGCTTTATGTAAAGGTTGTTATCACTGAATTCGAAAGCGTCGCCCAGCTTGTCAGCCATGCCCTGAGAGTACATCTCCTCAAGTGTAACGCCTGTCATATAGATGTCCGCGTCTGCCGTTTCTCCTGCAGCAGTATAGGTACTGTCGTTTTCATCCATTGCATAATAACAATTCACTACATTAAGTATGGTATTATCCGGGGTGTAGAAATTACCTATTACGCCTCCGCGCAGAGGTGCTTTCGACTCTGCATAGACATACGCGCCGTTTATTACGTTTTCTATGTAGCAGTTCTGCTCAAGGCATCCTGCAATGCCGCCGGCTATTGCACCGTAAATACTTTCGTCAACACACTGGCTGACAGCGCCTACATAAAATCTGTTCATTACATTATGGATAATGCAGTTTGTTGCGTAGCCCATTACGCCGCCTGCAAATGCGGTGTTTGTATTTGTCGAAGCATTTACCTGAATGGCAACATCAATTTTGCTGATGGTGCTGTCGGTGATATCTCCGACAAGACCTCCGACAAGGCACTGCCTGTCATCGGTGACTACTGCGTTAACAAGACCATACCACAGACACAGCTGTGTTATCTCGGCATTCTCTGCGCTTCCGAACAAGCCGGATACATTGGCGTTTGAAGCGTCGGTATAAAGTCCGCAGATAACCATGTTGTTGCCGTTGAAGGTTCCCTTGAAGGGTGCACTGGGCTTTCCGATGGGTACCCAGACATTAGCAGGAACACTAGCCTTCCACAGTGAATAGTTACCCCAATCATCGTTAAGATAAATATTGTTTTTCAGATATATTGTAACGCCCGCCATATCATTGCCGTTGTTAACAAGCTTTGCAAGGCCTGCAAGCTGTTCGGCTGTGCTTATCTCGAAGCTTGACGATGAACGATTATACCACGAGGTATCAACCGTGCCGTCCCATATAGTATAGGTTTCGGGCTGCTGTTCAACAACAATATCTGAGGTTGTGGAGGCGGTTGTGGAAGAGGTTGTCGCTGCCGGCTCAGAAGCGGAGTTTTCGGCTTCTTCGCTTGTTTCCCTGTCCTTTTTATCGTTATCCTCCTTGTCATCCTCGTCTTCGTCTTCGTCCTCGTCCTCGTCCAGTCTGTCGGAAACGCTGTCTTTGTCTCGTCCGCTGTCGGAGTCCTTGTTATGGTTAACCACGAAAACTATAACAATCGTGCATATGATTATGACAAGGGAAATCATCGCTGCTATTATTATCGGAACAGCGCTTTTTTTCTTTTCGGGGTAGTATGTAACCTCGCTGTCATGTATCTCGGTGACATGAACCTGATTTACCGTCGGCGGCTGACCCAGCTTCATCTTATACGCTGAGATGACATTATACAGCTCATTTATCTTGAGGTCGTTCCTTGCAACATCTGCAATTATCCAGTGAGAGCCCAGCAGGTAATACTCAAACTCGCCGTTGAGGGGAGTATCATCTATCTTATACGGGATGATATAGGACTTTCTAGCGCCTGCAAGTCCGATTTCTTTAGGCACCTGCGTAGACTGCGCCGAATTCTTGCTGTATATCACGATAAAAACAGAGGAAGAGGAAATCGCCTCGTTTATCGCCTTTGCCCACTCCTCGCCGGGTCTTATATCTCTCGGTGCCATCCAGCAGGAAATGCCCCTTGCCTCCAGCTGAGTGCAAAGCTGCTCGGCAATCAGATGGTCAACCGAACTGTGACTTATAAATACATCTGCCATAAATTACCCTCCTTAATAAATACCAAATTATATTATACACTCTGTGTCAAAAAAAGTCAAGCACTGTGGCAAAATGTGGGTATATATGAAAAATTTCATTTTTGGTCAGGCGTTTTTGAAGTGTGTCGGCGTTATACCCTCGTACCGTTTGAACAGCTTGCAGAAATAGCTTGAAGTGCAAAAGCCCGTTTGCGCCGCGATTTCCTCGATGGTTTTATCGGATGCGGTCAGAAGCTCCTTTGCCGCCTGAATACGGCGCTTTGCAGCATATTCCATAGGACGCGAACCAAGGTTGTTCCTGAAAAGCATACAGAGATACTGCTTAGATACTCCGGATACACCGCAAAGATCATCCATTGTAATGCGCGAGGCGTAGTTGTCATTGATATAATCCACCGCTTTCATCAATGCGGAATTGGGGGCATCCGCGGATTCGCTTTTCGAGGTAAGCCTATACAATTCGATAAGAAAATCATAGAGATATCCTGCCGCGCGGTAATTTCCGAAAACGCTGTCCGCTCTTATCGCCTCGTGCATTTTTCGGAATATGTGCTCAAGCATTTTGACCTCGCTAAGCTCGTAGACTCCCGGTTCAACAAGCCCGAAATGCCTTAATATATCGTCAACGGCATATCCGACAGGCACTATCCAGTGAATGTCCCACAAATCGCCGTTCGGATAATACTCATGAGGATAACAAGCCGGCAGAAATATCGCAGTAAACGGCGGAATATGTATCGCCTTTTTGTCCAGAATCAGCGTTCCGCTGCCCTTTGTACAGTATAAAATCTGGTGACAGGGATACCCGTCGGTTCTGGTTATGTGGTCCTGACATCGCTGCTGCCCCATATTAAGAAGAAACAGCGGAAGCTCCCTTTCTTTTCGTATGATAGGATAATCGCAGAAGAACAAAAATCATCACCGCACTTTCATATTGTTATATAATGATAATATCATGTATTGACGCATTAGTCAAGGTGCTTTATAATTAAGTTAACATCATGGCAAGGTCGGCTTACAAAGCTTTATAACTGTTTCCGATACATAGCTGTCGGAATTTAAAAGGAGAACATCATGGATATTGCAAAGATTTCTGCCTATGGCTCTCAAAAAAGCCGTATGATCTATCACGAGAACCCCGACGCGCTGCATATCAACACCCTGAGCAAGCACTGCTATTACATTCCGTTCGGCGAGGAGCAAAACCCGTTTGAAGACCGCGAAAGCTCGCGCCGCTTTGAGCTGCTGAATGGCGAGTGGGGATTCAGATATTACAGCAGCATTATTGATATCGAGGACGATTTTGCGTCGCTTCCCTGCGACAACAAGATACGCGTTCCCTCGAACTGGCAGCTGCATGGCTATGATAAGCCTCAGTACACAAATATCTGCTACCCTATTCCCTATGATCCGCCCTACGTCCCCGATGATATTCCTGTGGGCGTTTACAGCAGAAGCTACACCTACAAGCCCGACGGGCTTGACAGAATACTTGTCTTTGAGGGAGCCGACAGCTGCATTTATCTGTACATCAACGGGGAATTCGTGGGGTATTCGCAGGTTTCCCACAGCACCTCGGAGTTCGATATTACGCCATACCTCAGCGAGGGTGAAAACAGCATTACCGCAGCAGTTCTGAAGTGGTGCGACGGCACTTATCTTGAGGATCAGGACAAATTCAGGCTTTCGGGAATTTTCCGCGATGTTTACGTTCTCTCACGCCCCGAAAAACGTCTTGAAAACTACATAATTAAAACGGAGCTTGCAGACGACTTTGGCAGCGCAAAGCTTTATTTCACCCCATTCGGCAGCAGTGCGCAAGCCGAGCTTTCCAATGCCGCGGGAAACGTTATCGCCAAGCTTTCGGCAAAGGACGGCGAAACCGTTTTTGCCGAAATCGAGTCTCCGGAATTGTGGTCAGCGGAAAAGCCGTATCTCTATAAGCTTACGATTTCCTCGGCTGGCGAGCTTATCGGCGAAAAAGTAGGCTTCCGCAAAATCAGCGCCGATAACGGGGTAGTCAAAATCAACGGCAAGCCCGTAAAATTCAAGGGAGTAAACCGCCATGACAGCTATCCCGATACGGGATATTACGCATCCATAGAGCAGATGAAAAAGGATATTGTTCTGATGAAACAGCATAACATAAACGCTGTCAGAACCTCGCATTATCCTAATTCTCCGCTTTTTTACAGCCTTTGCGACGAGTACGGACTGTATGTTATCGACGAGGCCGATCTGGAGTCCCACGGCTGTGTGAATGTATATAACGATCTGAAGTGGAGCTGGGAAAACGGCTATAACGGAATTGCCCTGCTTGCCTCCGACGAGCGCTTCAGAAAAGCGATAACCGACCGCGCAGAATCGCTGGTCAGGCGCGATATCAACCGTCCCTGCGTAGTGTTCTGGTCACTTGGAAACGAAAGCGGCTATGGCACAAATATGCTTGCGGCAGGCGAGCTTGTAAAGCAGCTTGACGATACAAGGCTTCTTCACTATGAAAGCACCCACAAGCTGGATGATACCTCTGACAAAATACTGGACGTTGTATCCGAAATGTACACATCCCCCGAGGATATGCAAAAATTCCTCGAAAACAAGGACGAAACCCGTCCCTTTATCCTGTGCGAGTACTGCCATGCTATGGGCAACGGTCCGGGCGATTTGGAGGATTACCATAATGTTTTCTATTCCAACGAGCGCTTCTGCGGCGGCTTCGTGTGGGAGTGGAGCGACCACGCCTGCATTCTCGGCACGACCGAGGACGGCAGGATAAAATACGGCTACGGCGGAGATTTCGGCGAGCGTCACAATGACGGCAATTTCTGCATGGACGCCCTCACCTACCCCGACAGAAAACCCCACACGGGACTTCTGGAATTAAAGCAGGTCTATCGTCCCGTCCGTGCTGCAAAGGGAGCAGAAAAAGGCGGCTTTATTCTCGAAAGCACGCTTGAATTTGAGAATGCGGCACACCTGATTAACTGCCGCTATGAGATAACCGACGAGTTCGGAATACTGTCAGAGGGCAGTGTTTCCTTTGACCTGCCGCCGAGGGCTAAGCAGGAAATATCCATCCCCGAAGCCGCCGAAAGCCATGCACATGATACCTATATCCGCTTTATATTCACGGCGAAAAATGATACTTTATACTGTGAAAAGGGTTATGAAATCTGCTTTGACCAGCTGATGATATGCAAAGGCGAAAGCAGCATAACTCAACACAAACCGGAAGCAGAAATAACCCTTTCGGATTCTCCCTTTTTTGTAGAAGTTATCACCGATAAGGCTGCATATCGCTTTAACAAAAGGCTGTCCGCTTTCGACTTCATAACAATCGGCGGCAGGAATATTCTTGACAGACCTCTTATGTTCAACTTCTTCCGCGCGCCGGTAGATAACGACGTGATGAAGTGGGACTGGTACAACGCGCACCTTAACGATTTCACCCCGAGGAATTACGGAGTGAGCGCAGAGTTGACCGAAAATGCTGCTGTTATCACCCTGCGCCAGTCCTTTGGCTGGAGCATTCACCAGCCAATCGCCTATATGGATGTGCGATACACTATTTCGGAGAATGGGCTTGATATTGAGTGCAGTGCTGAGTTTTCAAACAAGGTCGCTTTCCTGCCGCGTTTCGGAATACGGATGTTCCTGCCAAAAGCCTTTGACCGCATACGATACTACGGCTACGGACCGTGCGAAAGCTATATCGACAAGCATCAGGCAAGCTACATGGGAGGCTTTTCGGCGAACATTTCGGATATGCACGAGGACTATATCCGTCCGCAGGAAAACGGCTCTCATTACGGCTGCAAGCGAATGAGCATCTCGGACGGAACAACGCAGATATGCTTCACTGCGCCGACGCCGTTTTCGTTCAACGCTTCGGAATACACTCAGGAGGAGCTTGCCGAAAAGCGCCACAATTTCGAGCTTAAGAAGTGCGAAAGCAATGTTATCTGCGTTGACGGCGCAATGGCAGGAGTCGGCTCTAACGCCTGCGGACCTGCACTTGCGGAAAAATACCGCCTGCCGCTTCCGACAGTTTCAATGAAGCTGCATATTGGAATATGCGATGAAAACAAGCCTGACAAAGCAGAAACGGAGAAGTAAAACCAAAATCCCTGACTGTACCAAAAAACACAGTCAGGGATTTGTTAATTTATCAGTCGTTGGGGGTTTTGATGTTGGTCCAGTCGGAAAAACCTAAGAATCGCTGTGTGCAAGCCAACGTCCCGTCAGACTTCAAACCAATCGTGAAAGAAGCACCGGTCGAAACCGCTACAATATCTTCCCAGCTAGACACATTACACTTATTATTTTCATTATCACCTGTTGCAACAACAGTGCCGTCTGATTTCACGCCTACTGTAAAACATTCTCCTGCCGAAACAGCTACAATATCCGTCCATTCGGACACATCGCATTGACCAGACCAATGTCTACCAGTTGCAAGAACTGTGCCGTCCGCTTTCAAGCCAATCGTATGATCAAATCCTGTTGAAACAGATACAATATCCGTCCATCCGGACACATCACACTGACCATAATCATTATTTCCTGTTGCAACAACTGTGCCGTCTGATTTTAAGCCAATTGTGTGACGTTCCTTTACCGAAACAGCAACAATATCTGTCCAGTCGGACACATCGCACTCTCCGCTAACATTAATTCCTGCAGCAACGACTGTACCGTCTGATTTCAGACCAACTGTATGATATTTTCCTGCCGATACAGCTACAATATCCGTCCAGTCGGAGACATTGCACTCTCCCATTCTGTTCGTTCCAGTTGCAACAACCGTGCCATCTGCTTTCACACCAACACTGCACAAACTTCCGGCTGAAACAGCCACAATATCCTGCCATTCCAACACTTGTTCTTCTTCAGTCGTAACAACTGTGCCATCATTTCGTAGAGCAACCGCATGAGTGTAGTTGCCGGATATGGTAGTTTTATTCAGATCGGTCAAGCATTTTACTAAGAGTTCTTTTGCGTTTTTATAGTCATTCACTTTGCGGAATGCTGTTATTGCATCAAAGTATTCTTTGCTCTCCATCGAAGAAACACCATATTCATAATAGCAGTTGCTTATTTGTTCCTTGCTATCCTTATAGCCGTTCATTTCCTCAAAAGCGGAAATCGCCTCGGTATATTTTCCCTCGTCCATAAGTAAAATAGCATCTTTATACTTAAGATTAGGAACGATTACTGTGGCATATATTACCGAGAAAGCAACCACCAATACTACTGCAGCTGAAATTATTGCGCTTATTCTCATGCGCTTTTTCTTCTTGTTCTCGGCAAGGATCCTAAGCCTTTCCTGTTCTTGTTCCCTTTCAATTCTAATGCGCTCATTCTCCGCGTTGATCTTGTCAATGTTCTCCTGACACTCGTCGGATTTTTCCTTTGCAGAAGAATTATCGGGTATTCTGTCAAATAACAGTTTTGCCTTTGTAAAATCTTCCTCTGTCTTTGCCGAATTGAACAGCTTCATTCCCGCAGAGAAAACACTTCTGTTGCTGAGGTCGGCAAGATGAGCCTTATAATCATCGTTTGAAAAACGATAAGCCTTTATATAGTATTCATTTTCAGGCAACAGCTCATCATCTGCAAGTGCAGAGTTCACAAGTTCTTCCTCGTTTTTAGCCTTGTAGGAGCAAAGCATCTTACCGAAATACGCTCTGGGCTCCTCGACATTTTCGTCCAACACTTTCTCGAAAAATCTGTTAGCTTCCTCCCACTTTCCGTCCTCAAGCGCCAGCATTCCGCGCTTAAGCAGGTTCTCTACGTTTGCGCTTGCAGGAGCAGTTACAACAGTCTGTACAGGCGCCTGCGCTTTGGGTGCTTCCTCCTTAACTATCACCTTTTTGATACCGCGGATAAGGTCGTTGATAAAACCTATCTTGGTCATATCCTGCGCCTGAAGATGCGAAAACTCCTCCGGCAGGTCGTATGCGTCCATATCCTTGTAGCAGGGAATCAGCAGCTTGCTGCGGTCGCTTTTCATGAGCTTCATGTATCTGCTCCACTCATTCTTGACCCACACCGCGTTGAAGTACTCCGGCTTTGAGCCGATGACAAGCATCACCTTTGCGCTGTTAAGGGCGGCAAAGATGTACGGCTCGTATTCCCGACCAAGCTTATCCTCAAGAGTAATTGCGGCATAGAACACCTTGAAGCCCTCTGTCGTGAGCTGATAATAGATATCGTTTGCAATAACGCTGTCATTTGTGCGTTTGCCGCTTTCGTCCGTTTCCTTGTAGCAGATGAAAACATCGAACGGCTTTTCCTTATGTACGATCTCAAGGATGTCCTTTTGCAGCTTGTCGATAGCTCTGGCTTCTTCCTCATAGACAGCACGCTGAACAACGTCCGCGTGCTCGATGGCAGAGAGATAATCAACATCCGTCATTACAGACTCAAGCTGAGTTCTGTGGCAGGTCGGGATCTTCTTGTAGGTCGCAGGGTCTTCAACGTACTCAATGCCGTACTTGCAGAGAACCAAGCCCCAATATGCCTCTGCTTCTGATGGGTCAGAGGCTACTATTTTGTCGTATATTTCCTGCGCCTTGTCAAACTCGCACTTTATACGAAGATTATTCGCCCTGTTGAAAAGGTTGGAAGCAACATCGTCACGCGTTTTGGGAACAGTCTGCTTAGTTCCGCAGTACTCGCATTCGCATACGGTCATTCCCTCGGTTATTTCAAGATTACCGCCGCACATCTTGCATTTGAATAAAGCCATGTCATTCTCCTCCTTGCCGCCAACGAATTGAGCTTATCACTTTGCGGCAAAATTTTCTTACAGTCCTTACAGTCATTATATCATAACCGCAAGGTTATGATATAATTTGCCGATATGCACGAAGTTCGCCAACGGCGAACGAATGTGCAAGGCATTTTAATCGTATAATAAACGCTTGCGTTTATTATATCATAACCGCAAGGTTATGATATAATTTG
>JBJESD010000095.1:0-9616 GCA_051882595.1 Oscillospiraceae bacterium | reverse complement strand
TGCCCATCAACTGCCTTGACCTGGACGAGGAACAGATAAAAGCGATAATGGGCGAGATACTGCTTAAATTCCCCGTCAGCGAAATCGACATAAATATGCCAAAATGGATTAATTCGCTCGACAAGGAGCACTGGCTGAAGAAATCCGTATTCGACTGCATTAAATCGGCAGCCTCCGAGATACACGGCATAAGCGATATTAAGAACGCCGCAGTCAAAATGCAGGAATGCAGCTACATTGACAGTGCCGCACTTGAAGAGCTTGACCTTGGCACCGGTACGGGAGTAATCAACATTGCACTGCAAAACGGTCTTTTCTTTAAGATACTGGGCGAGGCAACCGGGCTTGAAATGGCAGACGAGGCAGAGCTTATGGCGTGTATGATAGAGCTGGCAGCCTCGAAGCGCAAGTTTGATCGAGTGCGCAGCGCGCTTGACGAGGTCGAAGCAACCGGCTACGGCATTGTACTGCCAACAATGGAAGAGCTGAGCCTTGAAGAACCCGAGATAATCAAGCAGGGCGGCAAATACGGCGTGCGGCTTAAAGCCAGTGCACCATCCATCCACATGATGTCGGCGAAAATCACAACGGAAATCAACCCGATCGTCGGCAGCGAAAAGCAGTCAGAGGAGCTTGTTTCCTACCTGCTTACTGACTTTGAAGAAAACCCCACTAAGATATGGGAGAGCAACATATTCGGTAAGTCGCTTCACGACCTTGTCAACGAGGGTCTGCACAACAAGCTTAACCGAATGCCCACAGACGCACGCATGAAGCTTCAGGAAACGATACAGCGAATCATCAACGATGGCTGCGGCGGACTTATCTGTATTATCTTGTAAGTTACCGAAAGATACATACATTAACCTCAATAAAATGTCTGCTTATCCTTAATAAAGGCATTGACAAATTAAGGGTAGTATGATATAATTTCGATAATGATAATAATTATTAAAGTTATGAGGTATGTATGAAGTTTTCTAAACAGCGAGAGATGATATATAACCGGGTTTTGAATTTCCCTGTTCACCCTACCGCAGACCAGGTATATACCGCTCTTAAAACGGATAATCCAAGCCTTAGTCTTGGCACGGTATACCGCAACCTTAATCTTCTCAGTGAGATGGGGATGCTGCTTAAGATACGCATTGCAGACGGCAGCGACCGTTTTGACGGGCGCACGGATGACCATTATCATATGGTGTGCAGCAAATGCGACCGCGTTTATGACATTGAGCTTAACGAGCTTGACACAATAAAGAAAGTCGTAGCAGATAAGTATGGTCACTCACTCACGACGATAACACTTAATCTGAGCGGAGTATGCTGCGATTGCATGAAATCCGAGACAATAACCGAATAAAGCAAACTGACCTGAGAGTACAACATCTCAGGTCAGTTTTATTATTCAGCTAAAACAAATCAGATAATATCCTCATCGTCAATTAACTTGATGCCTTTAGCATTAAGCACCTCGATAGCCTTGTCGTTATCCGCAACACGGACAATTACGCTTGCACTTCCCTCTTTATAGGTAACCAGCGAATAGCAGTATTCGATATTTATGCCTGCATTCTCGAAAGCGTCGATAACAGAGTACATTCCGCCCGGTCTGTCGGGAACATTGAAAGCTACGACCTTGGTGACATTGGCTGTGCAGCCGTTGTCCTTAAGTATCTTAAGTGCGTTTTCGCAGTCCTTTACAACAAGACGGATAATTCCGAAATCAGTTGTATCCGCAATGGTAAGTGCGCGAATATCAATATTGCTGTCGTTAAGTACTTTCATAACGGAAGCAAGTCTGCCTGTCTTATTTTCTACAAAAACGGAAATCTGATTAAGCATAATTATTCCTCCATTACTTGGTAAACTTGTTCTTTATCTGACGGTTGTCAATGCATCTTGTAGCCTTGCCCATAGAGCGCTCCAGTGACTTCGGCTCAAGCAGCTTGATGTTTACGCCTACGCCGATCGCAGAGTCGATAGAGGATTTGAGCTTCTTCTTATATGCCTCAACATCTCTTACATTGTCAACAAACATATCCTCGCGCATTTCCACCTGTACCTCGATGGTATCAAGGTTGTTAACCCTGTCTACGACCAGCAGATAGTTGGTTGCCTTGTTGTCAACGCTGAGCAGAGCCGACTCGATCTGAGAGGGGAATACGTTTACGCCGCGGATAATAAGCATATCATCGGTTCTTCCCTGCGGCTTGAGCATACGCGCATGGGTTCTTCCGCACTTGCAGGGCTCGTATACCAGCGTAGCGATATCGCGTGTTCTGTAACGGATAAGCGGCAGCGCTTCCTTTGTGATACAAGTGAACACAAGCTCGCCCTGCTCGCCCTCGGGAAGCACCTCAAGGGTATCGGGGTCGATTATCTCGGGAATGAAGTGGTCCTCGCAGATGTGCATTCCGCACTGGTACTCACATTCGCAGGAAACCGACGGTCCCATTATCTCGGAAAGTCCGTAAATATCATATGCCTTTAATCCAAGACCTGCCTCGATCTGCTGACGCATTTCCTCTGTCCACGGTTCTGCACCGAAAACGCCTGCCTTAAGCTTAAGGTCATCCTTGCTCATGCCAATCTCCTGCATAAGCTCAATCAGGCTGATAGCATAAGAGGGTGTCATGCAGACGATAGTGGAGCCGAAATCTCTGAACATCTCCAACTGACGCTTGCTGTTGCCTGCCGATGCCGGGATAGCGGTTGCGCCGAGCATCTCTGCGCCGTAATGCATACCAAGACCGCCTGTAAACAGACCATAGCCGTATGAAACATGAACGAAATCATTCTCATCACCGCCGACAGAAGCCAGTGCCCTTGCAGCACACTCTGCCCAGATATCGACATCCTTGCGTGTATAGCCTACAACGGTCTGCTTACCGGTCGTACCGGAGGAAGCATGAATTCTTACGACATCGCTCATAGGAGTCGCAAACATACCATAGGGGTAGTTATCGCGCAAATCCTGCTTAACTGTAAAAGGCAGCTTGCTTAAGTCCTTGACCGATTTGATATCCTCGGGCTTTACGCCTGCCGCGTCCATTTTTTCGCGGTATGGTTTGACATTGTCATAAACGCGCCTTATCTGCTGAGAAAGGCGAAAAGACTGAAGCGCCTCCAATTCATGACGGGGTGCGCATTCGATTTCAGGCTTGAAATACTTTATCATGAGATATGCTCCTTTATTTTTTTACGGCATCCGCTGCCGCTTGTTACGGTTATTTAGCGAAGTTTTCGCCAAGCTCAAACGCCTTGCGGTTGATTTCCAGTGCCTTCGGCGGCACGCATTGTTCAAGCGCTGTCTTCCATGCCTCGACAGGGAAATCCATCATCGTTGACATTACGCCCATAAGCACGACGTTAACTGCTCTTGAAGAGCCTGCCTCGTTAGCAAGCGACAGCGCGTCAACAGCGACTATATCAACGCCCTTTGCCTTTATCTTTTCGATGATATCGGCAGGATACTCCATAGCACCGGTGATAACGGGCATGGGTTCAAGCTGCTGGGTATTGGTGATGATTTTTCCGCCCTTTTTGAGGTACGGAAGCCACCTTGCAGCCTCAAGCTGCTCGAAGGATACAATGATATCCGCCTCGCCCTTTTCGATAACGGGTGAATAAACCTTATCTCCGAACTTGATGTATGTAACAACGGAGCCGCCGCGCTGCGACATTCCGTGAACCTCGCTGACCTTAACGTCATAGCCGCGTGACAGCAGGGTATTTCCTAAAATACGGCTTGCAAGCAGTGTGCCCTGTCCGCCCACGCCGACAAGCATGATTGATTTTGTTTCCATTATATATCCTCTCTCTGAATAGTAAGTTAATATAAGAACCTCGGTGCCGAGTTATTCCTCAATCGCGCCGAACTTACACATCTGACTGCAAAGGTTGCAGCCTACGCAAAGTGTCGGATCAATCTTTGCCTTTCCGCCTGTCATGGAAATAGCGGGACATCCTATCTTCATGCACGCCTTGCAGGACTTGCACTTATCCTCGGCAATTCTGAAAGCAGGCTTATGCTTTACTGTCTTAAGCAGCGCGCAGGGCTTTCTCGCAATGATAACACTTGGCTCGGCAGCGGAAAGCTCGGTCTTTATCACCGTTTCAAGCTCGGAAAGATTGCCGGGATCTACCACTGTAACGCGGTTGATGCCGATTGCCTTTACCAGCGCTTCGAGATCAACTGCATTTGCAGGGTCGCCGTGGATGTTCTTGCCGTTTGCAGGATTATTCTGATGTCCGGTCATGCCGGTAATTGAGTTGTCAAGGATGATTACTGTGGAGTTGCTTGCATTGTATGCAATGCTGATAAGACCGGTGATACCCGAATGAATGAACGTCGAGTCGCCGATAACCGCAACAGACTTGTTCTCATACTCTCCCCTGCGCGCCTTGTTGAAGCCGTGCAGACCGCTGATAGAAGCTCCCATGCATACCGTGGAGTCCATCGCCTGAAGAGGAGCGGCAGCGCCAAGAGTATAGCAGCCGATATCGCCGCTTACCATAACGCCAAGCTTCTTAAGAGTGTAGAACACACCTCTGTGAGGACAGCCTGCGCACATTACAGGAGGTCTTACCGGAACATTTTCGCCGAACTCTGCAAACTCGTTGGTCTTGCCAAGCAGCTTCTCACGGAGATAGGTCTGGCTGTACTCGCCGATGAAGGTGAAAGCGTCCTTGCCGATTGGATCAAGTCCAAGCTTGCGGCAGTGGGTCTCGATAACATCGTCAAGCTCCTCGATAACATACAGCTTATCCACCTTTGCGGCGAAGTCCTTTATCAGCTTCACGGGAAGCGGATTTATCATTCCAAGCTTAAGATAGCTTGCACCGTCGCCGAGAGCCTCTTTTGCGTACTGATAAGCAATACCTGCGGTGATAATGCCGATTTTTGTATCGTTCATCTCTACGCTGTTGAGAGGAGAGGATTCAGCATACTCGACAAGCTTTGCGGTGCGCTCCTCAACCATTATGTGCTTCGGCTTTGCGTAAGCAGGCATCATAACGTACTTGGGGGCGTTCTTCTGATACTCGGGCAGGGCTCTTTCAACTCTCTCGCATTCCTCAACCTTGCTCTGGGAGTGAGATACTCTTGTGGAAAGGCGCAGGATAACAGGCGTGTCAAACTGCTCGCTTATCTCAAACGCAAGCTTAGTAAATTCCTTGCACTCTGTGCTGTCAGACGGCTCCAGCATAGGCACCTTAGCAGAAGCCGCATAGTGACGGGAGTCCTGCTCATTCTGGGAAGAGTGCATACCCTGGTCATCCGCAACCGCGATGACAAGACCGCCCGTAACACCTGTGTAAGAAGCGGTGAAGAGAGGGTCGGCAGCCACGTTGAGACCAACGTGCTTCATTGCAGTGAATGCGCGTGCACCTGCAATGCTTGCACCAACCGCAGTTTCACAGGCAACCTTTTCATTGGGTGCCCATTCTGTATGCATTACCTCCTCGGGATATGTAGAAGCAAACTCTGTGATTTCGGTACTGGGAGTACCGGGATAGCTGGATACGACCGTAACACCAGCCTCGTACAAGCCGCGTGCAACAGCCTGATTGCCAAGCATTAATTTAGCCATTTTGATCCTCCGTTACGGAAATTTCTGCGAATAGCAGATTTAGTAAATAATACATATATAAGTATAGCATATTTTGCCTGATTTGAAAATAGCTTTTATACATTTTTATACAAAATAGACTAATAAAACGCGATGGATTTATGCAGGTTTCAATAGATTAGCAATCAAAATCATGCGCTCCCCTGCCGCAAAAAGCAAGGGAGCGCTCTATATATAGTATAAACCCAATTATTTTATTGCAATACCGATCAGTGGGGATACTGCATTTTCTCTATGTGCCGAAATGCCTGCTTATTCCTCTGCGTTCCCAGTCCTCACGCAGGAAATCGCACAAAAGCTCGAACGGCAGATATTGTGTATACTTCACAGGGTTAGCAGACGTACTTGTGATAACCGATACGGTCTCATTTTTGCTGTACGGCAGGTCAAGCTCGTAGTTAAATCTGGAGTAAGCAAAGCCGCCGCGGACATCGTATTTCAGGACTTCATACAGCCTGCGGATATCACTGCCCTCTATCGGACGCATCATTACCGCCGTATATCTTTCGCCGCGTGCGTAAGGGGGATTTCCCGGCTCCTGATATGCAATACTAACGTTTGTAGACATTATATACATAGTATCGCCGCACTGCTCACCCGTGATAATATCCTGAAGCACCTTGACCTCATAAACCACGAAATCCGTCGGATAACTGTCGCCATCCTCTGCGCCTGCTTCCGTGGTTTCCTCGGAATATGACGGGTAATATGCTCGGAATGCCTTATCCCAGCCATCCAGACCCTCACACTCCGAAAGGGTAAGCGCACGCTGCACCTCAAACAGATAGTAGCTGTCGATTTCTCCGCTCCTCGGGTCGGTCAGCATATTGATGGCGTCATCATAGGTCATTGGGGGACCGGATGCAGGATTGTATAGTATTTCGATAAAATCATCATCGTATGCAGGCGAATCTTCTGTTTCGTCTTTATCTTCCGGCTCGGATGATTCACACGTAGAAGCCTCCTCCGTTACGCTTTCCTCTGTGAACTCCATTTCCGGGACGCTCTCCTCTGTGTACTCCTCTTCCGTGGACATCTCCTCCGGGGTGTCCTTGATTATCTCCTCTGTATCCGCATAATCGCCCTCGGCTGCGTCATCGTATTCTTCGCTATCGTATACTTCTGCCGAATCGAGGGTTTCGTCTTTTTTACTGCCATCTTCCGTAGCACCGTTAACGACTATGCCCGAATCCATACCGACCTCATCCAAGCCGTCATTCGGCTCTGTATCCGCAGCAGAGTCTGCGCCGGTTGCCGCGTCTGATGCGAAGTTCTTATTCTGTCCGACGGGCAGCTTCGGACCGTCCATATTGGTTATCGCAACCGAAGCTATTATCGCCGCGCACGCTGCCATTGAGCCCAAGCCTATCCATACAGCAGTTCTGCTGCGCCTTTTCGGAGCATTGGTACGCGCCTTGTCAGCAGCACTGATTATATCATCATCAAGCATTCCTATTGCTTCGCTGAGCATTTCAGCCGTCATACCGAATATCCCTCCTTTTCCAGATACTGCTTAAGTCCCTCTCGGGTGCGGTACAGCATACTTTTGATTTTCGATTCGCTTTCGCCGCTGCGTTCGCTTATCTCCTTTATGGATTCGCAGAAATAATAGCGCCACACAAAGACATTGCGCTTGCTGTCGTTCAGCGTTCTGAGATATGCACCTATCGCCTGTGAAAGGCGCTTGACCTCGAAGCTGTCCTCCGGTGCTCCGCCGCTTACGCAGTCCTCAAGCTCATCCAGCGAGAGCGCATATTCACTTCCGCCGCGCTTTTCCCTTGTCTTTGTGCGCCATCTGTCAATGGAAAGCTGACGGGTGATTCTTCCCAGAAAAACGGCGAGAGCATTCGGCTTATGCGGCGGCATAGCATTCCACGCTTTAAGGTATGTATCATTGACCGCTTCCCTGCTGTCCTCTTTGTCGTACAGGATGTTAACGGCGATTTTCATAAGATAATTCTGATATTTCAGCTCGGTTTCGCGCAGAGCAGACTCATCCCTGTCCCAATAAAGCTGAACTATGTCTTCATCGTTCATATAACTACCTCCGTTGTATACTTCTGTATATAATACCGACAAAAACTGACGGTCGTTGCATTAAGTAAAAATTTTTTTGCGTGTTGCGTATTGTACAAAAAAGGGCTGCCTTATGTAAAAGCAGCCTCTTTATATATCAGCCTCTGTTCTGGGATGCGACAAGGCTTTCGCCGCAGTAAATCTGACGAAGCTTGGGCTTTTCTATCTTACCCGTAGGATTTCTGGGAACCTCCGCAAATATGTACTTATGAGGACGCTTGTACCTCGGAAGCTTTCCGCAGAATTCCCTGATGTCCTCCTCGGTGCACTGCATACCATCCTTAATGGAAATTACAGCAGCGGCGATCTCGCCAAGACGCTTATCGGGCAGACCGATTACCGCAACGTCCTTTACAGCAGGATGCGACCTTAAAAAGTCCTCTATCTGGACCGGATACAGATTCTCGCCGCCGCTGATGATGACATCCTTTTTGCGGTCAACGAGGAAGATAAAGCCGTCCTCGTCCTCCTGTGCCATATCGCCGGTAAACAGCCAACCGTCGTGGATAGTCTCAGCCGTAGCCTTTTCATCGCGATAATAGCAGGTCATAACTCCGGGACCACTTACCGCAAGCTCTCCGACCTCGCCGCGTGCAACGGTGTTTCCGTTCTCATCAACGATTTTTGTCTGCCAGCCGTAGCCAGCCTTGCCGATAGCACCAACCTTGTGGATGTTCTCAACGCCGAGATGAACGCAGCCCGGTCCGATAGACTCGGAGAGACCGTAGTTTGTATCATACTGGTGGTTGGGGAATTTCTCTTTCCAGCGCGCAATAAGGCTTGGAGGAACCGGCTGAGCGCCGATATGCATAAGCCTCCACTGCGACAGCTTATAATCGGAAAGATTGATCTCTCCCCTGTCGATAGCGTCAAGAATATCCTGCGCCCACGGCACAAGCAGCCACACGATAGTGCAGCCCTCATCGGAAACAGTCCTCAGTATATATTCGGGCTTTACGCCTTTAAGCAGAACCGCCTTTCCGCCGACAAGGAAGCTGCCGAACCAATGCATTTTAGCACCGGTATGATACAGCGGAGGGATGCACAGAAAAACATCATCCCTGGTCTGACCGTGGTGATTCTGCTCTGTCTTGCAGGAGTGCATAAGGCTCTCATGATTATGCAATATAGCCTTGGGGAAGCCTGTAGTGCCGGAGGAGAAGTAGATAGCCGCGTCATCCTCGTCCGTAAGCTTGATATCGGGGGAAGCGCTGGAGCAGTTTGCCGCAAGGCTGTCATAATGCTCGGAGAATGTGGGGCAGTTCTCTCCCACATAGAACAGAAGCCTGTTTTTGCTTATTTCATCAGCGATTGCCTCGATACGGCCGATAAATTCGGGGCCGAAAACCAGAACATCCGCCTGTGCAAGATCAAGGCAGTACTTGATTTCATCGGGCGCATAGCGGAAATTAAGCGGCACCGCAAGCGCACCCGTCTTAAGAATGCCAAAGTATATCGGCAGCCACTCGAGGCAGTTCATCAGCAGTATCGCAACCTTGTCGCCTTTCTTTATGCCGCGCGACAGAAGCAGGTTTGCAAATCGGTTGGCTTTTTCATTGAATACGCTCCACGAAATCTCGCGGCGATAGTGTGAAACAGGGTTGGGTTCAATAAGCTCGTACTCCTTCCATGTAACACGACGGGTTTCCTTTATATCGGGATTGACCTCAACAAGGCTGATATCGCTGCCGTAAAGCTCGGCATTGCGCTCAAGTATCTCGGTTATGGGCATGATAATATTTCCTTTCGGTATTACTTTTGTGATATTTTACGTTTTTCAAGGCACGAAAACAAACGCTACTGCTATTTTACCACAAAAAAGCGCAAAAGTAAACCTATTTTTACAATATTTTGGTCAAATGCAAAAGTAAATGCAAAAAACCGGTGAAAAATGTTGCAATAACCCT
>JBJESD010000094.1:0-9750 GCA_051882595.1 Oscillospiraceae bacterium | reverse complement strand
TAGAGAGCGTATCGGTGCACTCGTTCTATGAGGACGGAAGCTATGCGCAAAAGCTGTTTCAGGAGAATGTAACACAGTACATGAACAGCCGTGCTCACCTTATTTCCTCGTTCAGCGAGAATGATACCGAGGTGTTTTTCTCGCTTATCTCTGACCGCAAGGCGGAGGTTTTTGCGGCTCCCAAAAACAACTCGGAGCAGGCTGCCAAGGTTGCCGAATACGAGCTTACGGAGAAAGAGCTGTACGGCACCCACACCACATCCGGAAAGGAACTGTATGTCGGCTCCGACGAGGGCATAGCGTTATATTCCGAGAATGGAAGAAGAATGATATTCAGCGCGAACAGAACTGTGTTTGATAGGTTCTGGAACGGAATAAACCAGTGCTATGTCATGGATTCTTCCACCGGTAATGTCTACACCATATCGCAGGATCGTTCCATAACCCAGACGGTCAGCGGAGATAGGATCATTAACGCAGAAGCAGGATTGTCCTTGGCTGATATGACCGATGTTGCGATTGGAATTACCGGCAATATTTTCGGAAATGTTCGCGGTGAGAATACACGGATGTATACCGGCAGCTTCTCGCTGATGTATGAGATAAACACCGAAAGCGTTGATAAGAATGCGGTGTTCAACGGAATACTGACTTTTGTGGCAGTGTTGATTTTTGTTGTTGTGCTGTCTATTCTCACATGGGATTTTTATTGCGGTATACTCAAGATGAATTTGTCTATACTGCTTCGTCAGTCTCTGCTTATTATACTGCTTATTTCGGGAATGCTGTTTTCGATGTCACAGTTTATCATCGTGCCGCAGGTAGAGAGCATTGTAACCTCGGATTATCACCACGAGGCGCAGATGATAGCAAACAGCTTTGAGTACAGCCTCAGCGGAACTGTCGGCGATGCAGGCAGTATCAGCGCATACAATGATTATTTGAACGGATACGGCAGTGCGATAGCGCAGGCTGATGCAGGCGATTTCCGCGGCGATGACGAAAAGGCTCAGATCAACCTCGTCGAACGCACACAGGACAGGTGTGAGATCATAGCTTCCGGCGAGCTTTATCCGATTGGATATCCTGCGGATGTATTGCTGCATCTCAACAATCTGACCGATATAATTGACGGCATGACCGAACAGGAGGTATTCATCACAAGCAGAAGCGCAGAGGGCGAAAAGCTGTTCCTTATCAGACAGATATCGCTTCCCGCGGCTTCGGGCAAAACCTTTATAACGGTAGGACTGCGTCTAAGCGGAATGTCTGAAGCGGTAGCCAAGATTCGCACAGTCATCAACAGATTCCTTGTTCTCGGCGGAATTGTGCTTGTAATACTGTTTGTTATCATTGAAAACCTGACGGCAGGTGCAGTACGCAAGCTTAAGCGCTCTGTTGACCGCATTGCTTCCGGAGAGTATAATGCAGCGGTAGAGATAAACACCGGCGACGAGGTAGAGGATCTCTCAAAATCCGTAAAGGCGCTGTCAAGACACATTGTAGAGAAAACCACCAGTCTTGAAAAGCTGAATAACTCCTATTATCGCTTTGTACCGCTGAGCTTCCTGAAAAATCTGGGCGAAACTCAGATTGAAAAGGTAAGCAAATCGCTGTATGCTAAGCGCAGAATGTCGGTGATGTACCTTAACTTTGAGTTTTCTCAGAACCTCTCGGGCATGGATACCGAGGAAATTTTCGAGAGCATTAACTCTGTTTTTGAGCAGGTAGTGCCGATAATCAGCGCAAACTCCGGAACGGCATACAATTTCCTGTACAACGGCTTTTACGCTATTTTTCCGGACTCAACCGAGGACGCTATGCAGGCTGCGATAAGGGTTCGCGAGTCGGTTTCCGCTTACAACGAGGTCAGAAAGGCGTCGGGCAAGCGAAGCGTTGATGTGCGCATCGTCATAAGCGAGGACAATGTTATGCTCGGCTTTATCGGCGATGAGATGCGTATGGAGCCTACTGCGGTATCAAGTGCTATCAATCAGGCTCAGGAGATAGAGCGGCTGTGCCGCGACAGCGGACTTTATATCATCTGCACCGAGCGCGCATTCAGCTCACTTCCTGCAGATAAGTACAGAAACCGCTGCATAGGCAGATATACTGCCGACGACCAGACCGAGGTAAAGCTGTATGATATGTTCGACAGCGACCCCTATTCGCTTATCAAGCTTAAAGAGCAGTACATCATGCGCTTTGAGCTAGCGGTAAATCTGTTCGAGAAAAAGGATTTCACTCATGCAAGAGGACAGTTCATGGATATCGTAAAGTACGCTGCGGACGACGGCGTATCAAGAAACTATATGTATCTGTCCGAGTATAACATCACTGCGGAAAAGCCGCACCTTACCTACAGCGTATTCAATGAATTCTGAGTATGTTGAGTCTGTGTCAACCAATTCGGAAGGAAACATACCGATATGATTAAAAAGATTATCAGCAGTATACAGATGATGGGGCGCGTGCTTAAAAATCTGCTGCTGCGTCCGTTCAGAATAGCAAAGAACAAATTTACATACTTTTTCAGCGGCGGAAAGGTAGCAAACGCCCTGCCCGGCATGGTTAAAAAGCTGCCCAAGCTTATCAAGACAAAGCCCGAAAAAGCAGAGGACTACTATGACTGGGGCAGTATATATGTTGCAAAAACCCTTGTGTGGACAATTATCATACTGCTTATTCTGATACCGATACTGTATATATTCCTGCTTCATCCGCTGCTGACAAGCTGGTTCTGGGTAAAGGACTTCTACGTTGCGGATACGGCAATCTCAACCTACGACGGCAGGGTGAGAGTGTATTTCGACGAGAAGCATGAACTGCTCGAGTTCGAGGGAAGGCTTGATGACGGCAAACCCATAAAGGACGGCACTGCATACTACGAGAACGGCAGGCTGCGCTATGACGGAAGCTTTGCCGAGGGCGAGCTCAGCGGAAACGGCATTCTGTACTACGAGGACGGCTCTGTGAAATACCGCGGCGGCTTTGAAAAGGGCGAGTTCAGCGGAACGGGTATGCTGACCAAAGAGGACGGAATGACCTACAGCGGCGTGTTCACCAACGGAAAGCTGGAGGGAACAGGCACAATTCGCAAGGGTGACGCGCTCTACTACGAGGGCGAGTTCTCGGATGGAGTTCCCGAGGGCAGCGGAAAGCTGTATCATCCCAACGGCACGGTAAAGTACAGCGGCGCTTTCAGCGCAGGCGTACCTCACGGAATGGCTATCGAGTACACGACGGACGGCACGATAAAATACAACGGTATGTTCACCACCGGTTTGTACAACGGCGAGGGCGTACTGTACACCGACAACGGAGATAAGCTGTATTCGGGCAGCTTCGAGATGGGCAAATACAGCGGCACCGGCATACTGTATGATGATGGCAGCAAGCTGTATACGGGCGAGTTCGAGAACGGTCTGTATAACGGAAACGGCACAATATATGGCGAGGATGGCTCAGTTACTACCGGAAGCTTTACAGACGGCATTATAAGCGGCGCGGCAAAGCGAACCTACCCGAACGGAATGGTTTACGAGGGCTGCTTTGCGGATAATATCCCCCATGGTGCAGGTACGCTGAGCAATGTTACCGACAGCTTTAAGTACACCGGAATGTTTGTTGACGGCGATTTCGATTTCAGCCGCATTATCGGTCAGGAGGCAACAGCAATAGCCGAGCTTTTCACTTCGCTTAAGCAGCGCGTTGAGCAGGATTGCTTCTATCTCGAGGACAATGATTTCGGAGTAGCTATCAAGTTCATCTTTGCTACCGAAACCTCCGGCGCATTGGCTAAGGAGATTTTCATGAAGCCGCTGTGCGGCGAATCGGTGCTGCGTTCCGCCGCTGACGTTATTGCGCCCTCTGCAATATCCGCAGCGATGATTGACCGCAGACTTCCCGAGTGGGCAGAAAACAAATACAACGTTGCTTCCGACAGCGTAAAATGCTATGCGGCAGCATATGAGAAAATAACAGTCTACTACTGGGTAGATAAAAACAGCGGCAAGCTGGTGCTCAAATCCGCAGACGGTATGATAACTCAGGACGGGATATCGGGTTCTCTGGGTACAGCAGATATCGAGCTTTCCTACGATGAGATTGCAGAGCTCTTCAAGGAGGTCGGCTTGGATATCAAGGACTTTGAGAGTCTTGGCTTTTGATAGTATGCGGTAATCAACTTTGATTGGAGGTGTCGGTATGAAAAGGCTTTCGGCTGCGGCGGCTGTTATGGCGGCAGCGCTTATCGTCGGCGCAGCAGCGCAGGCATACACAAACTACTGTGACGGAGCTACTGTTGCTTCCGTCGGCAGCGACTATTCTGCTCAGCTTAAGGATATCGGCACTCAGTTTGACAGCTGCCTTGCTGAAATAATCGCGAACGAGAATAAACCGGCAGAGGAAAATCAAGCCTCCGAGGAAAGTCAGGCTCCGGCAGAAAACGAGTCTGCGGAGCAGGATAAGGTCACAGAGGACGCCGGCGCAACGGCAGAAGCAGAGCAGCCTGCCGCCGACATTGAATTGCTCAAAGAACTGTACACTCAGCGTATAGATATCTATGACGAGTATACTACGGAGCTTACAACAGCGGAATACGACATTGCCATAAAGCTGATAGATTACGATTTACTGCTAAAAAAACTTAAGCTTCTTTACGAGGATTATAAGAATCTCAAACAGCAGGAGGCGGAAAGCGCGGCATTGTTCAGGCTCGGAGAGTGCAGTCTGTCGGATGTCGAGGCAAACTCAAAGGCAAGAGAGAGCAAATATTATGATATACAGGCGCTGCTGTACGAGATACTCGCCCTTAAAACCGAGATAGAGGCAGTAACAGGCACAAATCTGACATCCGATTTGGATTATGAACAGGCATATCTGATAACCGATGTGGTAAAGCTTGACCCCGAAACGCTTATGTTTATCTGCGGCGGCACATCGCTTTGTATTCCCGAGGGTATCGAGCAAAAGGAGTTTGAAGCTCCCGATATCACGGCGCAGTACAACACTGCACTTCAGTGCTATTATGCGCTTGGTACGGCAATGCGCGAGTACGTTACCGCCGCGAATAACGTAAAGAAATGCGAGGCTGAGCTAAAGCTCGGCGCAGCGGACGCAGAGCAGCTTAAGTCATGCAATGACGAGAAAGCTGTCGCATACATGAATGCCTGCACAGCAAAGGCAGAGCTTGCAAAAGCGCTGATCGACCTGGACAGGACAGGTTTGGGCGTTCTGACAAACACGATGGGCATAAGCGGCGAGAGAGCGATGGCATACAAATCCGCTGTAAGCCCTGCGCAGTCCGGCAGCGGCTTATGGCTGATGGGCAGGACAGCAAACGGAGTTGTATTCATGCCCACATTGCTTCCGTACGGGGTAGATCCCGACGAGGAAGATACCGTAACTTTCACGGTGAAATACAATGGCAAAAAAATAGGCAGCGGCAGTGGATTTTGCTTGATACCGCCGCAGGAGTACACGGATGAGTGCCGCTACGCGGATGTAACCTATTACATCAACGGAGCAAAGGTCGGCACGTACAAGGTGGATGTATTCTCTCCCTACGGAGAGTTCATCGGCTGACAGGGAGGATAAGATGGCTGACTATACCGCAATATTTGAGGTTGGGGAATCCATAGTTAATATGCTTCGGAGCTGTATGGTCCCCGAGCCGATTGCAAAAAAGGAGCATATCGGTCTGTGCGAGCCGCAGTCCCCCGAGGATTTCCAGCTTACCGTATGGATCTACAACATCGAGATGATTAAGGACACGGGTGCGAGAACCGGCTTTTCGCCTGATCCGGATAACCCGTCACTCGAGAGGTTTTCGCCGATGCAGCTTAAGCTTCAGATACTTGTGTCGGCGCACTCAAAGGCGCCTGCTATACAAAAGTATGCCGATGAATACAGGATCATCGGACGTGCGATGCAGGCTCTGCGCGATGTTCCGTCTATTCCTCGTGAGCACCTCGTTGGTTCGCTGTCGAATAGCACCGAGCCCGTTCTGGTCGAGATAAAGAAGCTTGAAAGCGAGGAGCTTACCAGAATATGGAACAACTCCAACAAGACGATAAAGCCGTCCTTTGCAATAACGGTATCGCAGGTATTCATGCGCTCCGAGAGAACAAGGTCCGCTGCACCGAGAGTTGCGGTTGCCGAGTTCAATACAGTTCCACATACCAATTCAGCAAGGAAGTGATATGGCATGATAAGAAAGTCAATATCCTGTGTGCTTAAGCTAAGTGATGGTGCAACCAAAAAGGTGCTTGGCAGTTCACAGGCGCAGATCTATGTCGATGACATACCGGTTCATCATGAGTATAAGCAGGGCGGTTATTTTGTGCTTATAGACCTGCCCGAGGGCAAACACACCGTTAAAATCACATCATATTGCTTCCAAAGTGAAATAATTGAAGTTTTTGTTGATTACAGTACTGTACAAAAGCCGGAAAATATGGTAAGATATATTATATTGAATCCATCCGAAAGGCATCCGCTGGCAGCTTCGCTTCCTGCTGTCAGGGGACGTGCAGACGGTTTTGACAGAATATATATCCTGCGGCACAGGGGCGCGCTTAAGATAGCGGAGGATAACGCGGACGCCGGAAAGACCGAGATAAAGCTTTTCTGTCCCGATGGCAAGCCGATATTACCTTGTATGTACCGCATAGAGGACTCTGCCTCTGAAAAGTGCGAATTTGTAACGTTAAAAGGTGCTGACGGCGACAGGTATATGCTTGATAAGCCGCTGAAGCACGCTCATCCGCGCTCCGCTGATATTGTTCCGATGATATGCGTAGGCTGTGACGCCGACGGCGATTTCTTCTTTTTGCTTGCGCCGGAATTCAAGCGCGATGACGGTATTTCGCTGACTATACTGGCGGATAAATCCGGCACGGTATATACCGCACAGGTCAAAGCATCCGAAAAGGGTGTAACAGAGCTTGGTGAAATCAAGCTTAAGAAAGGGTGACAGGCTGAATGGGAAATCCTGCTGTTATGACGGCGATATGCCAGTGTACCTTTGGAGCTGCGCCGGCACCGCTCACGGTTACGTCGCAGTCCACGGTGACCGGCATGAATATGCTGGTAGGTACAATTATGGATTTTCCGAAGCCGCCGATGACCTTCGGAGTCTGCGTTTGTCCGAATAATCCGGCAGTGATAGCCGCTACTGCTTTGGCGATGCGTGTTCCGTATCAGACTGCAATCTTGTTGACAAATGCGGGGTATATAACTCCGGCTCCCTGCATTCCTGCCTGCACACCGTGGGCACCCGGTTCGCCGACCGTTATTGTAGGGGGAAAGCCCGCGCTGAATAATTCGAGCAAATGTGCGTGCAGCTACGGCGGAGTGATATCAATCAATATGACGCCGGCTATAACCATTCAGATACCATGATGTTAGGGGGAGATGACCAGCCGATGGGAAAGCTAAAGTTTCTTCTTGCGTTGTTTATGGGAACACTTGTTTTCTTTGCGGCGCAGCGGACATATATAGCAAAGACCGATACGTTGGGCGAAATATACAGCGATATCATATTCACTCAGCTTGCGGTGGAAACTCAGCAGTATACACGGCAGATAGAATACGGTCTTGAAAACGGAAAGAGCCTTGAGAATTTCTACAATGTCCAGACAATTCTATCCGGCGTCAAGCGCTGCTATTCCTATATAAATGGAGCATACATAGTATCTGCGGATCACAGGCTGCTTTACTCGAATACCGAAAAAGAGAATGCAGCGCTTTCATCGATAAGTATTGGCGACTTTGAAAACGGAGAAGTGTACTCGGTGCACAGCAATTATGAAAATTATTTTCTGACTATGCCGATATACGGCAGGGAAAAAGCGCTGAGCGGATATTTGGTGCTAAGCGTGGATAATCGTGCCATCAACAATACTTTGTCGGCAATATATAAGGAATATGAGTTACAAGCGGTTGTTCTTGCGGTGCTTATGTTCATGATCGGTTCGATAGCTATTATCCATATCTGCAAAAACAGCGACAAGCTGTTTCGCAGCAGCCTTGGCATAATAACAGCCTCAGTTTGTTCGTATATCGCGGTGGACGGGGCGATCTCAACCTACAAGCTGCTGATAACGATAGAAAGTATAATTCAGCAGTCAATCTCAAAGATTAATCTTTCCCTGCAGAACGACCTTGATACTGTTCAGCAGAAGGGTGTATCCATAGGCAGGATAGTTGATTTCAACAGCTGGCTTTTTGAAAGCGGAAAAAGTATACCTTTTATTGAAAATATAACATACGACAAAAACTATAAGATTACAGCAGCCGTTTCTCAGGATTATATTAACACGCAGATATGGAGGTATGCTGTTGTAATACTTACGTTGCTGTTGGTTTTTGCCGCTGTGGGCATTGTGTTGCAATTTGTAATAGGGCAGACAGAATATTACTTTGTAAAGAGGAAAAGAGTTAATGCTAAAGAATCAATTGTCAAAAATGCAGATATGTGAATTGCTGAATAAACGCCGCTGTTTCAATTCTTTTTTGATAAGCACGTTTGAGAGCATTGAGATAGATGAAACGGTTACATACGGCAGCTCTGTTGCAATACATCAGAAGGAGAGCGGGTACTGGCTTTTCAGTATTGAGAACAGGGGAGATTTCAGCGAGCTGTTCAAAAGGCTTGAAAAACCGCTTGGCACCTTTTATGTCAATGACAGCACAGTATTTAATGAGATACTTGAGCTTGTTCCCGAGGCTCAGGCGCAGGAGTACGTGCAGTATGTGCTGGAGTCCGACTCGTTCGTTCCGGACCCGACAGCCGTTAATTCACAGATCGAAGTAGTAAAGCTGGACAAGAGCTGGACAGAGTTTATCTTGAGTCTATATCACAGCCCCGAGTTCGGAAACAAGCCCTATATTGACCGCTGTATCGAACTGAATTCGGGCTATGGTGCACTCTGGAACGGTCAGAGAGTCGGATATGTTACGATACATCTTGATGGAGAGATAGGCTCTATGGTCATATCGGAGTTTGCAAGGGGCAAGGGCGTTGGCAGAACGCTTATGCAGCATATTACACCGGATTACATAAAGCGCGCAAGCATTGGCTGCGGCTTTGTGCTTCCCGACAACAGGGCGTCAAAGCGAATGATGGAGAACGCCTGCTTTTCGGCGTTGGACAGGAACATAATATGGGTCTATCATTGAGCTTTTATATACAGAAAGGAGAACGATGAAAGTGAAGAAAATAATCAAAAGGATACTGTCAGTGGCTCTGGCAGCTGCATTCTGTTTTTCGGCAGCCGGCTGCACCAATAATTCTTCGGGCGGACAGAATACGGTTGTAAACGTAACACAACCCGGCAGCGAGGACGGCGGAAGCGTCACACGTGCGTATCAGCCGATAAAGAAAGAGGATGGAAGCAAGTTCAAGCTTGCGTATGTGGATATCGACCCGTACCCCGAGACCTTCAAGATGCTGTATTATGTTATAGAGAGCCTTAAGGCGGATGGTTGGATATCGTATGATGAGCTGCCGTTTGACCCGGAAACCGGAGAGGATTCGCTTGCGCTGATGAACTGGCTGTCAGACAATGCCGAGAGCGAATACATAGAATTCGACAAATCCGCATTTTACTATACAACCGTAAGCACGGAGGAGGAAATATACGCCAGTCTCCGTGAGCATATTGAGGTTGCTAAGGACATAGACGCTATTCTTACCATGGGTACATCGCCCTCAGTAATGGTACAGGGATTTGATTTTGATGTTCC
>JBJESD010000093.1:0-9915 GCA_051882595.1 Oscillospiraceae bacterium | reverse complement strand
CAATGTTGGTCAGGATGCCGAGATTGAGGGTCTTGAGGAGCGAGCTAAGAAAACAGGCGCCACCAAGCTCTATATTGAGGATATTCAGGATGAGTTTGTCAACGACTTCATCTTCCCGACATTAAAGGCAGGCGCAAAGTACGAGGGATATCTGCTGGGTACTTCCTTTGCACGTCCTCCCATCGCAAAGCGCATTGTAGAGATTGCCAAGAAAGAGGGCGCTGACGCTATCTGCCACGGCTGCACCGGTAAGGGCAACGACCAGGTTCGTTTTGAGCTGACCATCAAGGCACTTGCTCCCGACCTGACAATCATCGCTCCCTGGAGAATCTGGGATATCAAGTCCAGAGAACAGGAAATCGAGTATGCAGAAGCTCACAATGTTCCGATAAAGATTACAAGAGAAACAAACTATTCCAAGGATATGAACCTCTGGCACCTCTCTCACGAGGGACTGGATCTCGAAAATCCCGCTAACGAGCCCCAGTACAACAAGCCGGGCTTCCTTGAGCTGGGCGTTTCTCCCGAACAGGCTCCCGACAAGGCTACATATGTAACGATTTCGTTTGAAAAGGGTATCCCCGTTGCACTTAACGGCGAGAAGATGGACGGCGTAAAGCTTATCAAGACCCTTAACAAGCTTGGCGGCGAGAACGGTATCGGTCTGTTTGACGTCGTAGAGAACCGTCTTGTAGGTATGAAGTCCCGTGGCGTTTACGAAACTCCCGGCGGTACTATCCTGTATCACGCTCACGAGGTTCTCGAGACCATCTGCCTTGACAAGGAAACACAGCACTATAAGGCAGGTCTTGCACAGAAGTATGCTGACCTTGTATACAACGGACAGTGGTACACTCCCCTGCGCGAGGCTATGGACGCTTTTGTTGACAAGACTCAGGAAACCTGCACAGGCGAGGTTAAGCTCAAGCTTTATAAGGGCAATATCATCAACGCAGGCGTAACATCACCCTACACACTGTACAGCGAGGACTTTGCTTCCTTCGGTGAGGACGATGTTTACGACCAGAAGGATTCCGCAGGCTTTATCAACCTGTTTGGTCTGCCTATCAAGGTTAAGGCTCTGCTTGACGCTGAGAGAAACAATAAGTAATCTGATGTAAAAACTCATTAAGGGCGGGAAAGTATCAGGTGCTGCGGCGCAGCCCACTGAATGCCTTTCCGCTCTTATACTATTATTATTCAAATTAAGATGAGGTTTAGTTATGGCACAAATGATGTGGGCAGGAAGATCATCCAAGGAAGTTGACAGCAGAGTAAACGACTTCAACTCTTCGATTTCTTTCGACGGCAGGATGTACAGACATGATATTCAGGGAAGCATTGCGCACGCGACCATGCTCGGTGAACAGGGCATAATAAGCATGAGCGACAGCCTTGAGCTTATCGGTGGTCTTAAGGAAATACTGGCTGATATCGACAGCGGAGCATTACAGCTTGACATGACCGCAGAGGATATTCACATGTTTATCGAGGCAGAGCTTACAAAACGCCTTGGTGACGTGGGAAAACGTCTGCATACGGCTCGCTCAAGAAACGACCAGGTTGCCCTTGATATCCGACTTTATCTGCGCGATGAGATCAAGGAGATTTCGGGAATGATCGCCGAGCTTATCAAGGTGCTTTGCGATATTGCTGAAAAGAACACCGATGCGATCATGCCGGGTTATACGCACCTTCAGCGCGCTCAGCCCATCACATTCGGTCAGCATATGATGGCTTATGCTCAGATGCTGCTGCGCGATATTGACCGTCTTAATGATACGCAAAGACGTATGAACACTTCTCCTCTTGGAAGCGGCGCGCTTGCCGGCACTACATACAACATTAACCGTCACAGAACAGCTGAGCTGCTTGGCATGACCGAGCCTATGGTCAACTCTCTTGACGGAGTTTCCGACAGAGATTTCTGCATAGAGCTTGCAGATGCAATTTCGATATGCATGATGCACCTTTCGCGTTTCTCCGAGGAGATCATTCTCTGGAGCAGCTGGGAATTCAAGTTTATTGAGCTGGACGACGCCTTTACAACCGGCTCCAGTATCATGCCTCAGAAGAAAAATCCCGACGTAACAGAGCTTATCCGTGGAAAGACCGGCAGAGTCATAGGCGATACCGTTACCCTGCTGACCATGATGAAAGGACTGCCTTTGGCATACAACAAGGATATGCAGGAGGATAAGGAAGCGATTTTCGACGCAGTTGACAATATCAAGCTCTGCCTGAAAACCTTTACCCCCATGATAAAAACGATGTCGCTGTGCAAGGACAACATGAGAAGCGCTGCCGCAAAGGGCTTCATCAATGCAACCGACTGCGCGGACTATCTCGTAAAGAAAGGTATGCCTTTCCGAGATGCGTATAAGATCACAGGTGGACTGGTTGCACACTGCATCAAGCTTAACACTACGCTTGAGGAGCTTCCGCTTGAGGACTATAAAATGCAGACAGATCTGTTTGATGAAGATGTATATAAGGCAATAAGCCTTGATACCTGTATAAGGGAGCGCAAGTCCTACGGTGGACCCGCGCCCGAGAGCGTTATGACGCAGGTAGAGTTAACACGCAAGAAGCTGGAGGAGCTGTACAATGGTTAAGATTTATATTGACGGTCAGGAGGGCACGACCGGTCTTAAGATACTTGAGCGCTTTGAGGGCAGAAACGACATTGAACTGCTGCGCATTGATGAGGATAAGAGAAAAGATCCCGAGGAGAGAAAAAAGCTTATCAACAGCTCCGACTTTACGTTCCTTTGCCTGCCGGACGCTGCCGCAATAGAGGCGGTTTCCCTCGCAGGAGATAAGGTTCGCATTATTGACGCTTCAACCGCCCACAGAACAAATTCTGACTGGGCATACGGCTTCCCGGAGCTTTCGGCTGAATTTCGCAGAAAAATCGAGAAATCCAACAGAGTTGCTGTTCCCGGATGCTATGCAAGCGGATTTTCTTCGATGGTATATCCTCTTGTAAAGCTTGGCATAATGCCTGCCGATTATCCGATATCGGTTCATGCCGTTTCCGGTTACAGCGGCGCAGGTAAAAAAGCAATTGCTGTTTATGAGGGCAGCGACAGACCGAGCGACTATGACAGTCCGCGCCAGTATGCTCTGACACAGCAGCACAAGCACCTGCCCGAGATGCAGAAAATATGCGGTCTGGAGTATGCACCTTCATTCAATCCGCTTATTTGTGATTACTTCAGCGGAATGGTAGTTTCGCTGCCTGTTCACACTAGACTTCTTACAAAACGATACACCGTTGCGGATGTGCGCAAGGCTCTCTGCGAATTCTACGAGGAAAACGGCTCCTACTTTGTAAAGGTTATGCCCGATGGCGAGCCTGCCGACGGATTTATCGGAGCGAACAACCTCAGCGGCACGAACAATATGCAGATTTTTGTAAGCGGAAACGATGACAGAATGATAATCTGCTCACGACTTGATAATCTTGGAAAGGGCGCAAGCGGCGCAGCCGTGCAATGCCTTAATATCATGATGGGTATTGATGAAACTACCGGACTTGTATAAATTTCAAGCATAAAATGACAGAGGGATAAAATAATGGTTAAATTTGAAGGCTATAACTTTATTGACGGAGGCGTTTGCGCAGCCGAGGGATTTCAGGCTTCCGGCGTAATTGCCGGAATAAAGGCAGGAAACACCACAAAACGCGATCTGGCTCTGATATATTGCACCGAAAAGTGCAAGGCTGCCGCACTTTATACCACAAACAAGGTTAAGGGCGCGCCTATACTTGTAACAAAAAAGCATCTCGAAAACGGCTATGCTCAGGCTGTTATTGTTAACAGCGGAAACGCAAACACCTGCAACGACAACGGAATTGAGATTGCTGAAAAAATGTGTGCGCTTGCTGCACGCGAGCTTAAGATAAATGAAGATGACGTGCTGGTAGGCTCAACGGGCGTTATCGGTCAGAAGCTTTCCATTGCTCCTATCGAAGCCAAAATCACAGAGCTTGCCTGCGGACTTTCCGTAAAGAAAAGCAGCGAAGCGTGTGAAGCAATTATGACTACCGATACACGCAAAAAGGAGTTTGCTGTTGAATTTGAAATGGACGGCAGACTGTGCCATGTAGGCGGTATCTCCAAAGGAAGCGGCATGATTCATCCGAATATGGCTACCATGCTTGCTTTCATTACAACGGATGTTTCCATCAGCCGCGAGCTGCTTGAAAAGGCGCTTCGCAAGGTAAACTCTCTTACATACAATATGGTAAGCGTTGATGGCGACACATCCACAAACGACACGCTCATTCTTATGTCCTCGGGTCTTGCAAGAAATCCCGAGATCGTGTGCGAGGACAAAAACTACGAGCTTTTTGAAAACGCACTGTATGCGGTAATGATGAATCTCGCAAGAGAAACTGCTCGTGACGGCGAGGGTGCAACGAAGCTTCTCGAGTGTATAGTAAAGGGCGCTCCCGACGAGGAAACCGCAAAGAAAGTCGCTAAGTCCGTTATCGGCTCCAGCCTTGTTAAGGCAGCTATGTTTGCAGCCGACGCAAACTGGGGACGTATCCTCTGCGCAATCGGATATGCAGAGGGCGACTTTGATATCAACAAGACCTGTGTGGAGCTTGCCAGCGAAAAGGGAAAGCTTACTGTTTGCGTTGACGGCGCAGGAGTAAGCTTCTCGGAGGACGCTGCTTCGGAGATTCTTTCCGAGGATGAGATCAAGGTGCTTATCGACCTTAACTGCGGAAGCGCCGAGGCTATCGCCTGGGGCTGCGACCTTACTTTTGAATATGTAAAGATAAACGCAGAATACCGCACATAAACCAAAAAGGAAGGACGACAAAAAATGTACATAGATTATGATGTGAGAGCCAATGTCATGATTGAGGCTCTCCCCTATCTTCAGAAATATCACGATAAGGTTGTTGTAGTTAAGTACGGCGGAAATGCCATGACAAACAACGAGCTTAAGCAGGCAGTTATGAGCGACATCGTACTTCTGTCCTTGGTTGGAATCAAGATAGTACTTGTTCACGGTGGCGGTCCCGAGATAAACGCTATGCTTAAAAAGACCAATAAGGAGAGCAGATTTGTAAACGGTCTGAGATATACCGACGAGGAAACTATCGATATTGTGCAGATGGTGCTTGCAGGAAAGGTCAATAAAGACCTTGTATCCCTGCTTCAGAGCCACGGCGGCAACGCTATCGGTTTGTGCGGTCTTGACGGAAATCTTCTGGTTGCCGAGGAGCTTGACCCTGAACTTGGCTATGTAGGCGAGATAACCGAGGTCAACACAGGCGTTATTGCCACCGCACTGGACAACGGATATATCCCTGTAATCTCGACTGTTGCGACAGGCGGCGACGGCAAAACGGTATACAACATAAATGCAGACACGGCAGCCGCACGAATTGCCGCACAGCTGAAAGCCTCCAGCCTTATACTCATGACCGATATCATCGGTCTGCTTGAGGACAAGGATGACGAGAATACTCTTATAAGAACAGTCGGCGTAAGCGAGATACCATATCTCAAAAAGCAGGGTATAATCTCGGGCGGTATGATTCCCAAAATCGAATGCTGCGTTGAGGCAGTACGACGCGGCGTTCCCAAGGCAAATATTATTGACGGACGCATTCCCCACTCTATCCTTATCGAGCTTCTCACAGATATCGGTGCGGGCACAATGATACTCCCCTGACGAGGTAATGATATGAACACAATCGAACAGTTTAACAACTACATCATGCCGTCTTACGGACGTTACAGCTTGGTTCTCGAAAAAGGCGAAGGCGAGATCGCAACAGATGAGAACGGCAAGCAGTATATTGATTTCGGCAGCGGAATCGGCACAAACTCACTCGGATACTGTAATGAGGACTGGGTAAAGGCGGTCTGCGAGCAGGCTCACAATATCCAGCACACCTCGAATTATTACTATACCAAGGTTCAGGCTGATTTTGCTAAGGCACTGTGTGAAACAGCCGGCTACACCGATATGTTCTTCGGAAACAGCGGAGCCGAAGCCAACGAGTGCGCTATCAAAATCGCAAGAAAATACAGCTTTGACAAGTATGGCAAGGGACGCCACAATATTATTACGCTTGTCAACTCGTTCCACGGAAGAACAATGTGTACTCTGTCCGCGACAGGACAGGATGTTTTCCACAACTACTTCTTCCCTTTCGTTGATGGCTTCATCAATGTAGAGGCTAACAACATTGACGACCTGCGTGCAAAGCTTGACGACACCGTCTGCGCAGTAATGTTTGAGTATATCCAGGGCGAGGGCGGCGTTATGCCCTTGCAGCAGGAGTTTGTTGACGAGATATTCAGACTTTGTGCAGAAAATGATGTTCTTACAATCGCCGATGAAGTTCAGACAGGCGTTGGAAGAACCGGTAAATTCCTTGCAGGTGATAATTATGGTAAGAAAGCCGACCTCACCACTCTTGCAAAGGGTCTTGCAGGCGGCGTACCGATAGGCGTATGCCTTTCCGGTGACAAGTGTGCAAATGTACTTACTGCCGGAACACACGGCTCAACGTTCGGCGGAAATCCCATTTCCTGCGCAGGCGGAAACGCAGTGCTCAAAACCGTAAACTCCGATGGCTTCCTTGATGAGGTAGCCAAAAAGGGTGCATACATCAAGGAAAAGCTGCTTGCTTGTCCCGAGGTAGCTTCCGTGGACGGAATGGGTCTTATGATAGGCATTCAGCTTAAGAGCAAGACGGCAGGCGACATTGTAAAGGCTGCCCTTGATAAGGGTCTGCTTCTGCTCACTGCAAAGACAAAGGTAAGGCTGCTTCCGCCGCTTACAATCAGCTATGCTGAGATTGACAAGGGTCTTGAAATCCTTATCGGACTGCTTAATGAATAAATCGTATTGAAAGGAATATAACCAATGAAACACTTACTTAAAATGCTCGACCTCAGCACTGAGGAAATAATCGACATACTCAATCTTGCCGACCAGCTCAAGTATGAGCAGAAGCACGGCATTCCTCATCACCTTTTAAAAGGCATGACGCTCGGCATGATCTTCCAGAAGTCCTCTACAAGAACCCGTGTTTCTTTTGAGGCAGGTATGTATCAGCTTGGCGGAAATGCGCTGTTCCTTTCCTCAAAGGACTTGCAGATAGGCCGCGGAGAGCCTGTTCAGGATACCGCGCGCGTGCTTTCACGCTACATCAACGGTATCATGATCCGTACCTTTGAGCAGAAAGAGGTCGAGGATCTCGCAGAGTTTGGCAATATTCCAATCATCAACGGTCTTACGGATTTCTGCCACCCCTGTCAGGTGCTCGCCGATCTTCAGACAGTACGCGAATACAAAGGCAAGCTGGACGGGCTCAAGATGTGCTATATCGGCGACGGAAACAATATGGCAAACTCCCTCACGGTCGGATGTCTTAAGGTGGGAATGGATGTTTCCCTCGCCTGCCCCGAGGGCTATCATCCCGACGAAAAGGTGCTTGAGTTCGCAAAGCAGTACAAGAACTTCAAGCTTGTAAGCGATCCTCTCGAGGCTGCTGCGGATGCAGACGTGCTGTTCACTGACGTATGGGCTTCCATGGGACAGGAGGGCGAGTCCGAAAAGCGCAAGGCTGTTTTTGAGGGCAAGTATCAGATAAACGACGCGGTTATGGCTGTGGCAAAGTCCGACGCTATGGTTCAGCACTGCCTGCCTGCTCACCGCGAGGAAGAGATCACCGCAAAGGTATTTGAAGCTCACGCAGCCGAGATATTCGACGAGGCAGAGAACAGACTTCACGCACAAAAGGCTGTTATGGTACGTCTGATGGCTGCTGATAAGTAACTAAACTCAAGGAGCACGTTATGAAAAAGAAATTAGCTGCATTACTTGCCTGCGTGCTGGTCGTTTCAATGGTCGGCTGTACAACTGATACCGACATTGAAGACGAGGAGGACGACGACAGACCAAATTACTCGGAAAGCAAGGAAGATGTCGGAGATACCGATGTTGACAATAGCTCGGTTGACGATGGCAACGCAAATTACGATGATGAACCACAGGAGTCGGAACCCGACTATGATTATCCCGAGATATCCGAGGAATCACCGGTTACGGATTTCTCATACGAATACGATAGCGAATCAGACGGAATGAAAATCACCGGATATACCGGCAGCGATATAGGAATTAAAATCCCTGCAAGCATTGAGGGCAAGCCTGTAACTTCTATAGGGGATTATGCGCTTGCGTATTGCGATACATTAACAATAATAATGATGCCAGACAGTGTAACTTCTATTGGCAATGGTGCGTTTTCGAATAGCAAAGCTCTGATAAGCATAACGATACCGGATAGCGTAACTTCTATCGCGGATTATGCATTTTTTCATTGTGAAACGCTAAAAAACATATCAATACCGGACAGCGTGACTTCTATCGGAACATGGTCATTTGCTAGTTGTAAAGCATTAACAAGCATAACAATACCCGATAGCGTAACTTCTTTTGGGGATTATTCATTTTGTGATTGCGAATCTATGACAAGTATAACAATACCTGATAGCGTTACTTCTATCGGAAGAGGTACTTTTTCTTGCTGCTACTCGCTGACAAGCATAACAATACCTGAAAACGTGGCTTATATCGGTGAATGTCCATTTGGTAGTTGCAATAATCTGGTAAAAGTTCTTGTTGACATCGGCAACAAGAACTATTGTTCGGTTGATAATGTATTATATAATAATGATAAATCAATTATTATAAGCTATCCAGATAGTAAAGAAAACACATCGTTTTCAATACCGGAAAGCGTGAATTCAATCAACAATTATGCATTTTTTAATTGTGAATCGCTGACAAGCATAACAATACCGAACAGCGTGACTACTATCGGAGATTATGCATTTGCTGACACATCGCTGACAAGCATAACAATACCGGACAGTGTGACTTCTATCGGAGATTATGCATTTGCTGACACATCGCTGATAAGCATAACAATACCGGACAGTGTAACTTCTATTGAAGATACAATACTTTTTGGCTGCCCCGATGATTTGGTAGTAACCTATAAAGGCAATACATACACCGCTGAGGAATTCTATAAACTGTTTTAATACTTCTCCCCTGCTGCGAATACGGCAGGGGTTTTTCATGCAAAAAAGACACCGCCGAAGCGATGCCTTTCTTTATGCGGATTTTTCCGATTAAGCCTTGCCAACAGAACCGAACAGCTCCATCTTCTCCTTAACAGTTGCCTTGATAGCCTCAAAGCCGGGAGCGAGAAGCTTTCTGGGGTCAAAGCCCTTGCCCTGAAGATCCTTGCCCTCTTCAACATACTTTCTTGTAGCAGCCTGGAATGCAAGCTGGTACTCGGTATTAACGTTGATCTTGGCAACGCCGAGGGAGATTGCCTTCTTAATCATGTCTGCGGGGATTCCTGTACCGCCGTGGAGTACGAGGGGCATATCGCCAACCTTTTCCTTGACTGCTGCAAGTGTTTCAAAGGAAAGACCTGCCCAGTTCTCGGGGTACTTGCCGTGAATGTTGCCGATACCTGCTGCAAGCATTGTAACGCCCAGGTCAGCAATCATCTTGCACTCGTTGGGGTCAGCACATTCGCCCATGCCGATAACGCCGTCCTCTTCGCCGCCGATAGAGCCAACCTCAGCCTCAAGAGAAAGACCGAGAACCTCACAGGTGTTTACAAGAGCGGTTGTCTTAGCGATGTTTTCCTCAATGGGGTAATGTGAACCGTCGAACATTACGGAGGAGAAGCCTGCGTTGATGCAAGCCTTTGCGCCCTCAAATGTGCCGTGGTCAAGGTGAAGAGCAACGGGAACAGTGATGTTCAGGCTGTCCAGCATACCGTTTACCATGCCGACGATGGTCTTGTAGCCGCACATATACTTGCCTGCGCCCTCGGAAACACCGAGGATAACG
>JBJESD010000092.1:0-10064 GCA_051882595.1 Oscillospiraceae bacterium | reverse complement strand
CGTGGAAAAGGATATTCCTTTCAGCTTTCACCAGACGGGCGCGCATTTCATCAAGGACGGTAAAATGTACAATATCGAGCGCAAATATCAGATAAGTCAGGCAAGAAAAGCAGGTATAGATTTCCGTATAGGTAAAAACTCTGTTCCCGAAACTGCCTCATTCCATAGTGATGATGAGGATGATATGCAGATAAGGCTATGAAAAGAGGCTCTGCACAGCTTTTGTGCAGAGCCTTTGCTGTTTCTCGCATTTTTGCAGGGAAATTATTTGTCGATAAAATTTATTTTTCCTATTGACAACTGTAAATTAATATGCTATACTGTGTATAGTGTATATATACAATTTCAACAGAGGTGCACCATGGATATAATTCTAAGCAATTCATCGGATGAGCCGATTTATCAGCAGATAATCACGCAGATAAAGGCTCAGATAATGAGCGGCGAGCTTGCGGCAGGGGACGCCCTTCCGTCAATGCGTATGCTTGCTCAGCAGCTCCGCATAAGCGTTATCACCACGAAACGCGCTTACGAGGAGCTTGAAAGGGACGGCTTTATCGAAAACTTCGCAGGAAAGGGCTGCTTTGTAAAGACGCAGAACACAGATTTCCTCCGCGAGGAGGCTGTGCGCCAGACGGAGGAGCTGCTTTCAAAGGCGTGCGAAAAGGCACATCAGTGCGGCTTGTCCCTTGAAGAAATGAAAGAGATACTCGACCTTATGTACGGAGGAGAAACTGATGAGTGATTATGAAAATGCTATCGAGATAAGCGGTCTTACCAAGAAATACGACGGCTTTACGCTGGACGGGATAAGCTTCAATGTTGCAAAGGGCAGCATAATGGGCTTTATCGGGCAGAACGGCGCAGGAAAAACCACCACGATAAAAGCGCTGCTTAACATCATTGCTGCGGACAGCGGCAGCATAAAGCTCTTGGGACTTGACCATGTACAGCACGAGTACGAAATCAAGGAGCATATCGCAGCGGTTTTTGATGAGCTCCCGTTCCACGAGAGCTTTAACGCAAATCAGGTAAACATTATGATGGGCGGTCTTTACGGCGGCTGGGATGCGAAAAAGTTCTTTGATTATCTCGATCGCTTCGGACTTCCCCGAAAGAAGAAAATCGCTAAGTTCTCAAAGGGAATGAAGATGAAGCTTCAGATCGCCGCAGCGCTTTCCCACGGTGCAAGACTGCTTGTAATGGACGAGGCGACGACGGGACTTGACCCTGTTGTGCGAAACGAAATCCTCGACATTTTCCGCGAGTATCTTCAGGACGAGGAAAACAGCATACTTATGTCCTCGCACATCACAGGCGACCTTGAGAAAATCGCCGACAGCGTGACCTTTATCGACAAGGGAAAAATCCTGCTTACGGGCTACAAGGACGAGATACTTGAAAACCACGGAGTGATAAAATGCAGCAAAGCGGATTTCAAGGAAATCGCCCCCGAGGATTACATAAGCGCACGCATAAGCGATTTCGGCGCAGAGGTCATGATATCCGACAAAGCCGCCGCAAAGCAGAAATACCCCTCCCTTACGATCGATAAAACTACCCTTGAGGAAATAATGCTGTTCTATGTTAACAGAGAGAAAAAGGAGTGGTCCTGATGAAAAAAGGTTCGTTTTCGGGATTGCTTTACCGCGAATGGGCGCTTACGAGGAAGATGCTGATTATCGGGCTGATCCCTACTGTATGTATTATTGTGGAAGCGCTCCTGATAGTGCTGAGTTTCCGCTACGGAAACCTTGCGATGATTAAAGATGTGCTCAGTGAGAAAATGATGGAAAAAATGAAAACCGGTTTCGCGACCGCGCTTAAGTTGATTCCGGCGATTGCTCCGATCGCTATAATGAGCGACTTTGCGGGATATGAAATCAACCCGGTATGGATGCGTTTCCGCCGCTCGACCCCTGCAAGCTGCTTTAAGTTAGCCCTCGCAAAATATACACTATTGGCAGGAACCGCGGTAGTTGCAGCAGTCATTTCAATAGGCGGTACTGTGCTGACGTGTGCCGTTCTGGGCGAAGAGTTTACTATCGAGGACATGGCGTTTTGCTGTGCGGTTCTCACGCTTTTTCTGGTAGTGTGCATTGTCATGCAGATTTGTGTCCTCCTCACCGGGTCAAAGGATAAGGGCGGACTTATTTCTATGGGAATTTTATTAGGCATTATGATGCTTTTCATTATTTCAAATCCCGATTTCATCAAGCGTGAGGATATGGAACGCTTTCGAGCCGTCGTGGAAAAGCTTGTGAGTTTGCTTCCGTACATTCCTGTTGTTTTCGTGGGAGCGCTTGTTTTAGGGTTGGTAGCCACAACAATGATATATAAACGGAGGGAGAAATAATGCGCGGATTATTATACAAGAATTATCTTCTCTATCGTGCCGACCTTATTGTTATCGGATGCTTTATGCTTATCGGTTCCGCTACGCTTCTTATTAATGCAGCGCTTGTTTCGTCGGAGAATATCGCTGTTATGCAGACAATGATAATATCTTTTGTGATGTGTTTCGCAATTTTCTTGTTGACGAATATGCTTGAAGCGCAGCTTTTTGCGCCCGATGAAAAGCACGCAGTAAAGAACTTTATCATCTCTGCACCGTGCGGCGCAAAGGGTCATATAGAGAGCAAGTATTATACGATTCTCATAGTAGACATGCTGGTGCTTGTCTGCTGCTTCCTGACGGACGCGGCGGTCTGCGTTATCAGGGGCACAACTGAGTGCTCCGTCTGCATGGCTTGTATGTTCTTTTTCTGTGGAAACCTGATGTTATCGGCTTTTTCAAATCCGTTTTATGTGCGCTTGGGTACAACGTACGGAAACAGCGCAAGGTTCGGGGCATTCGGCGTTCTGGTTTTTGGCGTTGTAATATACGGACTTTTCGGGGATATCTCGTTTTTGTTCGTAGATTATCCGATGGCGGCAATTATACAGTTTATTACAAGCGGAAACACGGTGCTTGTGCTGTCGCTGTTTCCTGCTGCTTCGGTGCTGCTTTATTACGCTTCGTACAGGCTTTCGCTTAAGCTGTACAGAAAGGGGGCTGAGAGCTATGAGCAATAAGGCTCTGACAATAAAGCGAATAATCATCTTCTGCGTGATCGCGTGCGTCCCGTTCTGGATAATCGTTCCGATAATGAACGCAGTATTCGGCGAACCGATCTATGAATGTGAAAGCGCTGCGGCGGCGGTTTATGCTCTCGGAGTGTTCGGAATGCTTATCCCTGCTGTCGCTAATCTCATCACAAGGCTTGTCACAAAGGAGGGCTTCAAGGACAGTTATCTTGGGCTTAATTTCAAGGGAAATGCGAAATACTACAGAGCCTCTGTCGCTGTAATAATCGCAGAATCGGTCATATGCCTGATACTGATATGGGCATTTTATGCAAAAGGGCTGCCATTTTCCGAAGCGTTTTCCGCTGACAATATGAACACAAAACTTGGAGCATTCATGCTTCAGTTGTCAATGTCGATGATAGTATTCTTTCCCGCATTCGGCGAGGAGTGGGGCTGGCGCGGATACCTTATGCCTAAGCTCATGGAGGTCATGGGAAAGCCTGCTGCTATCGTCGTCGGCGGAATAATCTGGGGACTTTGGCACGCGCCGCTGACCATGGCAGGACACAATTTCGGCACAGGTTATAGTTTTTACCCGTGCGGCGGTATTCTTGTAATGTGTGTTGCTTGCACGCTGATGAATGCGTTCCTGACGCTGCTTACCGAAAAAACGAAGTCTATTTATCCTGCGTCCTTTGCTCATATGATAAATAACAATCTTGGCAGCAGCATATTATTGATGTTATTCGGCAGTGAAGCAATGTTAGTAAAGGTTGTTGATGTATCAAATATAAAAATGTATCTGACAGTTTGTCTGCCTATTACTGCTATTACAGGCGTTATCAGTGTTGTGCTGCTTATGAAAAAGAAGAATTGACCGTTGTACGGATGATGCGCAGTTCTCCTAAAAATCGCTGATATGTATTATCCCCGGAGGAGTTTGGCAGCTTCTTCGGGGATATTTGTATAATTCTGTATGTCTTTTTTCGGCAAATCGACAGTTTCCGCCCATTCAGATATAAGGTTATTGACATAGTTCATATAATATGATAAAATCGTTATATAAACTATCAGGCGGTGGTAAAATGAAACAGATAAAAATGCTGAAGCTGCTGACGATATTCCTGCCAATAATTGTAGTGCTTGGCATGGCGGCTATTATCGTGCAGAATTACCTCTCAAATACTCAACTGCGCACGTTTGAGCTAACTGCTGAGGCACTGAAAGGCGGAGTGTACGATTTTGGTGACGTTTCCGTTGAAATAGTGACTCGCGGCGGAGATTCCGGTTCGTGGATAAAGGATCCTATTCTTGACGAAGACGGAAATGTGCTTATGAGCTCCTACGTTGGAACAATATATGAGATAGTTGTGACTAATAACAGCACCGACATCATAAGCGACTGGGAAATCACGCTGTATATGCCGGAGGATCTGCTTATAAACAATTCGTGGAACGGCGAGCTTGAATATCATCAGCACATATCTTCCGGCGAAAAGGTACAGTTCATCGACCTTGCGGAGTATTCATCCTACGATATTCAGCTTGATCACTTTATGGACGCAGTAGGTCCGATGATCGTCCTTGATAAGGGTGATTACTTCGTTTATCACCCCGATTCGGACGCAAACGAAATGCCTGTTCCTCCCACGAAGGCAGATTCAGCCAAGCCCTCGGCAGTGCGCATGGGTTTTATCACCTATATTGCCGATAAGCCTTTGGATTATGTTGCAGATTTCAGCCGCGGCGAGTTTCGCTTCCACCTTCAGTCGAGTATACTCAGCAATCCGCTGTTCTGGGTGTTCGCTGCGATATCGGTCAGCTGGCTTGTATGTGCGCTCTCGCTGATTATAGTAAATGTAAACATAAAGCGGCTTGTGGAGCAGAAAAAGCGCGACGAGCAGATAATCGAACAGACGATGAACACTTTCGTTAATATCATCGAGGCGAAAGACCCGAGCACTATGGGTCACTCGCTGAGAGTAGCGCGGCATTCCACCATGATTGCAGAGCGCATGGGCTTTGACGAAGAGGAATGCAAGCGCATATATTACATCGCCCTCATGCACGACTGCGGAAAGCTGTACATTCCCGATAATATACTCACCAAACCGTCACGCCTCACCGACGAGGAGTATGAGGTTATGAAAAAGCACACTGTCTATGGCAGCAATATCCTAAGGGACTTCACCTCTATCAAAGATATCCAGCTGGGCGCTAAGTATCACCATGAGCGCTACGACGGTAAGGGATACCCTACCGGAAAATCCGGAGAGGATATTCCGCTGATAGCAAGAATAATATGCGTTTCCGACGCTTTTGACGCCATGAACAGCCAACGCTGCTACCGAGCTAATCTCGCTCCCGAGGTGATACTAAGCGAATTAAGGAATAATATGGGCACTCAGTTTGACCCGGTAGTTGTGGAGCACCTGCTTAAGCTGATAGATGACGGACGGATAAAACTAAAGGGAGAAACGACGGCTGCGTCAGACGGGTCGCAAGGATAGTATTAACGGCAGGAACGAATAGTTCCTGCCGTTCGAGCTTGTCGAAAAAGTCAAATATCAGACTGTTGAGAAATCGTCAGATGCTAGGAAGCGCCGCTGCGACTAGCCTTTGTGGCTGTCGTAGCGGCGCTGACAACGCAGATGGCGGTTTATCGACAGCCTGACGGCAGGAACGAATAGTTCCTGCCGTTCTTTACGCTTGCCAAAATTGTTTATCTCACGCTTGTTCTTCCCATATCACTCGAAAACTCAGGCTCAATATCCACATTAAGCAGCTCTGATTTGATTATAATACATTTTCTTCAACGGTAGGCTGACGTGATATCAATTGTTACACACCCCTATTACAGTTCTGTCATAAAATGAAATGTACAGTGTATTGGCTGTGCAAATCAATAATAAGGAGAGATCATTTTGACAGAATTAACTGAATATCCAAACACCGGTCAGCTCCGGGTTTATGATATAGAGGCAATTTCACTGCCCATTGTGTACAATAAATTCGGCGACCACGACCCGAACGGAATGATGTATGTGCTCAAGCAGGATTCCGAACGGATACGCCAAAAGGCGCAGGAGCTGTTTTTCCTGCCCGTGCCGCAGCCGTATGAGGAAGTCCGTCCGTTAGTTATCCGTGCGAATGTCGGAGATACCGTTCAGATAAATTTTGAGAACCGACTGCACCGCCCTGCGTCTATTCATGTGCAGGGGCTGTGCTATGATGTGCTGACCTCTGACGGCGCAAATGTCGGCTATAATCCCGACACCACGACCGAAAGGTCTATCCGCTACACTTGGCACGCGGATAAAGAGGGCGTATTCCTGTTCTCGGATATGGCGGACACAAGGAGCAACGAACAGGGAACCAATGTTCACGGTCTATTCGGCGCAATCATCGTTGAAGCAGCCGGTTCGTTGTGGCTGGACCCGGTTACCGGAGACCCTATTGACAGCGGATTATTTGCGGACATCTATAATCCTGCAAAGCCGGCTTTTCGTGAGTACGCAGTGTTCTTCCACGATGAGCTGGAAATAAAGACAAAGGACGGTCAGACACCGGTTGACCCGCACACGGGACTTCCCAACGGAACAACAGCGATAAGCTACCGCTCCGAGCCGATGAGAAACCGCCTGCCGCTTGATCCTCACGCCGACCACACCGACACCGCCGAGGATATCTCCATGAGCTCATGGGCTTACGGAGACCCTGCTCCGCCTATACTGAAAGCGTATGTCGGCGACCCGTCCAAAATACGGCTGATACACGGCGGCGTCAAGGAAACCCATGTGTTCCACCTGCACAATCACCAGTGGCGGCTGCAGCCTGATGACCCGAAATCCACGATAATCGACTCCATTTCGATAAGTCCGCAGGAGTGCTTCACGCTGGATATCCTGTATGGCGCAGGAAGCTTCAACGGAATGATAGGCGACGCTATCTTCCACTGTCACCTTTACCCACATTTTCACGAGGGAATGTGGACGCTGTGGAGAGTTTTCGACCGCTTGCAGGACGGCAGCGGAACTTATCCGGACGGCACGGTAATAGAGCCGCTTATGCCGCTGCGTGACCGCCCTCTGCCGCCGAGAAAGGACGCTCTTCACCCCGGATATCCCAATTTTGTGGCAGGGGAATTCGGCGAAGAACCGCTCATACCGCCGCTTGGCATAATTACGGAAAACGGTGAAATTGAAAGAGAGCCTACGCCCACCGAAAGAGCGAATTTTGTGGAAAACTATGCGCCCGGTGCATTGTACACCGACACCTGCCCCTGCTGCACCGATAAAGAAATCAAGGTGTTTGAAATTGCGGCGGTACAGGCGAGGCTGACCTACAACAAATACGGCTGGCACGACCCACAAGGGCGCTTCTTTGTGCTGAAAGAGGAAATCGAAAAGTTCGGCACGCTTGATGAGTATATTCGTAGGGTGGAGTGCGGAGAAATATGCCCCGAGCCGCTTGTTATTCGGGTGAATGCCGGTGACTGCATCGAGATACGGCTCACAAATCTTCTGCCGGAATATATTGAGGGCAGCGCATTCCAGATGAAAACGCTGACCGACATTGTTGGCTATCACATCCATCTGGTGAAGTTCGACACGATAGTTTCGGATGGCGCGGCAAACGGCTGGAACAACATCGCAGGCGCAAGGAGATACGAAACGCTGGTCGAGCGTTTCTTCGCCAACGAGGAGCTTAACACGGTGTTCTTCCACGACCACCTGTTCGCGAATATGCACCAGCAGCACGGCTTGTTCGGCGCGCTTATCGTGGAGCCTGCCGGGTCGGTATTCCTTGACCCAAAAACGGGAGAGGAGCTTAAATGCGGAACAAAGGCTGTAATTCGCACCGCCGATGGAAAGTCGTTCAGAGAATTTGCGCTGTTCCTGCATGATTTTGCATTGCTTTTTGACAGGCATGGCAAGCCGCTTAATCCGCCCGAGCATCCCGGCTCGGCTGACGACCCGGGAGTAATGGGCATAAACTACCGCTGCGAGCCTATGCCGGAGCGCCTTAAAATCAAGAACGACCCGGCGCATATTTTCAGCTCCTTTGAATACGGCGACCCCTGCACACCGATACTCGAGACCTACCCGGGAGAGCCTATTCGCATTCGGCTTCTGGACGGCGCTCACGAGGAGCAGCACGTCTTTAATATCGAGGGAATGCCGTGGCGAAAAGAGATAACCGATATAAAATCTCCGCTTGTACAGTCCCAGACGATAGGCATTTCGGAGGCGTTCAATCTGCACATTGACCAGCCGTACCCTGCCGGAGATTACCTGTATTACTCCGGCGGTATCGACGATTTGTGGCTTGGCTTGTGGGGAATTATCCGTGCCTATTCCACTCCGCAGGAAGGGCTGCTTCCGCTGTGCGGTTTCCGCCCGGTATGTCTGCCGATGACTCCGCCAAAGGGCGCGGTTGTAAGAAAATTCGAGGTCGCTGCAATTCAAAAGGATATCAAATATAACCGCTTCGGCGACCATGACCCCGAGGGACTGATATTTGTTCCGTTGGAGCAGGCAAAGGACGTAATGAGCGGCAGGAAAGAGCCGATACCGCTTATTCTGCGTGCCAACGCAGGGGATTGGATTGAAGTAACGCTGCACAATCTGTTCGACCCGAAAAAACCGATAATATATCACGACTACCCGTCGGTTCCGCTTGATTTACCGCACAAACCCGGAAACCGTGTATCGCTTAATCCGCAGTTTCTGAAATACGACCCGATAACTTCATCTGGCGTAAACGTGGGTTATAATCCTGTGGAGCAGACCGTAGCTCCCGGTGAAAGCAGGAAATATCTCTGGCACGCCGACCGAGATTACGGAACGGCGATGTTAAGCTCCTATGGCGACCTGCGCAATCACCGCTATCATGGACTTTTCGGAGCAATAATCATCGAACCCACCGGGGCGAAGTATTATAACGGAATACGCCGGACAGACGATAACCACAAGGAATGTGCCGTAATCACCGCACCGGGGGAGGAAACATTCCGTGAGTTCGTCCTGTTCGCGCACAACGGCATACGTCTGCTTGACAAGGACGGCGTTCTGATAAAGACGACCGAGCAGGACATGGAGGAGGGCGAACCGGGTGGTCACGAAGCCCCCGACCATGAGGACACCGGCGAAAAGGGCTACAACTACCGCTCGGAGCGGTTCTTCAATCGGCTCAAGCGCATTCCGCTCATTTCAAAGGTGTTCGATTCAAAGACGCATGGCGACCCGGCAACTCCGCTGTTCTGCTCATACGTTGGGGAGAGGGTGAGAATTCGCCTGCTTATGCCTGCGGATAAGCCCAGGAACATCAGCTTTGTTCTGCACGGACACCTCTGGAAAGCTCAGCCTGATGATCCTTTATCAAATGATATTACGGTTCAGGGCGCAATGAGCGTGGGAAATGTATTCAACATTGAGCCTGAACGCACAAAATGCCGCGGCGACTATCTGTATCGTTCCGGTTCGCTGCGCTGGGACGTTGAATCCGGAATGTGGGGCATCTTCCGTGTGATAAATCGCAATATACGCTGCCATTGCGAATCCGCCTGCCGCCGCATGAAGCTTTGGTGTGATAAGAAGTTCCGCAAAGAATAATGCTTCGTAAGCATTTAGCTTTGTTCTGATAACGTGTGCACCTGCTGTTTCTGATGAAGCGGCAGGTGTATTTTATTGGACTTACCCCTTTTGTCTGCTTTGCGTATTCATCCCTTTTTCGCAAAAAATGTTCCGCATCAGACATCACATGGTGAATAAAGCATTGAGAAATAGATAACCCGTAGTTCGGAACATAGTTTTAGCTGATTTATATGTATGATGTTTAATGGCATAAATAACGGCAGGATATTTAGTCCTGCCGTTTCAGGCTGTCGATAAACCGCCATCTGCGGCGTCAACCACATAACGGCAGGCACAAAGCCTACCCGTTGAGCGCGTTTAGAGTAACACGAAGTGTTATTCGTGCATCTGACGGCTTCT
>JBJESD010000091.1:0-2200 GCA_051882595.1 Oscillospiraceae bacterium | reverse complement strand
CATAAACCTTGTAAGCTGTTCGTCAAGACCGTTTCCAAGCTGACCTGCCGAAACAGAAAAATGCAAATTGTTTGTACTTTCCGTTCCGAACATTCGGTACATCCTTTCCTGCAATCTGTGATAATCATCTTCAAGAGCAAGGTACAGCACAGTTCCTTTTCGGACGGTATAATTCCAAAGCGGCATACCCGTGCTGATATGGTAAGCGAGCTGTGCCATAAGGAAACTTTTGCCTAACTTTGGTGCTCCTGCAAAAATATATGTGCCGGGGTAGAGTAAGCCGTCAATCAGCGGCGGTTTGCTTTGGTACACGGTGTCGTATAGCTCACTCATTGAAATTGTTTTGAGATATGACGTATCTAAGCTTAACAGTGACTCTCTTTGCATTTCTTCAAAATACTTGATATTTTCATCATTATCAGTTATACTATTAACAGATACATTGAGTGACTGCCTTTCATCTGCGCCAACAGATGATTTACGGGCGGTCATTTCTTTTTTATCTATCATTCTGATTCCTCCTTTAACCCGCCGAGAATATCGGTGATCATTTCAATTACATCGAGCAACTCATCATTCACTTCACTGCCAGTCTCAATGCGCTGCAATTCTGCAAGCACCTCGGCAAGTTGATTTCGCAAGGCCTTGAACACTCTCGGATTGCCCTGAACAACAATATCTTTGTGGGTAAGTCGCCTTGTTATATAATCCTGCTTAGTAAGCCCTGAGAGTTGTACATAAGTTTCAATTTGCTTATCTTCCTCCGGCGATACACGAAACGCTACAGTTTTGTTACGCCATCGGTTATGCTCATCTCTGTTTTTAAGTGACATTTTACTCGCCCCTTTCCATATCTAACTTATCTGCCATTTCAGCTTGCTTTGACGGGAACAAATGCGCATAGTTGTAAGTTATATCAATGCTTTCATGTCCCACACGGTCTGCAATAGCAGTTGCAGAGAAGCCCATATCAATCAGCAAACTAACATGGCTGTGGCGGATATCGTGAATACGAATTCTCTTTACGCCTGCTTCTTTTGCGCCTCTGTCCATTTCTCTGTGCAGATAGCTTTTTGTAACAGGAAACATTCTGTCCTCCAAACCTACATCGTAAAGCATTTTCAGATAGTCCTGCATTTCATCACAGAGGAACTTCGGCAGCTGAATCGTGCGGTTGCTCTTCTCAGTTTTCGGAGAAATAATAATATCTCTGCCGTTTAAGTGCTGAAACGATTTATTGATTGTAACCGTTCGCTTTTCAAAATCGAAATCAGCAGGGGTAAGAGCTAACAGCTCGCCCTCACGGATACCCGTCCAATACAGCATTTCAAATGCATAGTATGACATCGGCTTATCCATCATCGCATCAGCAAACTTCAAAAATTCCTCTTTCGTCCAGAAAAGCATTTCACGATTTTTCTTTTTACCCATACTGCCCGCCTTTTGACAAGGGTTTTCTTTCAGGTTGTAGTATCTGACAGCATGGTTAAATATCGCAGACAGCTGATTGTGAATTGTTTTCAAATATACAGGAGAATACGGTTTGCCGTTATCGTCCTTATAATTGATAAGCTCATTTTGCCAAGTGATTATTTGTTGTGCGGTTATGTTGCACATCTTCAGCTTCCCGAAATAGGGCATTAGTTTTGTTTGGATGATATGTTCTTTGGTTGCCCAAGTGTTCTCCTTAATACGAGACTGCATATCCTCGGTATAATGCTGCACAAAGCTCTTAAAGTTCATATCCAAATCACCGCCCAGCTTGTTAAGCTGTTCTCGCTCCCAAGCCTGAGCTTCACGCTTTGTTTTGAACCCTCGTTTCTGCGACTGCTTGCGTTCACCGTTCCAATCGGTGTAACGGTAAAGCACTCGCCAAGTGTTTGTTTTTTCTTCTTTATATACTGCCATTGTTTAATCCCTCTCTTTCTTAGTTGCACCGTAGCAGGTGCGTTCCATAAAATATTGTTTATTCACTCGCCCTGAAATTGTCATAAACCCTTTTTCTTTCAGTTCGGCATTTAACTTTTGGACGATTTTGTAGGCATAGGATTTGGAAACACCCAATTCCTGTGCCACCTCATCAACTCTCATAAAGCTTGTACTTTCCATTTAATCACCCCCTTTACTCAATTTTTGATAATTCGATTATTTAGTGTCGGAGAACTTTCTGACCGCATTCCGATTTGCCCGAGCGGATATG
>JBJESD010000090.1:0-10163 GCA_051882595.1 Oscillospiraceae bacterium | reverse complement strand
AATGAAGAACGAGCATGAGCTCTTTGAGCTGCAGAAAGGCAAGATTGATGTGGACGCTCTGCACAAGAAATTTCGTGCTGAGTTGATTAGGTTTGCCGAGATTATCGACATACTGTGTGGGGGAGATAGAAACGTATGACGCTGGAAACTGCTGTTATTCTGCTGGTACCGGCTGTGGCAGGTATTGTGCTGACATTGAAGTTATTGCGCAAAAAACCAAAACTGCGCATAATTTGTCTTATACTGTTGTCATTGATAGCGCTGTTTCTCGCCGGATATATCGGGCTGACTATATTTTTTGTTGACGCGGTGTACCATCAGCCGATTTCGCAATAATCAAAGCATAATAATGCGGACGATTCGTATAACCTTATGAAGCTCGTCAAAGTAGTTGTGGGTGTCGTTCACTCACTCAATGTACCTGAAATCTATATAAAGTTGCTTGATATAGCACCATAAACCAGCCGCAAAGCCGCCTTCTGTGATAATATAAGGGCGGCTTTGCTTTTGTATTGTAATATTGGGTTGGTTGTGAAATAATGAGTAAGACGGGTTGATAATCTGAACGGCAAATCAGAATCTATCGTTCGAGATTGTCATAAATTTTCACGAGCAGAACGGAATAACGTGTAAATAAACTCAACAAATTCCCATAAGTCGACCGGATTACTAAAAGAACAAACGGCCAAAGAGAGATGATTTCTTCTTTGGTCGTTTTTCATATTCGTATAGCTAACGGGTTTAATGGATTGGCTCTGTATCGGCGTTCGTTGAGTTGATAATGTGTAGCCACGGGTACGCTCAAGTACAATACGCTCATTGCAACGCTGGAGCTGGTTGACTCAATTTGCGATATGGCGCTGACCTACTCAGACACTGAGATAGGGAAAATCAGCTGGTCTGACTTTGTAGGCGGGCTTGATGAGGAATACTGCCCCGAACTTATTACATACCTCAAGGAACGGCAGCTCTATGTTAATGCACCCGTCGATGTAAAGGGGGACAACTGATATGTGCGCAATATTTGGCTTAATTGATTACAACCACACCCTCAACGCAAAACAGCGAGAGAAGGTCTTGCGCGTACTCTCGCAAGAATGTGAGGAGCGTGGCACTGACGCTACCGGCTTCGCATACAACTCTCGTGGTAAACTCACGATTTTCAAGCGCCCCTTTGCAGCTCACAATGTCCACCTGAAACTTCGTGAGGACGCTAATGTTATCATGAGTCACACTCGTATGGCAACGCAGGGAAACAAGCTAGATAACCGCAATAACCACCCGTTCCCTGGTCTGGTGAACGGAACACATTTTGCTCTTGCCCACAACGGCGTACTCCACAACGACCTGACGCTTCGTGCCCAGATGAAGCTGCCTAATACTCCAATCAAGACCGACAGCTACATAGCGGTTCAGCTACTGGAACAGCAGAAAACCCTCGACATGAAATCCATTGGAGAGATGGCGGAGTTAGTCGAGGGTTCTTTTGTGTTCACTCTTCTTGACGACCGCAACAACCTTTACTTTATCAAGGGCGACAATCCGCTTGCGCTATACCATTACGAGAAATACGGCTTTTACGTTTACGTAAGCACTGAGGCAATTCTTGACCGAGCGCTTACCGAACTCAGAATCCTCAGCTTCGAGCACACCGAGATAGCCACAAACTGCGGTGACATCATAAGGATTGACAGCACGGGCGCACTGGAGCGAGGGCTATTCGACACCTCAAATCCGTATGCGTTCGACTACCGCTTTCTCCGCAGCAGCTACTGGGATTACCCCGACCCGAGCGAACACGAACCACAAGACGTGAAGCAACTCAAAGACTTCGCAGCAAGCATTGGAGTTAACCGAGAAGATATCGACCTACTCTTATGCTATGGCTACTTTGTTGAGGAAATCGAGGAAATGCTCTACCAGCCCGGTGAGTTTGAGCAGGCGCTTGCCGAAATCCTCGATGAATGTTCTTACGACTACTGCGGTGAGTTCTGATGAAAAACTTTGTATTCGGCTATGCCCGTGTTTCAACCGAACAGCAAAACCTCGACAGGCAAATTGATATGCTCGAAAAGTACGGTGTTGACTGCCTCTACAACGAGAAGATGACCGGAACAAAGCGCAACCGTCCCGAGCTTGAAAAGCTGTTGGAGCGGCTCACCGAGGGCGACACGGTTGTGGTGGAATCACTATCAAGGCTCGGCAGAAGCACAAAAGACCTCATCTGGCTTATGGAAACCTTCCACACAAAGGGCGTGAATCTCGTTTCGCTGAAAGAGTCAATCGACACCACAACCAGCACAGGCAAGCTGCTGTTCACGCTGATGTCTGCGCTGGCGCAGTTCGAGCGTGATGTTCTCGCCGACAGAACGCGCGAGGGGTTGGCTGCTGCTCGTGCGAGAGGCAGAAAGGGCGGACGGCGACCCATAGACAAGGAAGCCGTCCGCAAGGCTGTGAAGCTATACAAGACCAAGCAGTACACTGTCAGCGAGATTACGGAACTGACGGGAGTACGCAAAACCACTCTTTACAAGAATCTGAATGAGTAGCAGATTCTGAAGTAAGCTCGCTGCGAGGCGAGCTTATTTTTTGGTTTTGACATAGACTAGTTGATTTTTGCTTCAAAATATGATATAATATAATATATAATTATATCTTTTTCGGCAGAAATCTGTACAAAACCGATAAAAAACATTAGCGGCAAATAATTGGGCTGTAATTCGCCCAGTTATGCGGGTAATATCGTGTATAATGAATAATGAGATGTATCAAGGAGTAAAGCCATGACACCTGAAATGATAGATATCGTCAACAAGACGCTCAAAGATGATCTTTCGATGGAGACAAGTTGTGGAAACACAACGCCCTCCGTGAAATAGTATTGAATGACGAGGAAAACTAAATGCCAAAGATAGATGCGCAATATAACTACAATTTCATTGATCTCTTTGCGGGAGCAGGTGGGCTTTCCGAAGGGTTTCTTCAGGCTGGATTTAAGCCTGTTGCCCATGTCGAAATGAATGAATTTGCGGCTAAAACGCTCGAAACGAGAAGTGCTTATTACTATTTGAAAGGCACAGACAATCTCGGCTTATATAAAAAATATGTGTCAGGGAAAATCTCCCGTGACGTTTTTATGAAGCAAATCCCGGCTTCGATTACAAAAACCATAATCAATGAAACAATGTCTGACGAGACACTCCCCTCAATTTTCAAGACCATCGACGGGATTATGAAAATCCGGGGCATTAAAACAATAGATGTTATCGTGGGCGGACCACCCTGCCAAGCGTACTCCCTTGTCGGCAGAGCCCAGAGCAGCCATATGGAAGTTCCGATGAAGGAGGATCCTCGCAATTATCTGTACAAGCTTTATGCCAGATTTCTGAAACGTTATCAGCCGAGAATGTTTGTGTTTGAGAATGTAACAGGCATCGAATCGGCAAACGGCGGAACGACATGGAAAAACATCCAGAAGTACCTTAAGCGCGTGGGATATGAAATCGAGTGCCGTGAGCTGAACGCTCATACCTTTGGCGTACTCCAAAACAGGCGAAGAATGATCATTATCGGTTGGTTGAAGGGCAGTGGTTTAAAATACCCGGATTTTCTGGAAATAAAAACGGATGCGGTTGTAAATGACTTGTTCAGGGATCTGCCGGCTCTTCATCCCGGCGAGAGTGATGACAGGTATGCCAGGGCGAAAGCCAGCAGATATGTCACCGATAACGGGATCAGAACAACGGATGATGTTTTGACGCTTCATAACTGCCGCCCGAACATAGGCCGTGATATCAAGATTTACAGGAGAGCGGTCGAACTGTGGAATGACGGGCATAAGAGGCTCAATTACAATGACCTACCGGAAGAACTGAAAACTCATAAGAACAGGCATTCTTTTGTCGACAGGTTTAAGGTTGTTGAGGGTGATGAGCCGTGTTGCCATACCATATTGGCGCACCTTTCCAAGGACGGGCACTATTTCATCCATCCGGATATTGAACAGAACAGATCCATAACCGTCCGTGAAGCGGCGCGGATACAGTCGTTCCCGGACAGCTATTTTTTTGAAGGACCGAGAACATCCCAGTTTGTTCAGATTGGGAACGCGGTTCCGCCCATGATGGCAAAGGGAATAGCAATGGGCATTTTCGAACAGTTATACAAAGGAGTTTCTGATGGAAAGTAACCTGCTTCTTGAGCAATTCAGCAGATATAAAAAGCTGGAACTTGAGGCATCACCATTTCACTTCCTGCTGGATGCAAATATTGAACTGAATCCTCACCAGATCAATGCATTCTGTGCAGCTATTCAGGCTCTGAAAACAGGCGGTATTGTTCTGGCGGATGAGGTTGGTCTCGGAAAGACTATCGAGGCCGGACTTGTGCTGAAGTATATGATTGAGTCGGGTGCAAAAAAGATATTGATTGCCCTTCCGGCATCACTGCGGAAACAGTGGGAGCTGGAACTTGAAGATAAGTATGGCTTGAAGTCGGTTATTCTCGAAAGGCTTACTGTAGAAAAAGACAGTGCAAACTGGCGTAAAAGGCTCACAGACAAAAAGTCTGTCAGAATCGTGCTTACCTCGTATGACTACTCATCCAAGTTGATGAAACACTTCCCAGAAGTCAAGTGGGATTTCATTATCATTGATGAAGCGCATAACCTCAGAAATGTATTTCACGGAGCCAAGCGGGCAAAGAACCTTTATGAACTTTCAAAGGGAATACCAAAGATTTTGTTGACCGCAACACCGCTTCAAAACTCGCTGACAGATCTTCACGGGCTTGTCTCATTTATTGATGAGCGGATTTTCGGGAGTGAGAAAGTCTTTAATAAACGCTACATCGAGGGACAGGATTATTCCGATCTGAAGCATGAACTGTCGCCGGTTCTATATCGAACGCTTCGCCAAGATGTGGTAAAATACATGAACTTCAAAAAGAGAACCTGCAAGACGGTGGACTTTACCCTTTCGCAGGATGAGATTGAATTATATCAGCGGGTAAACGATTTTTTGAAGTGGGAACTGCTGTATTCCATCCCAACTTCAAACCGCGGGCTGATCATTCTTGTTATCAGAAAACTGCTTGCTTCTTCGAGTTTTGCATTGATTGAGACCTTTGAGATTCTGAAGAATAGACTTGAAAAGTTATACGAAGGCAGCAAGTCTGCAAATGCGCAGGATGGATTTGACCTTTTCTGGAGCTACGTTGAGGATGAAATTGATGAGTCAGGTTTTGAGGAAACTGAGGATGAAGATACTATTGTTCAGAAGCAATTCATCCAGGCTGAACTCGATGAGGTAAAAATCATCATTGATGTGGCAAAGCGTATCAAGACGAACGCAAAAGTCAATGCGCTGAAGACCGCCATACGGATTGCTTTCGACTATCAGCATGAACAGAACATACCACAGAAGGTCGTGATCTTCACGGAGTCAAAGCGCACCCAGAAGTACATAGCCGCCGAACTCCGCAGGACAGGATTTGAAGATGAGGATATCCTTCTCTTCAATGGTGATTTTGACGATACCATGACAAAAGAAATATACAAGGCATGGCAGGTAAAGAATTTCGGTAAAGCTAACTACGGACGCAGCGTGGAATACAAGCACGCTATCGTGGATTACTTCAAGCATAACGCAAAGATTCTGATTTGCACGGATGCGGGTTCTGAGGGCTTGAACCTTCAGTTCTGCAACACGGTAATCAACTATGACTTGGCTTTTTCATAAAGCTCGTTGTTTTGGCGGTACTCGCGCTCAACACGCGTTTCCTGAACAACCTGAGCGACTTCGATTCCGCAGAACCGACAAAAGGTGCTTTCATCATCAATTGTTTTCCGCATTTTCTGCAAAACATCAGATTACCTCCTGCTTGACTATCTCATTCTATATTTTTTATCAGGCTCTTAAACTCATCAATTTCTTCTATTTCTATGCGAACTCCGGTTTCTTTTTGAATATTACTGAGGAGTTCTTCTTTCCCTCCACTCAATCCATAAGCAATAAATCCAAATACTGAAACTCTGTCATTTATCAGGTAGTTATATTGGGAATCGGAGATGCTTACACCGAAGTACATATTAAACACTTCCGTGCCTTTCTGAGGAAGATTTACCGATATCTCCGAAATGATTATCCATGCAATAATAGCAACTACGATAATCAATATCTGTATGCGTTTTGACTTTGCAGACTTAAGCTTTCTGATGCCTGCATCCAAATTTCCATAATTTGTTTGGTATTGAATGACATCTTCCATATTCTTTGGGGAAGCATTTTCTACCTCTATTCCGGTTCCACATTTCTGACAAAATATACTGTCGTCCGGAATATTAGCTCCGCATTTTCTACAAAACACTTTTTGTTCTCCTTTTCATATTTTCCGTATGTTTTGAATTGATTATATCATAATATGATTTGTTTTTGGTAAGCACGGTGCTTACAGCAAAGCATTCATTCGTGTGCTTACTACATTATAGCATTCAAATGAATGCTTGTCAAGGGCAAGACATTTTTGTCTGATATAATAAAATATGGAGAGGAGTTGATACAATGCGGAAATATCAGCGTTTGCAGGATCTGCGAGAGGATAATGACCTCAAGCAGGAGGACGTCGCTGAAATCCTAGGGATAACCCGTCAGCAGTATCAGCTCTACGAAAGCGGAAAACGCGAAATCAAATTCTATCAGATTATCGAGCTTGCCAAATATTACAATGTTTCCATCGATTACATTGCCGACTTAACCAATGTATCAACTCCGTATCACAGGAAGCATGATTCTGATGAGAAATGAGCACATAAGATAACCCCCGAAATCCGCGTGATTTCGGGGGTTACGATTTTGTCCGTAAAACGTTCGTTTTTTGAACACATTAAGATATGCTTAACTAATTAAGCTTGTTCACATTTCAGGACAAAGAAACACTCATTTTTTGGTGACTTTAATCACCTCGGAATTGCCTTTCTTTTCGCCGCTCTGAACCATCTGCCCAGTTTGCTTGTCGTACCAGTAGTAGCCTGTCCATGCCCACGAGAACTGCGTCAGCACAAAGCTTATCTTATCGCAGCGATAGGTCTTTCCGTTCACCTCAACGCTTTCTTCACCGCACTTTTTCGCGGCAAATTCGCCAAGACCCATTGCGCCGCGGTTATTGCCCGTGCCGATTGAATAGAAGATTATCTCCTCCTGTGCGGAAGCAATGAACGCGGGCATCGCCATATCCATTGTCTGATACCACAGACCGTCAGCTATTCGGAATGTCTTGTCCTGCGGCTTGCCCTTGAATGTGCCTGTCATGTGAATGAAGCCGTCTTTTCTTTCGGCGGTGATGTCCGTGCCGTCGCTGCTGCGCTTATACTCCCAGCGGATTGCAGAAAGGTTCTTTTCCACCACGCACTTTTCTTCGGAATACACCTCGCCAGCCTTGCTGACGGTGACAGTAATCTCGCTGTCGGTGCTGTAACGAGATACATCAACCTTTCTTTCCGTTCCGTCATCGGCAGTAAGCTCTATTTCCGAAACGCCCTCGGGGTAGCTGTAATCGGGGATATCGTAGGACGCAATGGTGCTTTGGGAATACACGGTCTTTCCCTTTGCGAAAACCCTGTTGATAAGCCGTATGTTGGAAATATCCTCGGCTGGGTTCTTGTCAAGCAGAATAAGATCAGCTTCCATACCCGCTTTTACAAGTCCCTTTCGGTCGGAAATTCCGAGATGTTCCGCGCCGTTTTTAGTTGCGAGGACTATTGCCTGCATTGGGGTCAGCCCTGCTTCAACATAATACTCCAGCTCACGCTGAACAGACTCCTCCGTGCCTGCTTCAAGCATGGTGTCTGTTCCCATTGCCACGGGGATTCCTGCGTCATATATGAGCTTCAGATTGTGGATACTGTTGGTAAGACGGTTAGGGTCGTTCTCGTAGGTCATGGCGTTCACGGTGGGGACAAACCTTGCGCCGCTTTGCTTCCACAGCTTCAGAATATCATCATCTGCGCTTAACGCCTCGTCAAGAATGCCGTGTTCGATTCCGTATATTCCCGCCTCAAGAAGCTCACGCACATCGTCCTTGTAGAAAACGTGAGCCGTGGTGTTAAGCCCGTTCTTTTTGCCCTCGGATATTATCTGACGCATACGCTCCTTGTCCAGCTTTTTCAGAGGGACTGCCTTTCCGAAATACAAATAATTGCCGCCCTGATAGGTCATTTTGAGGAAATCAACGCCTGCCTTTTTCAGCTCTGCAACGCCGTTTGCGACATCTTCGCCGGCGCTCACCTCGATAGCCAGTTCTTTTCTCATCCATGGGTTATCTCCGCCCAGCGTGTTCGCAGGGTGGCCCTCGGGGGTGGTGAAATTCGGACCGACTATCAACAGCTCCGGACCGGTGATTTTTCCTTTGCGAAGCATATCGCGCAGCTTATACGCGAAATGCCGCGGAGCGCACATATCCTTAATGGTAGTAACTCCGTAGGGGAATACTCCCTCTGCGAATATCTCGGGTATCTTTTCCGCAAGGAAACTGTCGCTATCCTCTTCGCTGCGGCTGTTCATTCCCTGAATATGTACATGGCTGTCAATAAGCCCCGGCATAAGCGTTTTGCCCTCGCCGTCGATTATCTGAACGCCCTTTTTCACGATAGGCTCGGCGGATATTTCTTCTATGATACCTTTAGAAACATACATGTTCTGATTAAATGCTTCCGTGCCGTCGCCTGTGATGATATGCACATTTTTGATGATAAAGCTGTCTTTCTTGTTCTTGGGGCGCCCCAGAAATTTGATAAGAACAAACAGCACTACCGCCGCGCCCAGAACCATCTGAATAAACCCGATGAGCGGAATCCCGAATACAGTTGGCATTTTAAATCACTCCTCTTCCTTTTTTGCCCTGAAAATTTCGTCGCCGATGCTCTCGATTATGTCCGACTTAAGTATCGCAATTCCCTGGTTTTTGTCGCAGAGCACAACAAGAGAATCGCCCGGCTTGATGTCAAACATATCCCGCGCTTCCTTTGGAATCACGATTTGCCCCTTTTCTCCGACCTTGCATATTCCTACATACTTATCCTTTTTCACACTTCCACCTCCTAGTGGTATTAGTTATACTTTTCATACTTATTATACTCCGATTGATAAAGGTTGTCAATACATTTTCCATCATATCCTGCTGTAGAGGAATTGCAGGAAATGCTGCGTATCGGTCGCAGCAAGGCGTACCAGTTGCTAAGGAGCGGATATATCAAGGCTCTCCATGACGGCAGAGTTTGGCTGATACCGAAAAAGTCAGTTATTGAGTATGTAATCGGTCGGTGCAGCTAGAACCATGAACAAGAAAGAGGCAAGGGCGTAATGCTGTTGCCTCTGGTCACTTAAATCACAAATTATTTATAGATTACGTGAGAATAATCACATAATTTTAGAAAATATCGTGATTTCTCCTTGACTTAAAAGAAAAAAGAGGGTATAATAAACGCAAGCGTTTATTATACGATTACAAGTCCTCGCACATACGCAAATCGAAGATTTGCTCCGTGCGTATCGGCAAATTATACCATATCCTTGCGGCTATGGTATAATTATAATATGGGGGTGAGCTTATGAAACGATTCGTACTGGATGAGCTTCAAAAATGGAAAAGCTCAAAACGCAGAAAGCCGCTGATAGTAAAGGGCGCACGGCAGGTCGGCAAGACATGGGCGCTTCAGGAGTTCGGGCGCAGCTTCCCGGATGGTTACGCATATTTCAACTTTGACAAGGAATCCGAGTACCGGCAGTTTTTTCAATCAACAAAGGATGTCCACCGCATATTGCAGAACCTCGCAATGGCAAGCGGTCAGAAGATAACTACGGACACGCTGATAATCTTTGACGAAATACAGGCTTGTCCGGAGGCTCTCAACTCGCTGAAATATTTCTGCGAGGACGCTCCGGAATACTATGTGGCAAGCGCCGGTTCGCTTCTGGGAATAAAGCTGTCGCAGGGCTTCCCTGTTGGCAAGGTGGATTTTCTGGAAATGGGTCCGATGACTTTCACGGAGTATCTCCTTGCGGACGGAGCGGAAAATCTCGCTGATTACCTTTTGGGATTAAACGAGATAGCTGCGATACCTGACGCATTCTTCAATCCGTTAGTCGAAAAGCTTAAAATGTACTTCG
>JBJESD010000089.1:0-10187 GCA_051882595.1 Oscillospiraceae bacterium | reverse complement strand
GAAGCTGTAAAGATCCTTCGTGAAAAGGGTCTTGCAAAGGCTGCTAAGAAGGCAGGCAGAATCGCTGCCGAGGGTATCGTTAAGGCTAAGGTAAACGGCACCACAGGCGTTCTCGTTGAGATCAACTGCGAGTCCGACTTCTGCGCTAAGACCGACAAGTTCCTCGAACTCGTTGAGACGATCGCTGATACAATTCTCGCAAATGACGTTGCTGATGTTGACGCTCTCAAGAACTGCACAGTTGCAGGCGGCACACAGACAGTTGCCGACTACATGACCGAGAAGGTTGCTACAATCGGCGAGAACATGAACATCCGCCGCTTCACAAAGATGGAGGGCATCCTTGTTCCCTATATGCACGACGGCGGCAGAATCGGTACGCTTGTAAAGCTCGATACCGATAAGGCTGACAACGCTGACGTTCTTGCCTGCGGCAAGAATGTAGCTCTTCAGGTTACAGCTCTTAACGCTCAGTTCGTTTGCCAGAACTGCATCCCTGCCGAGAAGCTCGCAGAGGAGAAGGAAGTTCAGACAAGCCTCGTAAAGAAGGAAAACGAAGAGTCCAAGAAGCCCAAGCCCGAGAACGTTCTCGACAAGATCGTTGAGGGTCGTATGAGAAAGTACTTTGAGGAAGTTTGCCTCCTCGACCAGAAGTACTTCAAGGATGACTCTATGAACATCGCTCAGTACGTTGAGTCCGTAGCTAAGGCAACAGGCGCTTCTATCGCAATCGACAGCTTCATCCGCTACGAGCGCGGCGAGGGTATCGAGAAGAAGGTTGACGACTTCGCTGCCGAGGTTGAGGCAATGGCTAAGGGTTGATATCCACGATCATATATCACAAAAAACTCCGCATTTGCGGAGTTTTTTAGTTTCAGTAGGTTTTAGCTAAGTGAAATCTATCCGTAAATAAAAAGCCGCTTTGATACCCTACCAAAGCGGCTCTTTTCTTAACAACCTATTCTGTCACATAAATCCGACCATTTGCGTATCCGGTCATATTGCGCAGCTGTGATGAATATACTGATATCACAGATGTCCACAAAATCAGCTAAGCTTCTGCATTTCCTTAAGGCAGTCACTGCATATGTTCTTGCCCTTGAATACGGTAATGCCGCCTGCATTTGCACAAAATGCACACGCCGGCGAATACTTCTTAAGTATAATGTGATCGTCCTCTACATATATCTCCAGACTATCCTTAATACCAATGTCAAGTGTTCTTCTCAGCTCAATCGGGAGAACGATTCTGCCAAGCTCATCCACCTTTCTAACAATACCTGTCGACTTAACCATAATAAACTTCCTCCTTATGTATTTGAATAGCGAATTAATACGACATACTTCAATTGATTGTATGTTAATTATAACACAATAGTTAAATTTTGTCAATTTATTTTTTTGTAACTCCTACCTTTTTTTATAATTTTATCCAAATATTCACCAAAAAAGACAAAATGCTGTTACTCCCATTATAATTACGGTTTCGGGAAATAATCATCAAAGCTCTCCGTTATGATAATTCACAGTTTTTCACTAACTCAAAAACAATAGCCTGAGCAAATCACTTATGAGGTTTTCACAATGCAATTCTTATTAGGACTAGCGCCCTTTATAGTGCTCATCTACGGTATACTCAGCGGAAATGCAGGGGCTATGTCATCCGCAATACTTGACAAAGCCGCCGAGGCGGTCACACTTGTGCTGTCGCTGTGCGGAATGATGTGCCTGTGGTGCGGACTTATGAAAGTCGCTGAGCGCTCCGGAATGGTCAAGGGTCTGGCACTGCTGCTGTCTCCCCTGCTGCGTGTGCTGTTCAAGGGTCTGAAAAAAGACGGCAAAGCCATGCAGCTTATCTCTATGAACATCACTGCAAATATCCTCGGACTTGGAAACGCGACAACGCCGCTTGGCATTTCCGCCATGCAGGCTATTGCAGAGGAAGAAAGCTGCGGCGGCACGGCTTCCGACAACATGATAATGCTTACGGTCATGAACACGGCGAGTCTGCAGGTTGTTCCTGCAACCGCCGCAGCTCTCAGAGCAGCGCACGGCGCGGCGAAGCCTATGGAGATATTTCCCTGTGTGTGGATAGTGTCCTGCTACAGCCTTACGCTGACGGTCATTATAGCGAAGCTTCTGGGTGCTGCCTCACGTCGGAGGAAAAAGTATGACGATAGCTGAGCTTGTAGTCCCGTGTGCTGTGGCAGGAATACTGCTGTACGGCTTTATCCGCAAGGTGGACGTATTTTCGGCTTTCTGCGAGGGAGCAGCCGAGGGGATGCGCACCTGCGCCGATATCCTGCCGGCACTTGTGCTGCTGATTTGCTTTATCGGAATGATACGCGCAAGCGGTGCGCTGGACGCGCTTACCGGCTTGCTGACACCGCTGTGCCGCGCTGTCGGCTTTCCGCAGGAGTGTATGCCGATGGTGCTGCTAAGACCGTTTTCCGGCAGCGGAGCAATCGCGATTTACGACAGTATCGCGACCGAAAACGGAGTAGACAGCTTTGCCGGCAGAGTGGCCGCGGTGCTTCTTGGCTCCTCCGAAACCACGTTTTATACCATCGCTGTGTATTTTTCCGCCGTAAAGGTGAAAGACACGCGGTACGCCGTCCCTGCTGCAATTAGCGCCGACCTTACGGCATGGATTGTATGCGGCGCAGTCGTTATGCTTTTCTTCGGATACTGAATAACAATACATCCCGTCAGAACCAACGCAGCGCGGTTTGACGGGATGATATATTGTGCTGATTACTTAAGGAAGCCCTCGATGATTTTCGCTTCTGCCTCTTCCGCCGTCAGACCGAGAGTGCGCAGCTTAAGCAGCTGCTCTCCTGCTATCTTGCCGATAGCTGCCTCGTGGATAAGCTCTGCGTCCACGTGGGAGGCGTTAAGCGCAGGCTGGGCGTCCACTGTGCCGTTTCCGGCAAGAATGGCGTCGCAGGCGGAATGTCCGGTGCAGCGGTTATTTCCCTCGACAAGGGAGTAGAACTCCTGATGTGAGTTTCCCTTTGCAACGGAGCGCGAAACAAGGTCTGCGCCGGAGTCCTCGCCGTCAAGCTTTACCTTGAAGTTGGTTACTGCGACCTCTGCATTATCTGTCATAATTCGCTCGCGGACGATGATTTTCGCATTCTTTCCGAGCACAGCGCTTGTGTTTCTGGTGGATCTGTCCACTCCGCCGAGCTGTACGGTGTCCATCTCCAGACGGGAGTTCTCTTCAAGATAGCAATCGGTCACGGGGTCGATTTTCCTTAGTCCGCTGCCTGTTCCTGTGCCTATGTGCTTTTCCTTATACAGCACCTTGCTGTCCTTTGCAAGAAAGAATCTGTGGATGCCGTTGTGACGTGCGGTCTCCTCGCCGTCGCTGTGTACGCCGCAGCCTGCTACGATAACGACATCTGCGCCCTCGCCGATATAGAAATCGTTATACACAAGGTCGTCTACATCGCTGTGCGTTACGCAGGCAGGGATATATACGGTCTCGCCCTTTGTACCGGGCTTTACGGTGATGACTATTCCGGGATTATCCGTTTTAGGCTCGATGGATACGTTTTCGGAGGACTTTCTGCCGGCGCAGGAGCTGTCCTCGCGGATATTGTACGCGCCCTTGAACTCCGTTCCGTCAAAGTCGGATATGACCTTGAGCAGGTCGCCTGTTATGCTGTTGAAATTCACATTCATGATATCGCTCATTTGCAGACACCTCCGCTTCTTCTGGGACACGAGCAGGTGTATTCACCCTTAAGCAGCGCAGGGAGAATATCCTCGCGCTTTCCGGCTGTGCGAATCTTGCCGTTTACGACAACGATTATTTCGTCCGCGATGGAAAGAATACGCTCCTGATGAGAAATAACGACAATCGTGCCCTCGGTATTTGCGCGAATCTCCTCGAACGCCTCTACAAGCTTTGCGAAGCTCCACAGGTCAATGCCTGCCTCGGGCTCGTCAAATACGGACAGCTTCGCCTGACGCGCAAGCACTGTCGCTATCTCAATACGCTTTGCCTCGCCGCCGGACAATGCTGTGCTCATCTCGCGGTCGATGTACTCCTCGGCACAAAGTCCGACTTTGCCAAGCAGGCTGCACAGGGAGGTTTCCTTAAGCTTATCCCCTGCCGCAAGCAGCAGCAGGTCGCGCACCGTCAGCCCCTTAAAGCGAACGGGCTGCTGGAACGCATAAGCAACGCCCTTTCTGGCGCGCTCGGTTATATCAAGGTCGGTGATATCCTCACCATCGAGCAGTATTCTGCCCGAATCGGGCTTTTCGACGCCGGCGATAAGCTTTGCAAGGGTAGTCTTGCCGCCTCCGTTAGGACCCGTAATTACTATAAGCTTGCTGTCTGCCTTATAGCTGATGCCGTCAATTATCGGCTCGCCGCTTGGCAGATGCCATATCAGATTTTGCAGTTCAAGCACAAAATATGCTCCTTTCGGGGTGTATTATGTATGTCAATACTATTTTTTCCCTTAGTATTACATACCTCAAGATTATATTGTAACACATTCTATCATGCTTTGTCAAGGTTAATTTATGCATTATCTATGAGTTTCGTATATTCGTTTTGCTTTGCTCTGCGCCATAAAAAATAAAGCTGCCGGCAAAGCGCAGCAGCATTATTATATATCGTATTTCCCCTTGTAATTGTGCTTTTCCGACGGCGGTCGGCTTTCGCCGACTTATGAGAACTGCGTTCTCATGGCATATATTATTTAGAAGCACTTTATCAGTTCATCGCGCACCGAGTCAAGACGGCTGTCTGATATTCCGAAATCCATCTCCTTGTAGTTCCATGCGCTGCGCGAAATTCCGTGCTTTTCAAACACGCTGTTTATGCACTTAAACCACTTGACAGTATCCTCGGGAGTTACAATGTCGATAACTCCGTACTCGCCGCAGTAGAGGGTGGTGTTATTGCGCTTTGCGGTTTCGATAGCAGAAGCGAAAAGCTTCTCGAAATACTCGGGAGTGATATCGCTCTCGTCAAAGCAGGGGCGCTCGTCCTTGTTGATCTTGTCTGTCCAATATGCGCCCTGATGTGTGAATTTAAGCGGCTCGTAGCAGTGGAAATTGTACACCACCTTATCGTCATACGGCTTCTCCAGTGCATATACCGCCTCGGCGCTGTTGTTCCAGTAGCTACCAACAAGGATTATTGTGTCAGGTGCATACTTCCTTATGCGTGAGATGCAGGTATACGCTATCTCGTTCCACTTGCCGATATATCCCTCGTCCGTGATCTCGTTAAGAAGCTCGAATGCTACTCTGTCGCTCAATTTGCCGTATCGCTTTGCAAACTCCTCCCAAAGGCGGTAAAAACGCTCCTGAAGCTGCTCGTTATCAAAAAATCCGCTTTCGTTCTCACCGTAGTCGTCAAAGGAATAGCCTGCGGTTTTGTGAAGATCCAGCACAGCTTTAAGGCAGTATTTTTCACACAGTCCGAATGCTCTGTCAATACGCGCGAAGCCATCCTCTTTATATGTGCCGTCGCTATTCTCGAAAATGTTGTAGTCCACGGGAATTCTTACATGGTCTATCCCCCATGAAGCGATCTTCTCAAAATCAGCCTCGGTGATAAAATTATTTAGTCTGTCCTCGCTGTAATCGCACTGAGAGAACCATCCTCCAAGATTTATTCCCTTGATAAAGCCTTTACTTTTTAACATACGGTATTCCACCTTTCATTTATTATGATAGTTATAATATAACATGTTTACTGAAGTTAAAATAACATATATATGCTGTTTATATAACTTTTTCGCTGTAATAATATATCAATTAATAGCAATTTCGTGATATAAACAGCATATTAGTGACATCATTTAGGCGATAAAAATGATAAAATCATAATACCAAATAAATTCGGAGGTACAAATTATGAAACACATAAAAAAGCTTTTACCTTTATTAATATCAATCAGTCTTCTGTCTGCGTGCGCTGATTCTGACGCCAATTCCGGAACATCATCCGACAGCATCACAGAAAGCATTGCAGCTACTGCCGAGGCGTCAGTAACTGAAAACGAGCCCGAAGCACCCGTAATTCCCGAGGGACACGCATACGCCGAGTTCACCAAAGGAATGCCGCAGGGCTGGGAGTGCGCCGACGGCTGGACAAACGGCTCGATGTTCAATGTCACATGGCGCAAGAGCAATGTTACATTCAACGACGGGAATATGCAGCTTAAAATCGACAAGGATATCACCCCTACGCAGGGCGTCCCGTATTCCGGCGGCGAGTTCCGCAGCACTGAGTTCTACGGCTACGGAAGATACGAGGTCAGCATGAAGCCCATAAAGAATGACGGCGTTGTGTCCTCTTTCTTCACATATACCGGTCCGTCCGACAACAATCCGTGGGATGAGATAGATATTGAGTTCCTCGGCAAGGATACCACCATCGTCCAGTTCAACTATTTCACAAACAGTCAGGGCAATCACGAGTATATTCATCAGCTTGGTTTTGACGCGTCCGAGGATTTTCATACCTATGCGTTTGAGTGGAGCAAGGATAAGATAGTATGGTTCGTTGATGGTGTTGAGGTTTACAGTGCAACAGAAAACCTCCCTGTAACCGAGAGCAAAATCATGATGAATGCGTGGTGCGGCAAAGGTGTAGACGGCTGGCTGAACGCATTCGATGATTCTTCGCTTCCTCTGACGGCAGAATATCAATGGGTAAAATTCACGCCCTTTGAATAATACCTTCCATAAATACACAAGTCCGCAGCGAGAACTGCGGGCTTTGTGCTAGGGCGGCATTCTTGATACCGAGTAGCAGATTGCATAAATTCCGTCCTCACATTCGACGGAAATCATCTTGACAACCGGAATTTTTACGGATATCGTCATAATTATATTGCAATAAAAACAAAAACAGTGTACAATATATACAGCACGCCGAGAGTAAAAGGAGTGATCCAATGGACATACAGAAAAAGCTGTCACACATTGAATTCATAAACCGCGAATACAATCTGTCACACCTATCGTACGAGCGCGAAATGGCTTTCTTTCAAAGCATAAAGGACGGTAATCCTGCGGAAGCCAAACGCCTGTTCAAGCCGTTCAATTGTGAGGAAATGGGCAAGCTCAGCGAGGACAGCCTGCGCAATCTGAAATACCACCTCACCATTACCGTTGCATTCATCACAAGATACTGCATCGAGGGCGGAATGGAAATGGAATCCGCCTATAATCTCAGCGATATCTATATCCAAAGCATAGACAAATGCCGCACCGAGGACGAAATAAATATGCTGCACCGCGAATTGGTACAGGACTACGCCCAGCGTATGCAGATAATAAGAAAACAAAACCGATATCCGAAAGCGGTGATAATCTGCCTTGACTATATCTATGATAATCTCCATACGAAAATCACCCTTGATAAGCTTGCCGAGATAACCGCACTAAGCCCTGCCTACCTGTCAAAGCTGTTCCACAAGGAGGTCGGTATGACGGTTTCCGCCTATATCACCAAGAAACGTATCGAGGCGGCAGAAAATATGCTTAAATTCTCCGACTATTCATGTCTGGAAATATCCGATTATCTTTGCTTCAGCTCTGAGAGCCATTTTATTCATGTGTTCAAAAAGCATACGGGGTACACTCCTAAAAACTATCAGGAGATGTTCTTCCGCACCCGTAAGCCCGATACATTTCGATGATCCTCATACAGGAAAGCCCCCGAGTATTCTCGGGGGTTCCTTTGTCTATTTTGGGATACTTACATGAAAGCGGGATTACTTTCTCTTTCTGCTGTAAAGCATTGCGCCGCCGGCTAATGCCGCTAATCCAAAGGCAGCAGCTGCGCCCTCGACGCCGGTGTCGGGATTGGAATTACCGTTATCGGCAGGAACGTCAACAACGGGCTCATCAACAACGGGAGCATCATCGGAAATTGTGAGCGTCTCCAGAGTAATGCCGTGACCCATTAATGCAATACCTGCGATCTGAACGTGCTCTACATCCTCATCGGGGATTGTGAATGTGATGGAGGATGTGCCGGGCTCGATAACATAAGAGCTTCCGTCCTCGGAGGGAATAAGCTCCTCGATACCGGCGATGAGCGGCCAGCCTGCGTCGTTTATCATGGGCTTGATGCACCAGTAATCGTGACCCTCCATATCAGCAAGGGATTCATCAACAGTATAAGTAATAGTAATGTAGGAATCGCCTGTAATACCGGCAAATTCGGTTGCAGGTACTGTTATATTTGCGCTCCAGAAAATGCTGAGATCCTTATTAAGATCGTAAGCGGAAGCACCAACAGCAAGCATTGCAGCTGCACATACAGACGCGCCAATTCCGGCAATGAGTTTTCTGAGTTTCATAATATCATTTCCTTTCGGTTTTTGTTTCGGATACTCTGTATCCTTTCGGTAACTAAATAATATCAAAAAAATGACATCCGTTATATCACCTTTTTGCTGTTTTTGTCATGATTTTTCCTCTAAATCCGTTTCCGGATAAATGAGAGCAATAAAATGATATAAACAGCCAAAATTCGATATCAGCGTTTTGATTTTTAGTGTATTATTTAGTTACACCAAACAAACACCCGAAAGGACGGTAACACTGTATGAAAACATTAAAAAGTATTTTAGCAGCCTCTCTCGCACTTACCTGCGTCGTATCTGCAACAGCCTGTCAGTCAGGCACTCCGCAGTCAAATGTAAACTCAGCTCCTTCTTCTGCTTCGCTTACAACAAAAGCTACTATGAATTCCGAGGACGCAGCTGCGGTCGCTGAGATCGACATCGGTGCCGAAAAGCTTGAAAACGGAACAGTAAAGTTCCTGTCATCATGGGACATCAATCCTACCGAGGGCAATCCCGTTCCCGTATCGCTTGAGATGTTCCAGACGCAGTACGGCGGAACTATCGAGCTTGTTTCCACCACATGGGATGAGCGCTACACAAAGCTTGCAACGCTTATTCAGGCTGATGACGCTCCCGATATGTTCAGCGCAGCTGATATGGATATATTCCCCAAGGGCGCTATGAACGGAATGTTCCAGCCGCTTGATGATTATGTAGATTTTGAATCAGAGTTATGGGCACCGATGGCGGCAGTAAATGAGCAGTTTGCTTTCAAGGGCAAGCACTATGTCGGCGCATTCAATACGGATTCACAGTGCCTGATGTTCTACAACAAGAATACTATTATAGAGAACGGTCTTCCCGACCCTGTTGAGCTGCTTGAAAACGACAACTGGAACTGGGACACCTTCTGGGATATGATGATGCAGTTCTGCAATGAAGAAGAAAGCAAATACGCTACCGATGGCTGGTGGTTCGAGGGCGCTTTCTCTCTGACAACAGGCGTTCCCTATATCGGTATGAGGGATGGCGAGATCGTTCACAATTTAGACGATGGCACGATCGATAAGGCGCAGGAGTTCATGCTTAACATGAACAAGTATAGCCTCCCCTTCCCCAAATCTAAGAACAATTGGCAGATTATGCCCTCAAACATCGGCGCAGGCAAAACGCTGTTCTACCCTGTTGGTACTTATGCGCTTTATCCCTACAACAACATCATCCAGTCCTTTGGCGATATGGAAGATGTAATGTTTGTTCCTATGCCCAAATGCCCCTACACAGATGAATACTACCTCCCCTCTATTGTTGAAGGCTTCGCACTTTGCGTCGGTGCTAAGAACCCTGAGGGCGTAGGCGCTTATCTCAACTGCTGCATGGCAAGCCGCGACAGCGAGATAGCAAAGGAGATCGGCAAGAAGCAGGCGTTTGAAGAGCACGGCTGGACTCAGGAGCAGTATGATATGCTTGAAAAGGTTCGCGACATGACAAACGAGCACCCTGTTATCGAGATGTACACAGCAGTTAACGATATGGTTGAGGGCTACATCAACAACCCCATGAAGGAAGGCTACAACAACGGTGTTTCCTGGACACAGACAAAGGAGACTATCCGCTCTGCTGTACAGGCTCAGCTTGACGAGGCTAACCTTAAGCTTGAAGGCAATTGATCGACCGCATGGTCTTCTGAAATATCTTCCAAATACGAGCGTCCGCAAAGCACCGATTTGCGGACGCTCTGTTTATACCAAACGTCGCATTTCAAAAAGAAGCAGGACCAATTCCCGATAAGGAATGGTCCTGCTTTCAGTCTGTCGAAAAAGTCCCGTTGGGACTTTTCCGACAGGTTCTCCGCAAAAG
>JBJESD010000088.1:0-2229 GCA_051882595.1 Oscillospiraceae bacterium | reverse complement strand
CACGGCTTCTCTTTTGAAAAGTCAATGTACTTTTGAAAATATATAAAAATATGCCATTTTCCCATTGCAAAATATAGCAGAATGTGGTATAATATATAGAATAATACCCTGATAATTCGTCAGGGCTTGGAGGTTATTACATGGCAAAAGCTGCTAAACCGAAAAAAGTTGTTTCGATGGAAGAAGCATTATGGAAATCAGCTGATAAACTTCGTGGCTCTGTTGAACCAGCCGAATACAAGCACGTTGTACTGAGCTTATTCTTCCTGAAATTCGCAAGTGATAAATTTGAAGCCCAACGAAAGATGATTGCTGAGAAATACGGGGATAAGTTCGTTGATAATATTGCTTTCTACACGAAAGATAATGTTTTCTATCTTCCTGCCGAGAGCCGATGGAGCTACATCATGGAAAATGCGAAGCAGGACGATATTGCCCTTAAAATAGATACAGCACTTTTTACGATAGAAAAAACAAACCCTGCACTGAAAGGTGCATTGCCTGACAACTATTATTCCCGTCTGCACATTGATACAAGCAAGCTTGCCTCTTTGCTTGACGAGATCGACAAGATCAATACCGATGATTCCGAAAATGATATTATCGGACGTGTTTACGAATACTTTCTCGGTAAGTTTGCTCTTGCAGAAGGTAAGGGTAAGGGAGAATTCTATACTCCAAAGTGTATTGTAAACCTTATTGCAGAGTTAATTGAGCCTTATGACGGCATACTGTATGACCCTTGTTGCGGTTCGGGGGGGATGTTCGTACAGTCAATTAAATTCGTTGAAGCTCACTGCGGCAATAAAAAGAAAGTATCAATCTATGGGCAAGAATACACCAATACCACATTCAAGCTGGCAAAGATGAACCTTGCTATCCGTGGCATATCTGCTAACCTGGGTGAAATGGCTGCGAATACATTTACCAACGATCAGCACAAAGACCTGAAAGCTGATTATATCATGGCGAATCCGCCTTTTAATCAGAAAGAATGGCGTGCAGAGAACGAATTGATTGACGATCCTCGATGGAATGGATATGAAGTACCGCCTACGAGTAACGCAAACTACGGGTGGATTCTAAACATCGTATCGAAGTTGTCGCAGAACGGTGTCGCAGGCTTCCTTCTTGCTAACGGAGCATTGTCCGATGACGGCACAGAGCTAAAAATCAGAAAGCAGCTCATAGAGAATAATCTTGTGGAAGCTATCATTATTCTCCCGAGAAGCCTTTTCTATACAACTGACATCAGTGTTACCCTGTGGGTGTTGAATAAAAACAAGAAAGCTCGTGACGTTGAGAAAAACGGTGAGACTATTAAATATCGTGACCGTGAGCGAGAGATACTGTTCATGGATTTAAGGCAGATGGGCAGTCCGTATGAGAAGAAGTATGTTGAGCTGACCGAGAAGGACAGGGCAAAAGTCACAGCGACCTATCACGCTTGGCAGCAGGTAGGCTATGAAGAAACTTATCAGGATATTCCTGAGTTCTGTTATAGTGCATCTTATGATGAAGTTGCCGAAAAGGGCTTTACGCTTGTACCGAGCCGTTATATTGAATTTATCAACCGTGATGAAAACATCGACTTTGATACAAAGATGAAGGGTTTACAGGAAGAGCTGAAAGATCTGCTGATTGAAGAAGAAAAGTCTAAGGCTGATCTGCTTGAGGTGTTTAAGGAGTTAGGGTATGACCTTACATAAATGCAAATTAGGAGAATTGATTACTCAGCGCCGCGAAAAAAATAATGATGATTCTCTTCCTATCAGCGGTGTTTCAAAGGATGGTCTTATTCCACCGAAGCAGCAGGAAGCAGATACATCTTTATATAATATGTTTTATCGTGGAGATTTCATCTTCAATCCAGCACGAATGGAGCTTAATTCAATAGCTTACAATGATAAGTATGATAAAGCAATATGCTCATCTTTGTACGAGGTCTTTTATGTTCATCGCACAGACTTGATACTTCCCGAATATCTGGCATTAATTGTAAAACAAGATTGGTTCACAAGATACTGTGAGTTCTTAGGACAGGGATCGGCAAGAGAATACTGCCGTTTTGCTAATATTTCTGAAATCGAAATAGAGTTTCCTGACATGGAAGCACAGCAGAAAATGGTTCATTGCTATAATGTCATTAAACGCAGAATAGAGCTGAAACAGCGGATAAATGATAATTTAGCGGCTTGAAATACCTGAAATAATCATTTGCTGTAGTAA
>JBJESD010000087.1:0-2286 GCA_051882595.1 Oscillospiraceae bacterium | reverse complement strand
ATTTTTGAGCGCGTTTTTCTTCTTTTTTTGTATCATATCTATTGTAGCATAACACATACTGTCGGGCACTCCGTCGTCAACAAACGAATGGCATTCCATCTCGGAATGCCATTCTTGGTCGTCTTTGTCATTAGGTCTGTCCGGACGCAGGTGTGGGAAAAGATTGAATTTCACTACAATCTTGTCCGGATAGATGTCAACCTGCTGAACGTACTTGTCCACAAGCTGCTTCATTGTTTTGAGCGTGCCGCTCTTCAGGGAAGAGCGTATCTCCAGAAACGCCACAGCAAGGTCAGCCTTGGATACCCGGCTTTGCTGCTCCTCTTTCTCGAGGTAGCTAAGCTCACGGTTGACAGCCTCAAGGCGCTTTTCAAGCATCATGAGCTTGTTCGTCATCACCTTTGAGTCTGTTTCAATACTAAGGATATTTCGACGCTAAGGGAACTGCAGGAGTTGCTGCACATAGGAAAAAACACTGCTCTGCGGCTTGTGCAGAGCGGTGAGATTGAGGCGTTCAAAGTGGGGAATAAGTGGCGGGTGCTGAGGGAGAGTGTAGCTAAGTATATCAAGAGGAATTTGATGTAATAGGCTTATGCTCAAACTTTTGTATATTATCGGTTCAAAGGTTATGAAAATTATGTAATCATTATCCGATACCCCCAGTTTCTTTTGGTATTTCCAAGGGCAAAAAACAACAGCAGTTGTCATAGGCTGACAGCCGCTGTTGTTTTTGTTATTATCGAAATAAATAATAGATATTCAGGAATTTAGATTAACCATACAATGTAATTCCACAAAAAGCACAGCTTGCTTTGCATGGCGGCTTCGCTTCGTAATTGGTTCAACACAGCTCGCAAAGGCTTCTTCAAATACGAGCACTCCACTGTCATAGAGCGGTGCTATCGCGTTGCACAACTCCATCGGCATATTTCCGACATTGTTTCCTCTTGCGTTTTCCATAGTGAAATTATTGGAGTTGTAGGAGTTTTCGCTGTCACGCACTACGGTTATTACGTCACCGGCTTTCATCTTCTCTATGACCTCTGTTCTTCCCTCGTATCGGGTGCCCTTGACTTCAAACCTTAGTACCATCTCTCCGGTTTCTGGACTATAAATCCCCTCGCTTTTATCGAGGTACTCCATCATTCCCGGCTCGAAATAATCTGGTGATACCGACTTTGAAAGCTCATTCCTATGGTGCAGTTTATTAAGCTCAATCATCAGATTGTTCAGTTGTTCACCCAATTTCAAGCACCTCCTGTTTCGTCAATCTCGCGGTAATACGCTTCCTGATCAGCATAGAATTTTTGAAGTTCACTATCATAGAATACATCAGCATCGCGGGTTCTGCTCACAATGTCATACCTGTCAATGCTGGTACAGCCATACCGTTCTCTGAGTAAGGTGTCAAGCTCATATATATCAATTTTTTGCTTTTGTTTTATAATATCCGAAACAAAATCTTTGAGCATTACGTTGGTTTTTCCCTCAAAGAATATTATAGCACCAAACATCTTTTGCCATGAGAATCTATCATCAGATATAAGAAGATTTGCGTAGAAATAATCCTCAAAACCAAGCTCAAAAAGCTCTGACTCAAAGCCATCTTTTTTTATTGATTGAATAGTAAAAAAAGAATTATCCTCAACAAAATCAAATACCTCGGCGCAAAAACTACCCATCATAGCTTTGGATATACCTGTGCGTTCCAACTTTCTGATACTAATAAATCGGTCAGGCTCAAACTCGATTATATCAAGGTTTTTTCTCATATCATTCAGCACCTGATAATACATTCCCATACCGGAATAACGCTTCCTTATCGGGTCAATGTCAAATACATCCTCTTGGCTCAGCAAATTGGTAAAGAATTCATCCGCTGAAGCAAAATGCTGTATCACATACTTTGAATTGACTATAAAATCCATTTTCTTGAGATTGAAAGAATTAACCTCATCCGTATCAGCGTAAGGAAACATCCTGCGATAGATTTCCCTTATCTCGTCAAAGAAATAGCAGTCATCTGTAAGAGCCTCTTTCAGCGCAGTTTTTCTTTCCTCGCCCATCTCTTTGTGGTCAATACGGAATTTTCCGTCGCTATAATAAATCATGAGGTGTTGAAGATAGAGCGGGATCATTTTCAGGTCATATCCGTATTCCTTATGTATAAGCTCGCAAAGCTCGTTCATACTTATCGGAGCGTTTTCTGACATAATAGAATACATATCTCCATCGCGGTTGGGGGTGCCGAAACGGATATGCGGCATCTTCGAGAATACCATATCT
>JBJESD010000086.1:0-10656 GCA_051882595.1 Oscillospiraceae bacterium | reverse complement strand
CAGACCCTGAAGCAGCTTGTCTGCATACTCTGTAATGCGCAGATACCATACTTCCTTATCCTTCTGAACGATTTCGCTGTGGCAGATATCGCACTTTCCGCCCTGGCTGTCCTCGTTGGAAAGCACGACCTTGCAGCTGGGGCAATAGTTTACAAGAGTCTTATCACGGAAAACAAGACCATGCTCGAACATCTTGAGGAATATCCACTGCGTCCACTTGTAGTAGTCCTCTTCGGTGGTATCCACAACTCTGTCCCAGTCGAAAGAGAAGCCTACTCTCTTGAGCTGCTGTGTGAACTTCTTGATGTTGTTGTCCGTTACCTGTCTTGGATGAACACCGGTCTTGATGGCGGTGTTCTCGGTGGGCAGACCGTATGCGTCAAAGCCGATGGGGAAAAGCACATTGTATCCCTGAAGTCTGCGCTTTCTGCTGACTACCTCAAGTCCCGAATAAGCCTTGATATGACCAACGTGCATACCTGCACCGGAGGGATACGGGAACTCTACCAGAGCATAGAACTTCTCCTTGCTGTGGTCCTCTGTCGCACGGAATGTGCCGTGCTCCTCCCAATACTTCTGCCATTTGCTTTCGATGGCACTGAAATCGTATTTCATTGTTTTGTTGTCCTTTCAGAATTAATATTTATACTATACCAACTATATATTATACACCACTATTGCCGAGTTGTCAATATTTGCAGTATTAAAATACACGAGCTTTTCCGAAAAAAAGCTGCGGTACAGATATGGTCTGTATCGCAGTCAGCTTGTCGAAAAAGTAAATTATCAGGCTGGCGAGAAGCCGTCAGATGCTAGGAAACCATATAACGGCTAGGCTTTGTGCCTGCCGTTATATGGTTGACGCCGCAGATGGCGGTTTATCGACAGACTGCTGCGGTACAGAGAAACTCTGTACCGCAATTCTTTGCACAACTTGGTTTAATGCGCGCCATTCGGCGAATCAGCAGAATATTTCGGGCGTGATACCGTTGAGGTGCTGCTCCTCAACAATATAATCCTCAAAGCTCAGCGGCGTTGCGCAGCCCTCGCGCAGGGTGAGCTTTACCGTATCGAACACCTTCGCCGCAGACACATTGCCCGAAAATGCGCTGTGCTTCCACCAATACAGCCGCTCCATCACCATGCTGCCCTCCGGTCTTGCGGCGCAGGCGTCGTTCGCAAAAAGAGTGAGCAGCGCACTTTTGAGCTTATCGGCGTCCTCCTGCGAAAAGCCTGTTTTTGCCGCCGCGCCTGCACATACCGAGCCCTTAAGCCTGTACAGACCGTACCTGACCGCGGTGCGCATTCCCATTGTGTCGCTTGCCCTGCCTGCACTGCTTCTGCCGTTGATGCAGCGTGTTATCGGCAGCTCCAGCAATTCCACCGGATGCAGGCTCAGTGCGTGCTGTACCGTGACCGCGCCGCATACCGAAAGGCACTTCGCTCGCTTTCTTCCCACGCCGTACAGAAGCTGACCGAATGCCCTGACGTCATACCACCGTTTGCAGGCTTCGGAGATAATGCTCTCGTCATCCGCCTGCGAAAGGCAGCGCAGCCTGCTTTCGATGCTGTCGGTGATATCCCTCTGAGGCTGGACAAGTATGCTTTCTCCCAGCTCGGCAAGCCTGTTGCGCAGCTTTCGCTTTATACACACATCGGTTATTATTCCGCAGCCGTCCGAAAGCGTGCGCGGCGCGCCGCCGTTAACAGGGTCGCCGTTGGGATTGGCAAGGCTGACGCCGATAAGCCCCATGAAATCTATCCTTGTGTCAACAATCACACCATGCTCACCTCTTTGCATACTGCGGACAATTCGCAAAGTATTTTTTCTGCATACCGCCCCGAAGCGTCTGCCGAACACTCGCTGCAAAAACGCCGATAAGCGGCTTCGGTCAATTCGCCGCAGAATGTGACCGCAAGCGCGCCGCGGCTGATTTCATTCAGCACAAGTACGGTAAGTACATCATTGTCTGCGTACCTCCACGCGGTGACCACCTTGCTGCCCAGTCTTACTCCGCTGTCGGATATCAGCCGCCTTAGCACTGCGTGCGCCTTGAATGAGCTCTCATATCCTATCGGCAGCGGCGCAGAGGATATCAGCTTTGCACTGCTCACCTCTCCCGTAATCCGCTTCGGGTGAAGCCTTGCGGCAGGCGCATACTCCCCCGTAAGGCAGCACAGCGTTCTTTCCGCAGCCGCCGAGCGCATATATCCGATGTGCGAGCGCTGTATGACCGCGCTGCTGCGGAGGTCATTTCCCCCGACAGAAAACCTCACTGCGGCATGGGCTGCCGAGCGCCCCTCACTTCCGGAAACAACGCCGGATTGCAGCAGTTCACCAAAGAGCGTTTTTCGGCTGAGATAATCATATACTGCGCGTATCTCATCCACTGCATACTGCGAAGCCGCCCAGCCACCAAGCTGGCTGAGATAAAGCACGTTTGCCGCGCTGAAGTGCTGCTCTTCCCCGAGATAATTGCAGATATCGCCTGCGACATAAAACAGTCTGTCGCACAACGGATGCGGACACAGCCCCGAGGTGCGCGCCGCCGATTTCTCGGTTATCGGCACAAGCGTTTTTATGCGGCTGCGCTTTGCCCCGAGAAAATCTCCCCCGTTCGACAGCTCAACACAGATATCGGTATATAAATAATCATGGTACAGCGGAATGTCAAGCTCGCTGTACATCTCCAGCAGCTGACGCAGCCAATGCATATCGCCTGTCACCTCCGAGAGCGCATGAATATCCGCATTGCTGCGGCGGCGGAAAGCGTATCATCCCATCAGACATACGGCAGTCGAACAGCAGTACCCTTGCGCCGTCTATGCTGTGATACATCAGCCCGAAATCCTTTGATGCTCCGTCATAGAAGCCCTCGCCGCTGCCGAACCTGCAAGGCGCAACGTCGCAGGGACAGGAGGATGTTCCGAAATAGGTCCTGCGCCTGCCGCCGCGTTCAAGAGAGCGCTGCGCTATGCTGTGTATCCTCGGCGCGCAGAAGCCGCCCGAGCCGCTTGGCACGAAATGCGCCCTTATCTGATACCGCACATCACGCAGCAGGCAATCCACCCTGAGTCCGCAGCCGCAGCGATAAAATCCCGATAAAGGCTCTGTGAGGATACGGTTCATCACCCTTACCTCGTCTATCACCCAGCGCATTGAGCGGTGCGAGTATATCGAACAGCACAGTCCCACAAGCGCTCCGTAGGTCGGGAGCGGCAGAGTACATCTTCCTGCGCTGCTGCCTATCACGGGGTCGGTGAACAGCGCAAACCGTCCCGAAGCCTCAAATTCAATGCTGTTTCGCATAAGCACTCTCCTTTGCGCAAAGCCGCAGCGCTTCCTCTGACAATGATTATAGCGCAATATGCCCGATACGGCAATTGACAAAACAGCAGAACCTTAAATTAACTGTATTTCCCTGCTTGTGCTTGTTCAAAAGATTATTTGTTCAACTATACCAAAATATTGTCAACATATATGTGAATATCAGCCAAAAGTCTCCCTTTTCGAGGTTGTCGAGTTTCGTCAAAGTGCTGAGTTTCAACATATGTTTTTTGTAACAGGCAAAAAATAAGCCGCAGATTCTTCATCTGCGGCTCTCATTAAGAATAATCACGCATTAAGCTCTGCGATGATCTCAACCTCGACAAGTACGCCCTTCGGCAGGTCAAGTCCGCCTACGCAGCTTCTTGCAGGCTTATCGGTGAAATACTCGCCGTAAACCGCGTTAAAAGCCGCAAAATCCGCAATATCATGCAGGAAGCAGGTGGTCTTTACAACGCTTTCAAAGCCGACTCCTGCCGCGGACAGAATGGCAGCGATATTCTCGCATACCTGCTTTGTCTGCTGCTCAATGCCGCCGCTGACGATTTCACCGGTCGAGGGCACAATAGCTATCTGACCGGAAGCAAACAGGAGATTTCCCGTTATCTTCGCCTGGCTGTACGGACCGATTGCGCTTGGCGCGTTGGGTGTTGTGATGGTTTTCATAGTCGTTGCTCCTTTACATTGATACTATTTTGTAGCCCTTTTCGGTAAGGGCATTCCTTATCTCGTTAAGATGCTCGAAGTTTCTTGTTTCAAGCTGTATACGCAGGAAACAGCCGTTGATATCGCTGTTTGCGTCCGCGCGCTCATGGTGCACCGCAGTTACGTTTCCGCCAAGCCCTGCAATGATAGAAGCCACTCCCGTAAGCTGACCGGGCTTGTCAACAAGCTCGATAGTCAGCAGGCAATGTCTGCCCGATTTTACAAGACCCCTGCGAATGACGCGCGAGAGAATCGTTACATCTATATTTCCGCCCGAAACAAGGCAGACCACCTTTTTGTTCTTTACGGGTATCTTGTTGAACATAACGGCAGCCACGGAAACCGCGCCGGCGCCCTCTGCAATGAGCTTCTGCTGCTCGATAAGCGCAAGGATAGCGCCGGATATCTCGTCATCCGTTACCGTCACTATCTCATCGACGTATTCCTTTACATACTCGAAGGTGTTTACGCCCGGCTCTTTAACCGCGATACCGTCCGCCATAGTTGATACCGATTCAAGGCGCTCTATCCTGCCGTCGGCAATTGAGTTTGCCATGCTTGGCGCTCCGGCAGCCTGTACGCCGTATACCTTTATCGCAGGATTAAGCTGCTTTATCGCAAAGGCAACTCCGCTGATAAGTCCGCCTCCGCCTATCGGCACAACAACAGCGTCCATATCGGGAAGCTGGTCAAGCAGCTCCAGACCTATTGTTCCCTGTCCTGCGATAACATTCTCATCGTCAAACGGATGAATAAAGGTGTAGCCCTTTTCGTCGCGCAGCTGCAACGCCTTTTTGTATGCGTCATCGTACACGCCCTCGACAAGGCAGACATCCGCGCCGTAGGATTTTGTCGCCTCTACCTTAGAGATAGGCGCACCGTCGGGCAGACAGATAAGCGACTTTATTCCTGCCTTGGTTGCGGCAAGGGCAACGCCCTGCGCGTGGTTTCCTGCCGAGCAGGCGATAACGCCCTTTGCGCGCTCCTCCTCGGTAAGCTGTGATATCTTATAGTACGCGCCCCTGACCTTGAAAGAGCCCGTCACCTGAAGATTTTCCGTCTTAAGATACACATCCGCGTCGGGATTGATTTTAGGAGCCTTGATAAGGTCGGTGGTCCTTATTACCTCCTTGAGAACGTGTGAAGCCTTGTAAATTCTGTCCAGTGTCAACATAAAAAATACCTCCTCAAAATCCGTGTGCAGAGGAGGGCAAATAAAATGCCCCCAATCCCGATGGAAAGAGGGCAATAATATTGCAAAATTCAGCCTCTGTACATCCAGCAATGCACTTCCCTGTAACGGTGGAAATCCGTACAGCCTTACTCTGATTTTCGGGCTGTATGCTACGGGCGGATTGGATACCCTGTCCCTGCTGCCTCGCACCATGCGGCAGCTCTCTGAAAGGGGTGGTAGGATACACAGCGGCAAAGCCGCACCCATCAACGCATTTGTTTGGTTAATAATATTTGATTAGAACATCGTTCCATGTTACCAATTATACAACGCGACAACTGATTTGTCAAGCGATTTTGTACAATTATTTTTTATCCTCGGACAAGGTAAAGAAGCCGATAAGCTCCTTAAGCTGCTCGGACTGACCCGAGAGCTGCTCTGCCGCAGCAGCGGTCTGCTCGGATGTTGCAGAATTCTGCTGAACAACATCGGATATCTGATTTACGCCCTCTGTTACCTGCTGAATGGACTCGGCGGCCTCTATTGAGGACTCGGATATCGTAGAGTTGATGCCGGCAACCTCGCCTGCCGCCTCGGCAACCAGGGACATCTTTTCTGCAACCTCGTCAACCAGCTCGCTGCCTCTGCCTATTGCAGATACTGTATTCTCGATAAGCACGGTGGTGTTCTGCGCAGCCTCTGCACTCTTTGCAGCAAGGTTGCGTACCTCATCCGCTACTACCGCGAAGCCCTTGCCTGCCTCGCCTGCCCTTGCAGCCTCGATAGCTGCATTAAGCGCAAGAATGTTGGTCTGGAATGCGATATCCTCGATCGTCTTGATGATCTTTTTGGTTTCGTCGGAGAAAGCGCTTATCTCACTCATAGCATTAACAAGCATCGACATCCTCTCGCTTGCGCTTGCCATCTGCGCGCCTGCCTCGTTTGTCTTATCGCACGCAGAAACAGCATGGTCGGCATTTGCCTTTATCATGTCGTTGATGACCATGATAGTCGCGGAAAGCTCCTCGATAGAGGACGCCTGCTCGGTCGCGCCCTGCGAAAGTGCCTGTGCAGCGCCGGAAACCTGGTCGGAGCCTGCTGCCACCTGATCGGAAGCCTCGCCTATCTGCGCGATGGTGTGGCTCATATTATCAACAAATCTGCGCAGCGAAACAAGAATATTTGCAAATGTACCGGCGTACATATCTTCGCTGCCGCTGTCAACATCGAGATTGCCGGAGGCAATAGCGTCCAGTACGCGGTCTATGTCCTCAACTACGGACTTTGTGCGCGCAGAAAGAGAACGCATATTCTCAGCCAGCTCGCCTATCTCATCCTTTGACTCGTAGGTTATCTCAAAATCAAAATCGCAGTCAGCCATCTTAACGGCAGCCTGACGAACATTATTGATTCCCCTGACGATAAGTCCGGTAATGTACAGTGCAAAGACGATGCCTAAACCAATGGAGATAACACCGATAATGCCGATTATGATAGCGGTGCACTGAGCTCTGAAGGTGCTCTCGTAATACTCCTGATACGCATTCTGACCCTCGCACTCCTGGATTTTTGAGACGATCTCCGTCATTGCGGCGATCTCGCCCTGAAATTCATCCTCAGATAATTTCATCGCTGCGGTGTCATGAGATTTTGCGGCTGCCGAAAACTCTGCAAAGGTAGCCTCTATCTCGGCGACGTTGGCAGCAAGGGTATCAATATCAGCCTTATCGCCGGAATAGCCCTGCTTAAGCTCTTCGGCGTCCTCCCCCATATGCTCAATGTATTCGGCTGCGTCATCAAGCCATACCTGTATCTGTGTATCATCATCTGAAGCCATAGTGCGAAGCATTTTGCTGTCCAGGGCATTGATATGTATCATCAGATGGTCGGCTATCTGAACATCATTAAACGAATCGTTGTAAAAATCGCTCACCATGTCCTTAACCGTCATAAATGCCGTAACGGAAAACAGAATACATATCAGGAACACTACCTGTACCGTGCCGAATGCGACCAGCAATTTGTTTCTAATTTTAAGATTTTTCATAAAACACTGTCCTTTCCTAACCTTTATATCGGAGAAATGTAGTCAGTTGCTTTTTGCTAATACACTCGCACAACACAATAGCAAGATACTGTAATAAAGCATGCATTTCTGAAAATATTATAATCCTATCTAACTATAATGTCAATACATTTTTTTGAAAATGCTGACAATTTCAGATATCCTGCCAAAATGTGTTGCATAATTTGTAAAAATAAGCTATAATTATAATCAGCGCGTCGTAGTAATTCCTTTTCTCAATGGGTCAAAGTCCGCACTTGCGCCGGTGTATATTGCGCCGAACAAAGCGGCATCACCTGCAAGAATTATGCCCGTGTTATCAGATTTACCGCAGTACAATTTAAGGAGAAGCCAAAAAATGAGCCTTTGTCCACACTACAAGAAATGCGGCGGTTGCCAGCTTCAGAATATGACCTACGAAAAGCAGCTTCAATTCAAGCAGGTAAAGGTAATCCGCCTGCTGGGAAGATTCTGCCATGTTGACGAAATTATCGGCATGAAAGAGCCGTTCCACTACCGCAATAAGGTGCAGGCTGCGTTCGGCATGAAGAACGGAAAGCTGATATCGGGGGTATACCAGTCCTCAACGCACAATATCGTGCCCGTCGATGACTGCCTTATTGAAGATACGACCGCCGACAGAATAATAGCGACCATCCGCAAGCTTGCGGTAAGCTTCAAAATCAAGCCTTTCAACGATGTTACCATGAAGGGCTTTCTGCGGCACGTCCTCGTAAAGCGCGGATTTGTAAGCGGTCAGGTCATGGTCGTGCTGGTAACGGCGTCGGGAGCTTTTCCCTCTCAGCGGTCGTTTGTGAATGCGCTGCTCGGCAAGCACCCCGAAATAACCACTATCGTCCGCAACATCAACGACAAGTACACAAGCCTTATTCTCGGAGAGCGCAGCGAAAACCTGTTCGGAAACGGCTACATCGAGGAACAGCTTTGCGGACTGACATTCAGGATAAGCCCACGCTCCTTTTATCAGATAAACCCCGTACAGACCGAGGTGCTGTACGGCAAGGCAGTGGAGTTTGCAGGTCTGACGGGAACCGAGAGAGTTATCGACGCATACTGCGGCACGGGCACGATCGGTCTTATCATGGCAAAAAGCGCCGGTGAAGTGATAGGCGTCGAGCTGAACAAGGACGCCGTAAAGGACGCTAAGAACAATGCAGCCGCCAACGGCGTCGGCAACATTCGTTTCTTCTGCGGCGACGCAGGACGTTTCATGACTGAAATGGCGGAGCTTAACGAAAAAGCAGACGTAGTGATAACCGACCCTCCGCGCGCAGGGTGCAGCCCGGACTTTCTGAAAAGCGTCATAAAGCTTGCTCCGCGGCGCGTTGTGTATGTTTCCTGCAATCCCGAAACGCTTGCCCGCGACCTGAGGTTTCTCACCCGAAAGGGCTACCGCGCAGAAAAAATCCAGCCTGTTGATATGTTCCCGTTTACGGAGCATGTTGAGACGGTTGTATTGATGTCAAGAAAAAACGGATAAATCAGCACTTGGTTTCTAGTGATATATCGTATGGTTATATTTGCCCTATATCGGCAATTGTAATAAAATAAACGAACACAAAAAAGTAATGGAGGAATGACAAATGAAAATCAATCGCATATTTTCAGTAATTTCGGCGGCTGCTTTGGCAATTACGATGGCTACAACAACTGTATATGCCGATGAATGGGTTAAGATAGACAAAGGCTATGTGTATGAATACACGGATGGAACAACTGCCAAGCAAGGGTGGCTGACCATTGACAATAATATATACTATATTCAAAAAAATGGTACTTGCAAAACTGGTTGGCTAAAAACTAAATCTGCAAAATATTATTTTGGAAAAGATGGCAAGATGTATAAGAGCAAATGGCTGAAACTTAAATCGGGCAAGAAATATTTCCTCCGTTCCAATGGAAAGGCAGCAATAGGAGTAGTAAAAATTGGAGATGTTGAATACAAGTTCGATGAGAATGGCGTTTGCCTCGGCGAAAACTGCCATTTTGTGCTTAACAAAGAAACGCAATGTCTTCATGCAAACCCGAACTGCTTTGCCGCAGAAAAAATTGATAAGAAAAACTATGCGGAAATAGACATAGGAACTAACGAACTCAGTTCCTATTCAGAAGATGAGTATTGGGCATGCGGTGTAAGAGGCTGTAATAATACTAATGCGCGCAAAGCACTTCCAAAACCGAAAAAAAAGAAATAACTACGCACTTATTAATACAAACAAATAACTAACCTGCGGTGTTACTGTAAGAATAAAAAAAACATAAGGAATAGTCGGCTCAACGGTGCGGTTTTGCTGTGTTGGGCTGGTTATCATTATCATTCGGCATAAAGCAATTTCTTACAGAGGATTAATGTTGCAAAGAGGAGTGCAAGGATATGGAAATCAGAACAGAACGACTGATTCTACGTCCGTGGGCGGAAACGGATGCAGAAAGCTTATATGAATATGCGAAGCACCCGGATGTAGGACCAATTGCCGGCTGGCCCGTTCACTCAAGTATTGAAAACAGCCTTGAAATTATCAAAGGGGTATTATCAGCGGAGGAAACATACGCCGTTTGCCTGAAAGAAGATAATCGTGCGATAGGCAGCATTGGTTTGATTCCGCCTGCACAGTCTCATACGAAAGCCGGCGACGCAGAAATTGAAATCGGATATTGGATAGGCGTCCCTTTTTGGGGGAATGGATATATTCCGGAAGCTGTAAAAGCTATGCAGAAACACGCTTTTGAGGATTTGGGATATAGTGCAATGTGGTGCGGCTATTATGACGGAAACGAGAAATCCAAACGATGTCAGGAGAAGTGCGGATTTAAGTATCATCATTCCGAGGAGAACAAGCCCTGCACTTTGATGGGGGATGTAAGAACGGAACACTTCACCTATCTTACCAAGGAAGAGTGGCTTGAAAGCAAGTAAATACGCCGCAGTATGAAACCGGATAAATAATGTATTGATGTAATAAAGGCAAATCCGAGAGTTGGAGATATTCTTCCCACTCTCGGATTTTTGCAATATACTCAGAAAACAAAAAAAGCAGGTATAAAACCTGCTTTTTATGGCGGACAGTCAGGGATTCGAACCCTGGAACGGGTATTAGCCGTTACACGATTTCCAATCGTGCGCCTTCGACCAGCTCAGCCAACTGTCCGTAGTTCTTATTATTCGACACGCTCCGTATCGACTTGATTATTATATCACAATAAGAACTGTTTGTCAAGTGCTTTTTCAAAAAAATTTGCAATGTTTTTGTCCTAGCTTCAATTGCCCGTCAGCTGCGTGCCCGGATAGAAAAACTCCAGTATCTGTTCCGCGCTCATTCCGCGCCTTGCCATATCATCCCCCGCTTTAAGGCTCAGGCCGAG
>JBJESD010000085.1:0-2321 GCA_051882595.1 Oscillospiraceae bacterium | reverse complement strand
ATATTGTGGGATTATATTGAGTCGAAACATCAACAGTATAACTGCTGTTTCCTGTAATATATATCGCATCCGGGTTCATATCCGAAACGATACCTGCATAGTGCTTTCCCGCTGCAATAATAACAGATTGCTTTACATGATAATATTTCAGGTCAACGGTTGCTTCCGCTAACAGAACCTGAGAAACAGCTTCACCGCGGACATTGTATCCGTAATCACAGTAATCACCAGAAATTATGGAGTAAACACAGTTTTGGGGCAAAAAAACAAATTTTGCAGAATCGCCATGCTTCATATATATGGTAACGGTTGCATTACCCGATTCGTCAGCCTTGATTTTGCTTGGATTTGTGACATTTTCTCCGTTTGCGGTTATGTTACCGTCAGACAAACCGGATATTGTATATACTTTATTTTCACGCAAATTGGAAAAGGTACAGTTGATTGCAAAATATCTTTCGGAATCGCTATCGCCTTCCACGCTGCATGTAACTGAAATATCATATCCCACAGGCTCAAAGTAAGCATATAATTCCACAACTTTGCCGGCATCCACTTTATATGTATAACTTATACTGTTTGAAACCAGATTGCCGGATGCATCATACCAGCCATTAAACGTATAGCCAGTCGTTCTATAGGCAGATACATTAATATATGTACCTTCAGAAGAATAGAGTTCTTCACCTACCTGCTTCGAACCAACTAAAAAATCAGATTTATCGGATGCCTCACCGGAGATAACCGTGATTTCGGCATAACCGCCTTCGGTGCTTATATCGTATTCCGAAGAGGAGTTATTAAATGTTTTGGAAATGACCCTTTGCCGGTATTTCCATTCTGCACTTATAGTAACGCCTTCGTCATACGGTATATTATCAACAATCAACTCGGTTTCGCCACCGGACAGTATTTTATATATTGCAAAAGTTGAATTTTTTATATCTGTTGCATTTTCAACAAATACCACCTTATGCACAGAGTCCAACATATATACCTTGTTATCAGCGGGACTGATATACTTCCAGCCTGCAAATTCCCAACCGTCATCAGCTTCGGGGGCATGAGAAACATATTCCTGAAAAGAAGGTCCCAATGCAAACTCGCAACCGCCTTCATATTTTCCGTCAACATCATTGTATTTGTATTGATATTCATAATCGTTACGGGAATCATAAACAATGGTATTTGCAACATATATGACTTCTACTTTAATTGAGGTGGTAACATTTTCAATCCTATAGATGTATTCCTCAGTTTCTGCATTATAATCCCAGTCACCTATCGGAACGAAAACATTGTTAATATATGCACCGATAATCTCTCTTTCACCTTTCTTCAGGTGAATGGAAATATCACTGCCGGCATGCGCCCAACCTGAATTGGGATTTTCATCTTCAGGCATAAACTCATCTTCTTCATAGACAATATTCAATTTGCTGTCACCGCTGTTTGTGGCATTGTTTACATCTATGAAGTAATATTCTTTAAATGAAATATTATCCAGCAGGTTACCATAAGTCTTATTTTTTGTACCGTCAGCTTTGGTTGAGTTTATAGAGACAAATCCGAATATAGACTGATGATGTCCCTCGGGAACTATATATTCATAGTTATAAGACGCTTCGCTATCCAGCTCGCCGTAATCGTGCCAGGTGTCATTCAGCGAAGAAATGATCCACACAGACCATTCTTCGGTATGCTCGGAATCCTTCTGCCAGCTGAATATATTACTGCTTAACTCCCACCCTCCGTTTGAATTGAATTTAGGAGTATATAACGTTATTTTATGACTGCAACCTTGTTCTGGAATGTCCAATGCCACATCGGTTTGTGAATAAAGCCAATCGGCAATTTGCATAAGCTGGTCTCTCGATGTGCTGTTTACTTTTTTAGGTTCATAGGTCTGATCCGGCCCGATGATCAGAGCCATGGTGTCCAGTCCTTCACGGCCCCTGTGAGAAAGGCTCCATCGATACATCTTGCCGACTTCCGTAGTCACTATCTGGTACAAAGAACTTTCCTGCGCGGCGTTTAACTCAACAAATTGATTGCCTTCTCTGATCCAGGGCTCGTTAAACACGGTCGTTTCGATCGTGATAGGCAGACCATACGCATTCCCCTTATCCAAATTGCCGATCTCAACTTGATAACTGGAAGCCGTGGTGCACCAACCAATCCCGGCTTTCGGGCTTGACGAATTTGCTGCTTTGAGAAATGAATAGGTTGTCGTTATTTTGACGTCATCGAAACCGGCATTTACAAGCAAGTTATTCCCCTGACTGTCGGAAAACCTGAAATTATCAATTAAGTTTCCTGAA
>JBJESD010000084.1:0-10727 GCA_051882595.1 Oscillospiraceae bacterium | reverse complement strand
ACAACCGAACCGCCGCTTGCGGGACCGCATGAGCGGTGGTGTGAGAGGACGAGGGCTAGCCACCCTCTCCTACTCGATTAAAATCAAACTTTTGATTTGAAAACGGTTATAATACTTTAGTCTTATTGAGACTTATCACTAAAAAGTCAAATATGTATTTTGCAAAAGACTTGCGCAAGCTATCGCTTAAAATACTATACTTGTGAACAATTTTCGGAGGTGAAGGTTATGTTCAGCTACGAAGTGATACAGAACTTCAATGACCTTGAGATGGTAATATATCAATATATAAACGAGCATAAGCAGGAAGTAAAATATATGACGATCAGGGAACTTGCGGAGGCTGCTCACGTTTCTACTTCTGCAATCGTAAGATTCTGCAAGAAAAACGGCTGCGACGGATATTCCGAATTTCGCACAAAATTCAAAATATATCTCTCGGAGGAACGTAAAAAACAACCGAGAAACGGCATTGATGAAATAACAAACTTTTTTCAGAATGTATCAAACCCTGAATTTGAAAAAAAGCTATCTGCTGCCGCAAATGCAATCAGCTTTTCAAAACAGCTGATATTTATAGGGATAGGAACGTCAGGCTGTCTTGCCAAATACGGGGCAAGATATTTTTCAAACTTGGATAAATTCAGTATGCATATAGAAGATCCGTATTTTCCCGTGGGTAAAGAAATGGAAAACACTGTTGTTATCGCTCTTTCTGTTTCCGGAGAAACGCCTGAAACGGTGAATCTTGCTGAAAAGCTTAAGTTTCACGGCTGTAAACTTGTGAGCATAACCAATAAAAGTGATTGTCTGTTGGCAAAGATGTCCGATTATAATATTTCCTACTATGTAACGGAATCTTCGACTCATAATGAGTATAATATAACTACTCAGGTGCCGGTAATTTATCTTCTGGAAACGCTCGGAAAGATGATTTCCTGAAACAAGGTGTTTCAAAGCTGAAACATTTTTCTTTCAGCTGCAATTGTTCCTGAATGGTCAGAATATATAGACACACCTCAAAATATAAAGTATAATGACATTGTAAGGCAGACACGGATAAGGTCTGATACTGCCACAGTAAACAGAACGATAATGCCGGCAATTTCGTTCTCTGATATTTTTTGAGGGAGGCTTTTTTATGGCTATTGATTATAAAAAAACAGCCGAAACGCTCGTCAATGAGCTTGGCGGCGATGACAACATTGTGAATGTATCCCATTGTGCAACACGTCTTCGTTTTGTACTGAAAGACGAATCCGTTGTCAATAAAGAAAAGGTTATGAAGATCCCCGGAGTTATTACAGCAGTTCAGGCAGGAGGACAGTTTCAGGTAGTTATCGGAAATCATGTCCGTGACGCATACGACTTTGTGACACAGCTTGTTCACGTTGATGAAAATGCAGCAGATGCTCCGAAGCAAAAGGTCGGTGTATTTAACAGAATAATCGATGTTATTTCAAGTATCTTTGCTCCGTTTCTTTACACCCTTGCTGCCTGCGGTATTTTACAGGGTATCCTTGGCGTTCTTGTCGCTTTGGGTGCAATTAACACAGAAGGCGGAACTTATCAGATACTTAACTTTATTTCGTGGACAGCATTCACATTCCTGCCTGTTCTCATTTCAATAACAGCTGCCAAGAAATTCGGAATGAACACTTACATTGCAGTTGTGATTGCCTGTGCTCTTGTAAGTCCCGATTATATTGCTATGGTAAATTCGGGAGCAAGCATTTCCTTCCTTGGGATACCGGTTCAGCTGTTAAGCTACACATCCTCCGTTATTCCGATAATCCTTGCAGTCTGGGCTGCTTCATACATTCAGAAGTTCTTTGATAAAGTGCTGCCGCTGGTTATCCGAAATCTCTTCTCGGCAATGCTTACTATTGCAATTACAGTACCTCTTACACTTCTTGTGATCGGACCCGTAGGAAATGCTGTTGGCGGTGCTATTGGTGACGCATATAACTTCCTTTATGGTTTAAGCCCGATCGTTGCAGGTATCATTGTCGGCGGTCTTTGGGAAGTTCAGGTCATCTTCGGCGTACACTGGGGCATTACTCCCGTAACTGTCGGCAACTATGCAGCTCTTGGTTATGATACTTTTACCGGACTTCAAGCTTCTGCTGTATTTTCACAGGCAGGCGCAACTCTTGGTGTACTTCTTAAAACAAAAAACAAAGAGCTGAAGCGAGTATCAGCTTCCGCAGCGGTAACAGGACTTTTCGGAATTACCGAGCCGGCGATATATGGTGTAAACCTCCGCTATAAAAAACCTATGATATGCGGCTGTATTGCCGGTGCTGTTGGCGGTGCTATCGGCGGCGCATTCAATGCGGTTTCCTGGGGATATAATATGCCGGGTATTGCAACGATTCCCGCTTACTTTAAGGAAGGTCATACAACACAGTTTATAGGGTTTTTGATTTCAATTCTTGTTTCGTTTGTTCTCGGAGCTATTCTCACATATATTATCGGCTTTAAGGATGAACAGAGCGATGAAAGCGATGACAAGCCTGTCGATAACAATAACAACATTGCAGATGTCGATAACGGCAAAACAACAGTATTTGCACCTGTAAGCGGAAATGTTATTCCGGTTTCAGATGTTCACGATGAGGTCTTTTCAAGCGGAACTCTCGGCAGAGGGGTCGGTATTATTTCTGATACCGGAAGGGTATATGCTCCATTTGACTGTGAAATTGAAATGCTGCCCGACACAGGACACGCTCTGGGACTCAGAGATGATAAAGGTACAGCAATGCTTATCCATGTGGGTATTGATACGGTAAAGCTGAACGGCAGCGGCTTTAAGCCGATTGTCAAGGAAGGTCAGCATGTAAAAAAGGGAGAGCTTCTTCTTGAATTTGACAAGAAATTTATTATGGAATCCGGATATGACCCTGTTGTAATATTTATTGCAACAGAGCTTGAGGATGAACAGGTGCTTGAATGTGTTATTACCGACCACATTGATGCAGGACAGCCTATAATGACTGTTTATACGGAGGTGAGGACAGATGCGTAAGCTCCCTGATAACTTCCTTTGGGGCGGTGCTGTTGCCGCCCATCAGGTGGAGGGTGGCTGGAATGAGGACGGTAAGGGCGTAAGCGTGGTTGATGTTCTTACCGCAGGTGCTCACGGCGTTGACAGGCGTATTACCGACACGGTTCTTCCCGATGAATATTATCCCAATCACGAGGCAATTGACTTTTATCATCATTACAAGGAAGATGTAAAGCTCTTTGCCGAAATGGGCTTCAAGTGCTTTCGTACATCTATTGCTTGGACGAGAATATTTCCGAGCGGAGATGACGAAAAGCCTAATGAAGCAGGTCTGAAATTCTATGACAGCCTTTTCGATGAACTATTAAAATACGGTATTGAGCCTGTTATCACCCTTTCACACTTTGAAATGCCATATAATCTTGTAAAAAAATACGGTGGCTGGAAAAATCGCAGGCTTATTGACTTGTTTGTAAGGTTTGCTATTACAGTTATGGAACGTTATAAGAACAAAGTCAGGTACTGGATGACCTTCAACGAGATCAACAATCAGAAGAACTACAACTATCCGCTGTTCGGATATACCTGTTCAGGAGTGATCTTCGGAAATGAGAAGAATCCCGAAGAGTGTATGTATCAGACAGTTCATCATCAGCTTGTGGCAAGTGCGATAGTGGTAAAGAGAGGTCATGAAATAAATCCGCATTTCAAGATCGGCTGTATGATAGCCTGTGTACCGATATATCCCTATTCCTGCGATCCCGACGATATGATGTATTCCGTTGAGGCAATGCATGACCGCTTTCTGTTTGGTGATGTTCATGTCAGAGGGGAATATCCCTCCTATATCTATCGTGAATGGGAACGGAAGGGTTATAATATCGAAATAACTGATGAGGATAAGGAAATTCTCAGAAACGGCACAGTTGATTTTATCGGTTTCAGCTACTATATGACCAATGCCGTCAAGGCGGGAGTGTCGGCAGACGGAAACGGTGTTGACGGTTTTCCCGGAAGTGTTCCCAATCCATATGTTAAAAAGAGCGACTGGGGCTGGCAGATAGACCCTGTTGGACTTCGGTATGCGCTGAATATTCTGTATGAGCGTTACGGAAAGCCGCTGTTCATTGTCGAAAATGGTTTTGGCGCTATTGACAAAGTCGAAGAAGACGGAACGATCATTGACGATTACAGAATAGAGTATCTGAGGGCACATATTGAGCAAATGAAAAAAGCTGTTATTGACGATGGGGTTGACCTTATGGGATATACCCCTTGGGGCTGCATCGACTGCGTATCCTTTACCACAGGAGAAATGAAAAAGCGCTATGGCTTCATCTATGTGGATAAGGATAACGACGGCAGCGGAACTCTGAAAAGAAACCGTAAAAAATCATTTGAATGGTATAAAAAAGTAATAGAGTCCAACGGCGAAATATTATAAAAAAGGAGAACGTTATTATGAAAACTTTTACTTATACGATCAAGGACGAGGTAGGTATCCACGCAAGACCCGCAGGCTTACTTGCGAAAAAGGCTAAGGAGTTCAAAAGCGAGATGACTATTGATAAAAATGGAAAAGCCGTAAATCTTACGAAGCTTATGGCAGTCATGGGTATGGGGATCAAGTGCGGCGATACGGTAGAAATTACTGTAAACGGTGAAGATGAAAACATTGCCTGTGAGGAGATAAAGAAGTTCTTTGAGGAAAATCTCTGACAATTCTTTAGGAGATGATTATATGAAGAAGTATATTGGCAAAGGCGTTTATGGTGCTGTTTCAATAGGAAAAATATCTGTTTTCAACAAGAAAGAAATCACTGTGACCAGAGTGCATATTGACGACACAAAGGCTGAAATGAAAAGAGTAGAAACAGCAAAAGCTGTTTCTGCCGAACAGCTTAGGGAAATATATGAAAAGGCTGTTAAAGAGGTCGGCGAAACCAATGCACAGATCTTTGATATTCATCTGATGATGCTCGAGGACGAGGATTATAACGAATCTATTGAAAATATCATAGCAACCCAGAATGTTAACGCTGAATACGCCGTTGCAGTAACTGCAGATAATTTTGCAAAGATGTTTTCTGCGATGGATGATTCTTATATGCAGGCAAGAGCTGCAGATGTTAAGGATATTTCAAACAGGATCATTGATAATCTTATGGGTTTGTCTGAGGATAAATCTAAGGCCGATGATAAAATGATAATATGCGCAGATGACCTTGCACCAAGCGAAACTGTTTCACTTGATAAGGAGAAGGTGCTTGCGTTTGTGACAGCACATGGCTCATCAAATTCTCATACCGCAATCCTGGCAAGAAATATGAATATTCCGGCTGTTATCGGCATAGGAAATCAATTTCTTTCGGAAATAAATGACGGAGATACTGCAATTGTAGACGGTTTCACAGGTGAAGTATTTGTAAACCCCGACAGAGAAACACTTGAACTTTACTATTCAAAGCAGAAAACCGAAATGGAGAAAAAGCAGCTTTTGCAGAAGCTAAAAGGCAAAGATAATATAACCATAGACGGTAAAAAAATAAACGTTTATGCAAATATCAGCGGTGTTGACAACATAGGTGCAGTGCTTCTCAATGATGCAGGCGGAATAGGACTTTTCAGGAGCGAGTTCCTTTACCTTGAAAATTCCGATTATCCAACCGAAGAACAGCAGCTTTCGGTTTATAAGCGGGTACTTGAAAGTATGGCGGGCAAAAAAGTGATAGTACGAACACTTGATATTGGTGCTGATAAGCAGGTGGATTATTTCCATATGCCAAAGGAGGATAATCCTGCGCTTGGCTGTCGTGCTATAAGGATCTGCTTGAAGCGTCCCGAAATATTCAAGACTCAGCTCAGAGCTTTATACAGAGCATCGGCTTTCGGAAATCTTGGTATTATGTTCCCTATGATAACAAGCGTATCGGAACTTACAAGAATTCTTGCAATATGTGATGAGGTCAAGAATGAACTTGATGAGCAGGGCATTGCATATTCGGATAAAACGGAGCTTGGTATTATGATAGAAACACCTGCTGCTGCAATAATCAGCGACAGACTTGCTCCCATGGTAGACTTTTTCAGTGTGGGCACAAACGACCTTATACAATACACTCTTGCCTGTGACAGGCAGAACCCGTCGATTGAAGAATTTGTTGATACACACCACGAGGCAGTTCTGCGCCTTATAGAAATGAGTGCGGAAAATGCCCATAAAAACGGAGCATGGATAGGTATATGCGGAGAGCTTGCAGCTGATACAACGCTTACCGAAACATTCCTTCGTATGGGCATAGATGAACTTTCTGTTTCTCCTGCATATGTCCTTAAAATCCGAGAAACTGTCAGAAATATAAGAATCGAATAAAACATACTGCAAAAAACGGACTTGTGATTTTGAAATCATTAGTCCGTTTTTTGATTATTGATGGGACAGCAAATTTTGAAACCCGGGTATATTATAATAAAGCAAACTTCAGGAATGCTGAGCAATAGGTTAATGCGTAAGTTTATGGACGGCAGGGGACATTAGCCTGTTGGTAAAGATAAGGGCTGGGATAGAAATATGGAGGATATGAAACCGATAAGAAACAGCCAAAATGAAAGAGCTGCCCGTGCAAATTGTACGGGCAGCGTGAAAAAAGCTATAGCAGGAATCATTTCATAGAATCTACAAATGCAGAAAAGATCGCTCTGCTGTAAGAATCTGTTTTATATGAAAACTCCGGATGCCACTGTACTGCCCAAAGAAAATGAAGATCAGGTTTACAAATTGCCTCTGTAAGACCATCTTTCAGATACTGCCATTTGAATAAATCCGGGAGCTAATTTTTTGATTGCCTGATGATGATAGCTATTGACTTTCATATCCGTAATTTGCAGAAGTTGATATAAAGGCGTGTTTTCTGTAATAGTTACGGAGTGGATCGGAATATCATAAGGTGCATGCTGGTGATGCTCTGTTGATGACTTATACTGGAGCGGAATGTCCTGATACAGGCTGCCGCCAAAAAACACATTGATAAATTGGATGCCTCGACATATACCCAAAACAGATTTATCGTTTTCCACAGCAATGTCAAGAAATTTTTTCTCCATTTCGTCCCGTTCCTTGCAGCATAAAACATTATCTCCAATGGCGGTTTCATTATATAGTTCAGGATCTACATCATGTCCTCCCGTAAAAAGAAAACCATTGCACATATCCGATAATTGCCGGATTTCACATGAATTGTTGGTAAACGGAAGAACCACATGAAGCCCGCCTGCCCGGCGTATTCCTTCCAGATAACCGGGCAGCATCCACAAGCTTTCTTTTTCATCGTCCCATAATGGCATAACTCCTATAACAGGTTTCATAGCATATTCTCCTTTTACAAAACCTTTCATTTCGGATGTTTGTTATTGTATGAAAATTATTTTTCAAATCTGAAATATTCAAAGTCAAAATTACTGCCCGGAAGAAATGCGAATGAAACGGTCTGCTTTCCGTTTATATCGGTCACATCAAATATTCTTCCCGAATATTCCGTATCGGTGTCCGTATTAAACTCGCACAAAATTCGTTTTTCGCCGTCATTGCCGTTAAGGATAAGATGTATGCTGTTCAGCGGCAGCGGTGATTTTCCGCTGATAATGATATGTCGGGGCTGTTCCGAGGTGAAATCAAACTCTCCGAAGTCAAGCATTACATTGTTGCCGATACCGGTCACAGCTTTTTCTTCGACGGCAAATTTGTCACCGTAGATATGTTCCGCCTCCGCAGCATAATTTACCGAAAATTCACGGCTTGCCTTTGTAAATTCAAATCCGCTGAGCTGGAATCCGCAGTCGGTTTCAATGCAGAATGTCCTTATTCCTTTAAGGCGTTCGGGCAGCTTATAGGTTTCTTCCTTGAATACCATCCATTCGGGCTGTTTGTGGTATTCATAGCTGCCCAGCAGCTTTCCGCCCTCATTGGGAATACCGTCATAGAAGCGTATATTCACAGGGTCAAGCGTGTTCGCCCATATTGATACGGTAACTGTGTCCGAGCCCGCCGCTCCAAAATCCACATTATCGTATGCCGCCCATGAGGATACTTTGCCCATAGCAAATCCGACACCCTTGCCGATACCGCTGCAAATATTGTCACTTGCCCTTGTGTACAGTCCGCCGTTTACAAAGCTGTATGGGTCTGTCAGCGCATTGCCCAGTCCCTCTGCCGTAAATTTCAGCACGGACATTATATGGTAACGCTCTGTGCCGTTTTTACACAAAGCACGCAGATAAAAGCTGCCGTTGCCAAGTGCTTTTAATGTAACTGTTCCATCGGCGTTATCTGTGCAGACTGCTAAATTTGTAGGTATTCCCGTTTCATTGGTCACCTTGTATTCTATTTCATTGGCATAGTCGGAGCCTGCGGGATATACCTTAGCCGCAACGTTTATCTCACGCATATTCTCCGAAAAAACAAGGTTCTCCGCACAAAGCTCGATTTTCCTGACGGGTATCTCGTCCGATTTGCCGCATTCCGTTTCGGTATAGATAACATTTTCATTTGATGAAGTACCGCTGATATATTCTCCGTTTACCGCTTTCAGCGTTATTACGCTGTCGGGCAGACAGGGCGATGTCAGAGTAACTTTTATGTCACCCGTAACATCGGACGAACCGATAACAGCAAGCATTTTTCCCGAAAACAGCCTGCGTGAGGTGCCCTTGTATTGGTCATAATCCGTGCTGTCGCCGTTGTCAAGACCCATAAGCCTTCCGGCGCCTTCCACCTGTACATTGACACGGTTATTGGCATTTGCGCGGAATGTACCGTTTTCATCAACTGCGGTTATTTCAAGATAGATAAGGTCGCTTCCGTCAGCTTTGATTTCGGTCTTGTCAGCGGAAATTTCAAGCCTTGCCGCATCTCCGAAGGAACGCTGAATATCCTCGGCAATGATATTGCCGTTTTCATCATAAGCAACGGCTTTCAGTTCGCCCTTTTGATATGGTATGATGTAGTTGGCGGTAAGCTGCTGTCCGTGAAGATGGTCAATATCAAACGCCCCCATAGAAATGCCGTTGAAGAAAAGCTCCACTCTCGGCGCATTGGAGCATACTCTCACATCTATGGGCATACCCTCGTTAAAGTCCCAGTAGGGGAAAATATGCACAAATGGCGATTTTCTGTAATCGGTCCATTCCGCACGGAATACATAGGCACTGTCCTTCGGAAATCCCGCAGTGTCATACTGACCGAAATATGAGTTTTTGGTGCTGTATGGAGTAGGCTCGCCGATATAGTCAAAGCCTGTCCAAATGAACTGTCCCGCACAGAATTGGGCGTCCCTGTCCTTGATGATACACTCCTCCGTATTTTTGGCACCCCAGCCCGTGCAGCTGTTTCCGAGAGATGAGCATTGCTCGTCATCATCTGCAAGAACGGTCTTTGAAAGGGGAAAATGATAGATCCCTCGGCTCTGTACTACCGAAGCGGTTTCGCTGCCGTATATCATCCAATCGGGGTGAGCCTTGTGGTGTTCATGGTAAAGGCGTTCGCCGTAATTATATCCCACCAATTTGAGAATATCACCGCATTTTTGTCCGTTTTCCCACTGCATATAGTTTGAGCCGAAGGTCACATAGCCGTTGCCGTTCGGGTCGTGGAGCATTACAAGGCGCTTGAGCATAGAGGTGACTTCTTGACCTCTTTCATCGGCGTGAGTATCGAATATCTCGTTGCCTATGCTCCAGCCGATAATGGACGGGTGATTTCTGTCACGTCGTATCCAGGACGCAACGTCCTTTTCTGCCCATTCATCAAAGAAACGTGCATAGTCATAATCGGTCTTGGAACGCTCCCACATATCAAAGCCCTCGGAAAGGATAAGCATACCCGTTTCATCCGCAAGCTCCATAAGCTCCTCTGCGGGCATATTGTGTGATGTTCTGATAGCGTTCACGCCCATTTCACGCAGCTTTTTAAATCTGCGGCGAAGTGCGGCAATATTTGATACTGCGCCAAGACAGCCGTTATCATGATGCTCGCATGAGCCGTGCAGCTTTACATGCCGTCCGTTAAGGAAAAATCCGTGGTTGGCAGTAAATCCAATGGTGCGGAAGCCAAACTTCTGACTTATTCGCTGAACGATGTCATTATTTACGATTATTTCTGACACCATAGTATAAAGATAAGGCTTGTCAATGTCCCAAAGCTGAGGAGAGTCAACGTTCATTATCTGCGTTGTAAGGGAATATGCCGCACCGCCGACTCTGACTGCCCCAGGTATGCAGGAAATATCCGCAGCGCAGGCATCCGATTCGCAGGAAAATACAATGCAGCCGCTGATGTCAAGTATGGTGTTTTTCAAGCGTATGCCTGCAACGGGAGTGTTTTCGGGACGAAGTATTTCCGATGTGACGGATACTTTCCACAGGCTGCCGTGCTGTGCGGTTGAAATGTAAATACCGTCATTACCGAAGCGTATCTCGGGACTTTCGCAGAGCCATACCTTGCGGTAAATGCCTGCGCCCGAATACCATCTGGAATTCGGGGCATGATGATCGACACGGACGGTAATAATATTTTCGCCGTCCTTTATCATATCGGTAATGTCAAACATAAATGCAGAGTAGCCGTATTTCCATTCGCCTGCTTTTTCGCCGTTGACGTAAACGGTGCTGTCCATATAAACGCCGTCAAAGCGTATATATGTGCGGATACCCTCTTTTTGGGAAT
>JBJESD010000083.1:0-10750 GCA_051882595.1 Oscillospiraceae bacterium | reverse complement strand
CAGCCGCTTTCATCATATCAGTCCTTTATCCATCATTGCCTGCGCCGCAAGCATAATGCCCGTCTTGCCGGTCGGGAAAGTAAGTCCGCCCTGAAGCCATACAGCATACGGCTCTCTCAGCGGAGCGTCGGCGGAAAGCTCCACCGAAGCGCCCATTGTAAACGCGCCTGCCGCCATGATGACCTGACTGTCGTAGCCCGGCATATCCCACGGCTCGGGTGCGGCGAAGCTGTCAACGGGCGAGCCGGACTGTATTCCCTGACAGAATGCGATAAGCTGCTTCTCGCCGCCCAATTTCAGCGCGGCGATGATATCGGTTCTCTTCTCGTTATACTTAGGGAAGCACTCGCAGCCGAGTATCTCAAACAGCGCGGTCGCAAAAACCGAGGTCTTAAGCGCGGAGCAGACCGCCTCGGGCGCATGGAAAATACCGAGGTACATTCCGCGAAGCTGGTTAAGGCTTGCGCCCACCTCCTTGCCCGTGCCGGGCGTAGTCAGCCTGAAAGCGCACTGCTCGACATAATCCGCTCTGCCTGCGATATAGCCGCCCGTTTCCGCAATTCCGCCGCCGAGATTCTTGATAAGGCTGCCGATGATAAGGTCGGCGCCGACAGCGCAGGGCTCGCGCTCCTCCACCAGTTCGCCGTAGCAGTTATCAACGATTATGCAGCAGTCCTTATTTACGCTGCGCACTGCCTTTACCATCTCACCGATGACGTCGATAGTGAACGAGGGGCGCAGAGAGTAGCCTCTCGAGCGCTGGATGTATGCCACCTTACAGCCTGCCGCCTTTGCAGCGATCGCGGCAAGGTCGGGCGTGCCGTCTGCCAGCAGATCCACCTGATCATACGCAACGCCGAAATCCTTGAGCGAGCCGATGTTCTCCCCGTTGATAACGCCCTGAATGGTATCGTAGGGCTCGCCCGTAAGCGAGAGCATTGTATCGCCCGTGCGCAGTATTCCGAAAAGCGCGGTGGTTATCGCATGGGTGCCGTTGACGAAATTATGGCGCACCAGCGCGTCCTCTGTGCCAAGCACATCCGCAAAGACCCTGTCAAGCTTGTCCCTGCCCTCGTCGCCATAGCCGTAGCCGTTGGTGCCTTTCATGTGGATGTCGCTGATACGGTTGTCTATAAATGCCTTAAGCACCCTCTGTCCGTTTATCTCCGCAAGTCTGTCAAGCTGTGCAAAAGGCTCGCGGCAAAGCTCCATCGCCTTTTGTGCTGCCTTTTCAAGGCGCGGAGAATACTCAAATACTGCCATTAAGTAAGTCCTCTCTTTTTGTATAATTATCTGTCATTTTCAGCATACACTTAATATAATACACAATTTTTCGCCGTATGTCAACCTTTTTGCCGCTTTGGCGAGATAATACGAGAAAAATCTTAAGGCGACACCCAATTAAAAATTGCTGTCACCGATTTTGCTATCCGGCATAATATGTACTATGAAACGGAAGCTTCAACGGGAAGCGGAGGTTTCACAATACTATATCAAGGAGGACATCATTATGTCATGCTTCAACTTTGGCGGAAACAACTGCTGCTGGATTATCATCCTTATTCTCCTGTTCTGCTGCTGCGGTAACAACTGCGATAACGGCTGCGGCAATGGCTGCGGCAATAACTGCGGCAACGGCTGCAATCCCTGCTGCTAACCCTTTCTCAGTCAACGTACTATCAGCTATCCATAGCATAGGTCAGCCCTGCTGACCGAACCGCCGTAAAACGGCAAAAAGCAGATATCCCCTCACTCAAAGCAGGATAACTCCGAGCCTGAGTGGGGGGATTAATTATGATTGGTTACTTACCCATTTGTTCGTCGTTAACGGTGAACAGCTCCCACAGGTTTTTGCCGATATATGTAGTGGACATCTTTTCAATCGGCATATTGGAAAGGGCGATTATCATCAGCTCGTCCTCGGGGTAATATGCCGCGTAGCTGTTGAACACATCCGTGCAGCCGCCGTGATACCATACTCCCGGAGTGCACAGAACACCGAAGCCGTAGCCTTTGACCGAGGTAGTCATAGCGCTGAGCGACTGCTGCGAGATAAGCCTGCCGCCATAAAGCGCGCTGAGCCAGTTGTAGATATCGTACACTCCTGCATTGACCGAGCCGCAGCCAAGCGCGGTGGAGGTGCGCATTGACAGCGTGCTTCCGTCCGCAAAATAGCCGCGTGCCGTTGTTCCCATAAAATCGTTGTTTGCCGTCTTCATGCCGCAGGGCAGGAATATCTCATCGTTAAGATACTGCTGATAGCTTATTCCCGACGCCTGCTCGATTATCAGCCCGAGCAGGTAGTAATCGGTGTTGCAGTAGTAGAAATCGGTATCCGGCTGCGCCCTCAGCGGAGCATTGACGAGATACTCCAGAAGAAAATCGCGCTCGAAGTCGGGGGAGTTTTCGTTGTCTGCGTCCGCACGTTCAAGGTACTCGTCCACAAAATCCGAGGGAAAGAAGCTGTGCGCGTCGTTGATATAGTCGTAAAATCCCGACCTCATGTTAAGCAGGTTTCTTACGGAAATCTCCGCGCCGTGAGGATATTCCGGGAAAAATCCGTCTATCCTGTCGTCAAGCGACAGCTTGCCCTCCTCGCTCAGCTTCAATATGGCGGCGGCGGTAAGCTGCTTTGACATAGAGCCTATCTCAAACGTGTCCTTTGCAGTGCAGCGCTGACCTGTCTGTTCGTCCGCATAGCCGAAGCCCTCGGCAAAGACGATTTCTCCGTGCGACGCCACAAGCACCGAGCCCTGAAAGCTGCATTTTTCGAGATACTCCTGCGCACTTTCCGCGAAAGCCGAATATTCGGCGCTTATGCAGCTTTCCTTGCTGTAAATATCACCTTTTTCTCCGCTGCACGAGCACAGCATAAGCGCAGTGCACAGCAGCACAAGAGCCTTTACAAGCTTCATAGTTCCTCCTAAGGTAAAACCAATGCTGCCCCGACTTATACCCTATGCACAAATCGGGGCAGTACTACTATCAAGGCGCATCACTTGCTGCCAAACATATCCTTGATTTTATCAAAGAACGAGCTGCGCTTTTCGTAGTTGTGGTCCTCGAGAGTATTCTCGAAAGCCTTAAGCGCGTCCTTCTGCTTTTTGTTGAGGTTGCGCGGCACTTCGACAATCACCTTTACCATCTGGTCGCCCCTGCCCTCGCGCTGGAGCTTCTGGATGCCCTTGCCCCTGAGCCTGAACACCGTGCCGGGCTGTGTGCCGGCAGGAACGCTGTAGGTAACCGGACCGTCTATGGTCGGAACCTCTATCTCTGCGCCGAGCGTTGCCTGCATATAAGTAATCGGCACTTCTATCCATACATCGTAGTCCTTGCGCTCGAATACCGGGTCCTTGCGAACGGAAATACGCACATTAAGGTCGCCCCTGCTGCCGCCGTTTACGCCGATATTGCCCTGTCCGCGCACAGCAAGCGTCATGCCGTCGTTGATACCTGCCGGGATATTGACGGAGATGATTTTTTTCTTCTGCGTGCGTCCGCTGCCCGAGCATTTGGGACAGGGATTCTCGATGATCTTGCCGCGTCCCGAGCACTTGGTACAAGCCTTTGTGCTGGTCATCACGCCGAGCATAGTGCGCTGCTGAACATTGACCTTACCTGTTCCGCGGCAATCGGGACAGGTCTTTACCTCCGTGCCCTTCTTTGCGCCGCTGCCGCCGCACTCTGTACACTCCTCAACGCGGTTTACCTCGATGTCGTGCGTAAGACCCTTGCAAGCCTCCATAAAGCTGATGCTGAGCGAAACCGCAATATCCGAGCCCTTTCTCGGCGCATTCGGATTGCTGCGCGTACCGCCGCCGAAGCCGCCGCCAAAGATGTTGTCGAAAATATCGCCAAGGTCAATTCCGCCGCCAAAGCCGCCGAAGCCTCCAAAGCCGCCGTCCTGACCTGCACCGTAGTTGGGGTCAACTCCGGCAAAGCCGAACTGGTCATATTTGGCGCGCTTGTCGGGGTCGGAAAGCACCTCGTTCGCCTCGTTGACCTCCTTGAACTTCTCCGCAGCCTCGGGATTGTCGGGGTTAAGGTCGGGATGGTACTGCTTTGCAAGCTTACGGTACGCCTTTTTTATGTCCGCGTCCGAAGCGCCCTTTTGCAGCCCAAGCACCTCATAATAATCTCTTTTATCCATACTCGATCATTCCTTTATCAATATAAGGCACGCCCTGAGGCATAAGCCCCAAGGCGCAACCCCTGATTTATTTGAGAGGATCAGTTCTCTTTGAAATCTGCGTCGATAACGTCGCCGTCAACAGGACCGTTATTCTCTGCGTTTGCAGCCTCTGCGGCAGCCTGTGCTGCGGCAGCGTCGCCGCCCTGTGCCTGATATATCTTTCCGGCAACCTCGTAGAACGCATTCTGAAGCTCTTCCTTAGCGGTCTTTACAGCTTCGATATCTGTGCCCTTGAGAGCTTCCTTAAGCGCTTCAAGCTTAGGCTCGACCTTGGACTTGTCATCCTCGGTAACCTTATCGCCGAAGTCCTTCATGGACTTTTCGATCTGGTATACCATCTGGTCTGCTTCGTTTCTGAGGTCAACCTCTTCCTTGCGCTTCTTGTCCTCTGCTGCGTAAGCCTCTGCTTCCTTGACAGCCTTGTCGATGTCCTCCTTGCTCATGTTGGTGGAGGCGGTGATGGAGATGTGCTGCTCCTTGCCTGTGCCGAGATCCTTTGCCGTTACGTTTACGATACCGTTCTGGTCGATATCAAAGGTTACCTCGATCTGGGGGATTCCTCTGGGAGCAGGAGCGATGCCGTCAAGACGGAAGGTGCCGATAGACTTGTTGTCCTTTGCAAACTCACGCTCGCCCTGGAGAACATTTATCTCAACGCTGGGCTGGTTGTCGGAGTAGGTGGAGAATACCTGTGACTTCTTGGTAGGAATGGTGGTGTTGCGCTCGATCATTTTGGTGCATACGCCGCCTGCTGTTTCGATACCAAGAGAAAGGGGTGTAACGTCCAGCAGCAGCAGACCGGTAACCTCCTTGTTGAGCACGCCGCCCTGAATGCACGCACCGATGGAAACGCACTCGTCGGGGTTGATGCCCTTGAACGGCTCCTTACCGATGAAGTTCTTAACAGCCTCCTGTACCGCAGGGATTCTTGTAGAACCGCCTACCAGCAGCACCTTGTCGATCTCGCTTACGGACAGACCGGAATCGGAGATAGCCTGCTTGAGCGGACCCATTGTAGCCTCAACGAGGTCAGCGGTCAGCTCGTTGAACTTTGCCCTTGTAACGGTTACGTTAAGGTGCTTGGGGCCTGTTGCGTCCGCTGTGATATAGGGGATGTTTACGTTGACGGAGGTGGAGTTGGAGAGCGCGATCTTTGTGTTCTCAGCCTCCTGCTTCAATCTCTGCATTGCGAACTTGTCGCCGGAGAGGTCGATGCCCTCTGCCTTCTTGAACTCGTCCTTGAGGTAGGTGATCAGGCGCTGGTCGAAGTCGTCGCCGCCCAGCTTGTTGTTGCCGGCTGTCGCAAGAACCTCCTGAACGCCGTCGCCGATCTCGATTATGGATACGTCGAATGTACCGCCGCCGAGGTCGTAAACGATGATCTTCTGATCCTCTTCCTTGTCGATGCCGTATGCAAGCGCAGCAGCAGTCGGCTCGTTGATGATTCTCTTTACAGTAAGACCTGCGATCTGACCTGCGTCCTTTGTAGCCTGACGCTGTGAGTCGGTGAAGTATGCGGGAACGGTGATAACAGCCTCTGTAACGGGCTCGCCGAGATAAGCCTCTGCGTCAGCCTTAAGCTTCTGCAGTATCATAGCGGAGATCTCCTGAGGTGTGTACTTCTTGCCGTCGATGTCTACCTTGTAGTCCGAGCCCATGTGGCGCTTGATAGAAATGACCGTCTTTTCGGGGTTTGTAACAGCCTGGTTCTTTGCAAGCTGACCTACAAGACGCTCGCCGTCCTTTGTGAATGCAACAACAGAGGGAGTTGTTCTGCTTCCCTCGGGGTTAGTGATAACTACAGGCTCGCCGCCCTCGATAACAGATACGCAGGAGTTTGTAGTGCCCAGGTCAATACCAATAATCTTTGCCATAATTGTTTCCTCCTTTTAGTTCACACGCAGTTTTTGTACTGCTGATGTTTAGCGGATTTCTCCGCGGTGTTGCTGAATTTATGCCCTTTTTCGGGCTTTGCCGGTCGCGGCTTAGTTTACTACCGCCACCATTGCGAAGCGGATAACCCTGTCGCCTATCTTATAGCCCTTTGCAAATGTATTGGCTATCATTCCGCTTTCAAGCTCGTCGCTCTCAACGCGCTGTACAGCCTGATGCATGGTCGGGTCGAATACCGCGCCGTCGCTTTCGATCTCTTCAACGCCCAGCTTCTTCAATATCTCAAGGAAGCTGTCGTCTATCATCTGTACACCCTGCTTGTAAGCTGCGTCGGAGCATTCCGCCTCAAGCGCCCTTGTAAGGTTATCCATGATGGGGAGAAACTCCTTTACCACATCGGATACCATCACCGGACGAAGCTCCTGCTTCTCTTTTGCAACGCGCTTGCGGAAGTTGTCGTACTCTGCCATGGTGCGCATTAGCTGCTCCTTTACCGCGTCAAGCTCTGCTGCAAGCTTCTCCTCGGCAGAGGGCTCTTCGGCGGCTTCGGTGACGCAATCGGGCTCGGCAGCGGCTTCCTGCTCGTCGGGAGTAACTATCTCCTCCGCCATTTCCTCGTTAGTCATCGCCATTCTTTTCTACCTCGCTTTCTATCTGTGCAAGCTGTTCTTCCTCATCACGGGACAACAGCTGCGTTACTTTATTGCTGAAATATTCTATATAGGGGATGACCTTGCGGTAATCCAGCCTCATAGGTCCTATAACGCCGAGCGTTCCGGCAGGCTTTCCGCCCTTGTAGTAGCTTGCGCTTACAAAGGTGGAGTTGGATATCGCAAAGGTGCCCTCCTCTGCGCCGAACTTGATGTTTATGCCGGACAGTGCGTTGTCAAGCACCATCGCAAGCTCGTTCTTCTGCTCAAGGAACCTCATCACATCCACCATCGGGAACTCGCGGCAGGCAAGAAGATTGGACTCGCCCTTGACCTCGATGCTGTCCCGAAGCATCTCGCCGGACAGCTCATACACCGCGTGCAGCAGCGGCGACAGCGAGATCATATAGCTGCCGAGCGCCTGAGCAAGCTGCTCCATGTATTCGTCCGTCATCACCGCAGGATTGACGCCCTGCAAGTGCGAGTTAACGAACCGCGTGAAAAACTCCATCTGCTCGTGCGAGAGGTCGAACTCCATGCGGCACACTCTGTTCTTGACGTCGCCGTTCGAGGTTATCAGCAGCAGCACATACATCCGCTTTCCCGTCGGGATGACATCCACCTTTGTGATAACGGAGAACTGCGATACATGATTTGTGGAGAAGGTTGCACACTTTGTTATCTCCGCAAGCGCCTCCGAGGCGTTTTTGATGATGTCGTCGTCCGTTACCGCGTCCTTGAAGATTCTGTCGTCGAACTCGTCAAGGTCTGCCTTGCTGACTGGCTCTGTGCTCATCAGATTGTCGATGTAGAAGCGATAACCCTTGAACGTGGGCACGCGTCCTGCCGAGGTGTGCGGATGGTCAAGATAGCCCTCCTGCTCCAGCGCCGCCATGGTGTTGCGTATGGTCGCAGAGGATACGTTGATATCGGGCTTCTGCGCAAGCGCCTTTGAGCCGACAGGCTCGCCGGTCAGTATATACTCGTCTACTATGGCAGCGAGTATTTTCATCGCTCTGGGCTCCACTTCACAACCACCTTTCCGCAAGCCGGATATCGGACAGCGCTCGCATTATTCCTTAGAAAACCATCGACTCATTCCGAAATCAATTACGGCTTATCACCGCACGACATTGATACGGAATATCGTCTTAGCACTCTTGCTCTCTGAGTGCTAAATATAATTTATCACATTTTTTCTGAATTGTCAATAGTATTTTATAAAAAAATTGAAAAATCGTAAACTTTTTTAATAATTTTTATTTACGACTTTATCCATTCTCTTATTATTCCTGCCGCCATGCTCTTTATTCAGCGTGTGGAAAAGCCGTTTTCCCACATCCCTAACGCAGAAACCTGCCGAGGCTTGGTTCTATGTATGGCAATACCATAATATACTACTGGTATCATGCTGGAACTGAATATCAAAAACATTGTGCTAAGGCTGGATTTTTCGTTTTTCGCGGTGCTGTCGCTGTTTTTCTTCTTCGACAGCGGCGGCTGTGGGATATGCGCGATGTGCGCTGCCGTATGCCATGAGATCGGGCACCTCATTATTCTGTGCGCTGTGGGAGCGCGCACGCGCAGCATTACACTGTACGGAGCAGGAATACGCATAGGCGCGGACACCGAGCTGCTTTCGCCGCGAAAAAAAGCCGCTGTGCTTGCGGCAGGCTGCGCTGTAAACCTGCTGCTGTTCCCCACTGCTCTGCTTATGCAGGCACGCAGCTTTGCCGCGGCAAACCTCGCCCTCGGATTGTTTAACCTTATCCCGATAGGCGAGCTGGACGGCGCACAGCTTTACAATATGCTCTGCAAGGGCTCGGCTAAGCCTGCCGCAACGGCAGTGATACGCGCCGCCTGCCTGATTTCCTGCGCCGCCGCGCTTAAGGCTGCCGGTATCAATATCGGGTTGAGCTTTGCAGCGACCTGCACATATATGCTGCTGATAATGGCAAAAAAAGCATAAATATCACGCTGTCGGTATTGACTTTTATTACTTTATATATTATAATTAATTCAGCGTTAGTATATCAGCGCATTAAATCAGTTACACAGGAGGTAATTATTATGAGATACGAAATCAAGGGTGAGCCGCTTCCCGTCCTGCTCTGCTATCTTGAGCCGGGTGAGTCCATTGTCTGCGAAAAGGGCGCGATGTCATGGATGACGCCAAACATGAAGATGGCAACAGGCGCCGGCGGAGTTGGCAAGGCAATCGGCAGAATGTTCTCAGGCGAAAGCTTTTTCCAGAACACCTACACGGCAGAGGGCGGTCAGGGCATGATCGCAATGGCTTCCAGCTTCCCCGGCTCTATCATGGCTGTTGATATCAGCCAGGGCGACTTCATCGTACAGAAGAGGGGCTATCTTGCTTCGGAGGCAGGCGTAACTCTCTCCGTAGCGTTCCAGAAAAAGATCGGCGCAGGCTTCTTCGGCGGCGAGGGCTTCATCATGCAGCGCCTTAGCGGAAAAGGCATGGCATTTATTGAGATCGACGGATATGTAGTAGAGTACAATCTCCAGCCCGGTCAGCAGATCATCGTGGACACAGGCTATCTTGCCGCTATGTCCGCAACCTGCACAATGGATATCCAGACCGTTAAGGGTATAGGAAATGCCCTGTTCGGCGGCGAGGGTCTGTTCAACACCGTTGTTACAGGTCCCGGCAAGGTTTACCTGCAGACAATGCCCCTTAACAAGGTTCAGGAAGTACTGTATGTAGGCAACGCGAAATAATGCACTTCTATAAATAGTATTACATACGACCGCGCGGCAGAATTACGCCGCGCGGTCATATTTGCAGGTAAAAAGCGCCGCTGCCGCAATATGTTTGTGTAATATTCCGTTTTTTAAAAAAATCGAAAAAAACTCTTGACAAACAGCCCTTTACGTATTAAAATTTAATAGGACGAAAATCCGTATAACACAAAAGGAGATTAGCTATGGAAAAAGTGTACACAGGCAAGACTAAAGACGTATTCAAGCTCGAAAACGGCAATGTTATGCTTAAGTTCAAGGATGACTGCACAGGCAAGGACGGCGTGTTCGATCCCGGAGAGAACTCCGTAGGTCTTACTATCGACGGCATCGGCAAGGCAAATCTGCAGACCTCCGTATACTACTTCGAGATGCTTAAAAAGGCAGGCATCAAGACTCACTATGTATCGGCAAATATCGACGACGCTACAATGGAGGTGCTTCCTGCCACTGTATTCGGTCACGGTCTTGAGGTTATCTGCCGCCTTGTTGCAACAGGCAGCTTTATCCGCAGATACGGCGAATACATCAAGGACGGTACCGTTATCGAGGACGGCTACGTTGAGTGCACATTCAAGAACGACGCAAAGGGCGATCCGCTGGTAACAAGCGAGGGCCTTGCAGTGCTCGGCATTATGACTCCCGAAATGTTCGAGAGCATGAAGCAGCAGACACTCAAGATCACAAAGATCGTTGCAGATGACCTTAAGACAATCGGTCTTGACCTGTGGGACATCAAGTTTGAGTTCGGCTACAACAACAACGAGGTTATCCTCATCGACGAGATTGCTTCGGGCAATATGCGCGTATACAAGGGCGACAAGATCGTTGATCCCGTTGAGCTGACAAAGCTTATCCTTAACAGATAATCATATTATATCAGCTAAGACCCGAGGAAAACCTCGGGTCTTTCAGATTGTCGAAAAAGTCGATTTTGCAGGGTGGCGAGAAGCCCTCAGATGCTAGGAACGCGCCCTACGACTAGGCTTTGTGCCTGTCGTAGGGCGCAGTGACAACGCAGATGAGGGTTTATCGACAGCCTGTAAGACCCGAGGGAAACCTCGGGTCTTTTTCGTTTGGCGATAAACCACTGCGTTGTCGGCGCTGTGCCTTACATCATTCGTGACAAGGCGCTTTTCATATTGAAATTCTTGGTTGATTATGATATAATAAGTAGGACGGGTTGATAATCTGCCCGATAAATCGGAAGTTGACTAATTAACAGTTAACAGTTGACAGTTAACAATTATGGTAC
>JBJESD010000082.1:0-2350 GCA_051882595.1 Oscillospiraceae bacterium | reverse complement strand
ACTCTCGGATATTCCGCAGATTAGCAAGGTATCCGAGAGTTTTTCTTTTGACATATTGTTTGATATAGAGTAGGCTGAAAAAATGTGATACAGCAATTGATTTCTGACCGGATTTATGGTATAATTATTGTATATTAGATAATGTGCCAAATTAAAGAAATGAGGTTTATATGGAATACGAACTTATCAATCCGCTTGTAAGCGAGATTAAAGGTATACTTGATACATCACGGCAGAATGTAGCCAAAGCCGTGAACAACGAGCTGCTTGTCGCATATTGGAAAATCGGAGAGATTATCGTGCGTTATGAGCAGAACGACAAGGTTCGTGCAGCTTATGGTGATAAGACTTTAAAGCAGCTTTCAAAAACTCTTACCGAGGAATTTGGAAAAGGTTTTTCACGCTCAAATTTACAGAATATGCGGCTGTTCTATCTCAATTATCCAAAATGCCAGACGGTGTCTGGCAAATTGAGCTGGTCGCATTATTGCGAGCTTTTAAGCATTTCCGATGAAAACAAGCGCAGTTTCTACGAAAAGGAAGCTATCAACTCTAACTGGTCGGTCAGAGAACTGAAAAGGCAAATCGACACCTCGCTGTATGAGCGGCTGCTGCTGTCAAAGGGGGACTTCAACAAGGAACAAGTGCTTGCGCTTGCGACAAACGGCGTTGAGATTGCCGAACCTGTCGATATTATAAAAGACCCCTATGTGTTTGAGTTCCTCGGCATTCCCGAAAATAAGCCTGTTATGGAAGACGATTTGGAAAAGGCGCTTGTTGAGCAGATAGAAAAGTTTCTGCTTGAACTTGGTCGTGGCTTTATGTTTGTGGGAACACAGCAGAGAGTTACTATCAACAACACCCACTATTACGCTGATATGGTGTTCTATAACAAGCCCTTGAAATCGTATGTCATCATCGAGCTTAAAACCACAAAGCTAATGCCCGAAGCCGTCGGACAGCTTAATATGTACCTCAACTACTACGAAAACGAAGTTAATGACGAGGGCGACAATAAGCCTATCGGAATAATCCTCTGCACCGACAAGGACGCACTGACCGCCGAATACGCTCTCGGCGGCTTGTCGAGTAATATCTTTGCTTCAAAGTACACCTACTACATTCCGCAAAAGGAACAGCTTATTGCGGAGGTTGAAAAGGTTATAAACCGTTGGCATAAAGAGAATGACGATAAATAATCGTCTAATGTCGGTTAATCGGCTCAATCGAAATAGTGTACACCGCCGCAAAATGCTAATGCGGCGGTTTGTTTTATTGAAAAGAAGCTGCATAGACCGTTCCGATTTAGTAGTGTGCTATGTGGAGCGCAAAAGCGGCGGCGCATACAAAGCCCTGCGATACGCAGAAAGGCAGTGTCGAGCTGTTATCAACCTTGCCTTGCCCTACAAATAGACGACAATACACAATGTGCTATTGCGGGATATATTGGAACAAAATAGCACAAACTTGGAACGAAAACCCCGTTATTTTCAAGCGTATAAACTTTTCGTTCCATGTTCTGTCGATTTACACCAAGTCTATTGACAAACGCAACTTTGCTGTGATATAATGTAAAAGGGTATGCAAATGTTGGGAATAATCCGGCAAGCCCTGCATTTCAGCGTTATTCAAAGGAGGACGACATGAACAAGCTATTTAGGAAACTTACCGCAGTTGTTTCGGCGGCGGCGGTGGCAATCGCCGGGGTGAACTTCGGCGGTATCGGCGGATTGACCGCGACAGCGGAAACCGTCGGTGATTTTACGGTCACGGGCGGCACATCAGGCACAGACTACACCTACGAAAACAATGTGCTTACAATCAAGACCGATACCCCGATTACGATTAGCGGCGAAACCACAACCGACACAATCGCAGTCGAAAAGGACACGGACGCAAATATCACCCTTAACGGCGTGAATATTGACGTTTCGGAAACAGGTGATTTTGGTTCGGATATTGCCGGCAGTGCCGCATTCAAAATCGAGGACGACAGCACGGGCGATGTCACCATAACCCTTGCGGACGGCTCTGAAAACACGCTGAAAGGCGGCTATTTTTGCGCAGGCTTGCAGAAGAACGGCGAATATTCCGCAACACTCGGCAAGCTCACCATTCAAGGCGGTGCAAACGGCACAGGCACACTTACCGCAACCGGCGGTCGCGAAAGCGCAGGCATAGGCGGCGGTTCAGGCAGCTTGGGTTCAAACATTGAAATAAGCGGCGGTTCTGTTACTGCAACCAGCGGCTGGGGTGGCGCAGGAATAGGCGGCGGCTATAAAAGCTCCGGTTCAAATATCACCATAAGCGGCGGCACTGTCACTGCAACCGGCGGTGTATATGGCACAGG
>JBJESD010000081.1:0-42214 GCA_051882595.1 Oscillospiraceae bacterium | reverse complement strand
TAAGGAAAGTGTTATCCGGAATTATGTATACCACGCCCGAAACCTTGCTGCCGTATACTCCGTTCTCCCATAAAGGCGCGGAAATGACAACGGCATTATTCACCCCGAAATCGCTTTCCACCATGAAGTCGGAGCAGTATTCATCACCGGCTGCCGACGCCTTGAAAAACTCATCACCGGAGCAGTCGATGCCGCTCAGGATATCCTTTCCGCTGATATCAAGTATGCCGAATGCCTCCAGCCCGTATTTTGCTGTTCGCTCTGCGGCAATTTCCGCACACTCGGACGCAGCCGTATCAGGATCGGAAAGGCTGCTTATGCAGCCGATTTCGGAGGCGATCGCCTTATAGCGTTCGATCTCCGTACCGACTCTGTTGGCTGCCTGCTCTGCCGTTTCTGCCATGGATTTGTTAAGAATGCTCTGTGCCGATGTAAAATTAAGTAATGTACCTGCCGTGCCGATAACAAGCGACGACAACAATCCTGCGCCCATCACTGCTGCAAGTATTTTGGTTTTTATGCTTTTCAATATAATCCCACCTTTTTTATTCAGTCAACGCCGCACCAATTGCCGGCTGCCTCGGTAATCCGCGTGAAATGCGCTTGCTAAATGTATCATATTACCATATTAGCATTTTATTATGCAAAAGTCAATACCTGTAACACGAGTTGTGGTAATTATTTGTAAAGCAAATTCATTCATTGCTATGCAAAAAAATGCGCGAAAAACCTTGACAAACGGCAATTCATATGATATAATTCAGATAACTCTTTGCACTGCACATAAATCTACAGTACAAACTGAGCAGACCGTGACAGCACGTCATGGAGTCGGGTCACAAAAGTGACAGTGGGAATTATCCATCCACGGGACAGTAGTTGCTTATACTGATTCGTGGGTGTTTTTTTATACTCTTTTGTCCCCTTTAGCCAACATACCCACGCGTTTGGTGCCATTGAGTTATCTTAACTATACGGAGGTAACCAATATGGAAAACAACAAAACTATCACAACCAACACTGCTGAATTGGATTTTCAGAAAACGGCAAACAGAGTGTCAGTCGTTACGATAATCGGAAATCTCCTGCTGTCGGTGATAAAGCTTCTGGCAGGAATTTTCGCGCACTCCAATGCGATGATAAGCGACGCGGTTCATTCGGCGTCGGATGTGTTCAGCACTTTCGTGGTCATTATCGGAATCAGGCTGTCCGCCAAAGAGCCCGACAAGGAGCACCCCTACGGGCACGAGCGGATGGAGTGCGTTGCCGCCATTGTCCTCGCCGTGGTGCTGCTTATTACAGGTCTTGGAATCGGAATGGACGCGCTGAACAATATCCTGAACGGCAGCTATAATGAGCTTCAGGTACCGGGAATCCTTGCGCTTGTCACCGCGATAGTATCCATCGTCAGCAAGGAGGGAATGTACTGGTATACAAGATACTACGCAAAGAGAATTGACTCCGGTGCGCTTATGGCGGACGCATGGCATCATCGGTCGGACGCCATCTCCTCAATCGGCGCTCTGATAGGAATAGCCGGAGCAAGACTGGGCTTCCCGATAATGGATTCCGTTGCCAGTCTGGTGATATTTGTGTTCATCGTAAAGGCTGCTTTTGATATCTTCAAGGACGCCATGGATAAAATGGTGGATCACTGCTGCGATGAACAGACAGAAAAGCAGCTCTATGAGTGCGTTATGAAAAACAAGGATGTCATCGACATCGACCTGCTTCAGACCAGAATTTTTGGCAATAAAATCTATGTGGACATTGAAATTCAGGCGGACGCTATGTGCACCTTACTTGAAGCGCACAACATAGCAGAGGCTGTGCACGATGAAATCGAACAGAATTTCCCGAAAGTAAAGCATATTATGGTTCATGTAAATCCTGCAAAAACAGGCAAGCCGGAACAGCCCTGAACATTGTTTCACCAATAAAAACACTGCCGTATTCAGCTCGAATACGGCAGTTTCATATTTTTTATGGATAGGCGCGGAGTTTAATTACACCTCGCAGCCGACGTAATACTTAGCTTGTTCTGCGAACATTCTCGCATATATTCCGTCTTGCAGGCAGACAAGCTCGTCGTGTGTACCGTTCTCCTTTATCGTATCCTCGGCAAAGACCACTATCCTGTCGCAGAATTTGCAGCTTGAAAGCCTGTGGGAAATATACACCGCAGTCTTGTTGCCGACAAGCGTATTGAACTGGCGGTATATCTCATACTCGGCAACCGGGTCAAGCGCCGCTGTCGGCTCGTCAAGGATAACCACGGGAGCGTTTCTGTACAGCGCTCTCGCGATAGCGGTCTTCTGCCGCTGACCGCCCGAAAGGTCGGTTCCGTTTTCGTCAAAGCTCTTGTACAGCATGGTATCCAATCCCTCAGGCAGCTTCCGCACGTCGTCATAAAGCCCTGCAAGGGTCAGCACACGTTCAAGCTCCGCATCCTCCGCCTTGCCGCCGAACGCGATATTCTCGCGCAGGCTGAACGCGAATAGCTGGAAATCCTGAAATACTACCGCGAACAGCTTTCTGTACTCCTCGTCGGAGTATTCCTTTATGTTTACGCCGTCAACAAGTATCTCGCCCTCGGTAACGTCATACAGCCTGCAAAGCAGCTTGATGAACGTGGTCTTTCCTGCGCCGTTAAGTCCGACTATCGACAGGTGCTCGCCGGATTTTATCGTGAGATTGATGTCGCGCAGCACAAGCTTTTCCGAGCGTGGGTACTTAAAGCTTACATGACGGAACTCTATCGTGTGTTCGCCCTGACGAACCGCCTTTGTGCCTTTTTCCATTGCCGCAGGGAAACGCATAAACTCAATGTATCTGTGTGCGTAGGCGCATTTCTGATTGATATTCTGTATTCCGCTTACAACGCCGTGAAGGCTCCAGTAGAGCGTTCCCGCTGCGCTGACGCACATAGAGAAATCACCCACCGTTATCGCCTTTGTAACCGCAAGGAAGCCTATGTAGAAATAGCTTATCCCGTCGCGAAGTGCGTTTGCCGTGTCCATGACCCAACTGTTTTTGCGCTGCTTTCTCGTGGTGCTGCGCCATATTCCAACCTGTTTGTCGGAGTAGAATTTCGCCTTGTCGCCCATCATTTTCGCGCTGTCGTAAAGGCGGATGTCCTTTCCGAGCCTGAAATCCGCAAGCTGATAGAACACATAGCCGAAAATGCGGTTGCTTTTTGCAAGCTCCAGAAAGCTCTCCCGTTCGATTTCCTGGTTCTTCGCGTTGAACAGCGTTATCACCACAAGCGCCGCAACCTGCACAGGCAGCAGCCACGGACAGGTCAGCAGAATAATCACCGAAACTCCAAGCAGCGCCGCAGCGTTGTTTACAAGCCCGAACACCGCGCCGAGGACTCCGACAATGCCGCCGCTGTACCAGCTCATGCCCTCCTGCGCCTTTTGCAGCGCGTCAAGCGCTTCGGGGTCTTCGGTGTGCTGATAATCCATCTTCATGGTGTGGTCGGCAAGCTGAATATCGATATACTCGGTAAACCACTCCGCATACACCGACTCAAGCTGCTCCGCAGCGCTGCGCATAACGCTTGTCAGCAGCTGAACGCCGATGAAAAATCCGGCATAGACAACAGCATTCCGCAGGTGCTGCGAAGCTTCTCCGCTTGAAATAATCAGCACCAGCTCGTCAATGATGAACTTCGCCATTATCGCGTTCTGCATTTTATCAACGAACTCTGCAAAGAACTTCATCACATACACAAGGAACACCGACGGTCTTTCTTTCCATGCGGTTGTAAACACGAATTTCAGCGTTTCACGCGTTATGCCTTTCTGCTTTTTCTCAGACATCAGCGGTCACCTCCCCGTCAACGTAATACTGCGCCTGTAAGCGGAACATCTCGGCATAAGCGCCGTTTTTCTCCATAAGGCTTTCGTGCGTGCCGTACTCGCACAGCTCGCCGTCCTTGAACATCGCAACGTTTTTGCAGAACTGCGTTGAGCTTAGCCTGTGGCTTATGTACACAGCCGTTTTATCGCCGATAAGCTTATCAAAATCGTTATACAGCTTGCTTTCCGCAATAGCGTCAAGCGCGGCTGTCGGCTCGTCAAGCACCACCACGGACGCGTTTTTGTACAGCGCCCTTGCAAGCGCAAGCTTCTGCTTCTCGCCGCCCGAGAGGTCAACTCCGTCGTCGTGGATTATCTTCAAAATCTCGGTGTCAACGCCGTTTTTTAGCTCTGCAAGCTTCTCGCCGAAGCCTGCCGCATTAAGGCAATCCTCGGCAAGCGCCTTGTCGGTGTTCTCGGGGGACTGCATAGAAACATTCTCCGCAAGCGGGAACGCGAACAGCTCCACATCCTGAAATACCGGCGCGAACACGCGGTAGTAGCTGCGCTTGTCGTACTCGCGGATGTTCACTCCGTTGAGCAGTATCTCGCCCTCCGTCGGCTCGTACAGCCGCAGCAGCAGCTTTATGAACGTGGATTTTCCGGCGCCGTTAAGTCCCACCACGGCAAGCCGCTCGCCTGCGTTCAGTTTCAGCGACAGGTTTTTAAGCGCGTAATTCTCGGCTTTGGGATACTTAAAGGACACGTTTCTGAACTCGAACTCATAGCCGGAAAACTCGGGAACAGGCTTGCCGCTGTCATCCTTATCGCCGCCGTCAAAGTCCATAAAGCTGCGGAAATCGTCAACCTCACGGCTTTTCTGAAGCAATGTGCTTATGCCGCTAAGGAGCTGATTAAGATGCTGGAAAAGGGTTGTCGCACCGGCAAGATACAGGCTGAAATTGCCTATCGAAAGCCCGTCGTTCACCACCGACCAAATCAGCCAGCCGTATACCGCGCACAGTGCGATAGCCCACAGCAAACTTGACGCAGCGGACGCGGCAAACCACATCCTGGCGTTCTTTTTCTGCGCGGCAAGACGCTCCTTTTTAAGCTCGCTGTATTTTTCCACGATCCACTCTCTAAGGCTGAAAAGCCTGATATCCTTTGCAGGAGCAAAATCGGTTATCTGCCAGCGCATATAGTTGTCCTTGCGCCACCATGTGGCAAGCGGATCCCATACTTTCTTTTTGCAGGCTGCGTTTGTCCTGTCGGTGATGAAGAAATTCACCACACCCAGCGCTATCATTATCAGCACGATCCGGATATCCAGCGTACCGAGAATACATAAACCCACAATCGTTACAGCAAGCGTCTGCGCAAAGCTTACGAGGTTACGCATCATTCCCTCAACGCCTGCGTCGTTGTTTCCTGTGGCATTAGCGGCTTTCTGATAGCAGTCCATTACATCGGTATTTTCCAGATGCTCGAAATCAATGCTCATTGCCTTTAGGTTCTTTTCGCATATGAGTCTGAAGCGGACGTCGACAAACCGCCACCATATTTCGCTGTAATAGTATGTGTTCAGCATGGTCGAGGTCAGCTGAATTAGAGTGAATATCCCCATAAGCCACAGCAGCGCTTCCCAGCCGGCTTCGCCCGTTATCATATCAATTACGAACTTTGATATGAACGTCCACAGATAATTCATCAGCGGAGCACAGACTATACCTATCGGGATAAGCACCATCAGCCTCTTTGAGTACCGCATCATTCCCGAAAGCGTCCAGCGGATATTGCTCCAAATGCCGTACTCGCGGTGAAGCGGATTTTTCTTCTCGTCATTTTTCTGCTTTTTCATCACCGTTCTCCTTTTTATAAGTATCGTTTTTCAGGTAGCGCTCATTCCGCCACTCGGAACTGTAACCGAAGCTGTTAGGCGGTCGCATGAAGTATCGTGCGGCGGCAAGAAAAGCTACCAGCTCACAGCGTGATATGTACTGATATATCTTCTCGCTGCTGTCGCCGCCGTTCAATGTTGCCTCCCATATAAATCCGATATCGCAGAATGCTTTTATAATCTCATTTGCGTTCTCGGAGGAAATACCCAGCTCGTGCATGAGGGTGCTTTTTTTGAAGAACATTGTGCCGTCCCGTCCTGCAAGAAAATACAGAGCCTTAAGGGCATTAGGCTTAGAAATCACGCTGAACAGCTTCACGTACTCCTCGTCGTATTTCAGCACCTTATCATAGCCGCACTTCGGCTCGGGAAACAGGAAAACATACTGCAAATCGCCGTTATTTCTCGTTTCCATAAAGCCCTCCTTGAAATTCAGGCGGCTGTGATTATCATGTTCGGAAGCAATCATCTCGGGAATGAGCGGCTCGTACCTTGGACAGCCGCATTTCGCCATGATGACAGCCCTGCATATACTGAAGGCTTCATCAAACACCTTGTCGTTTGGCGTAGCTTTGATATGCTCCATAACCCTGTCGTAAATCGAGATATTCTCGTTTTTCAGCCCGAAAAGCTCGTCGATCGAGACCCCCAGACGTTCGGCTATCTTCGGCAGCAGTGCCGCGTCGGGGAAGCTGTTAATTTCCCATTTTGACACCGCCTGCGGCGATACTCCGACCGCCTCGGCGAGCTGCTCCTGAGTTATGCCCTTTTCCTTTCGCAGCCTGCGGAGATTTGTGTTGAATGTGTTTTCCATTTGCGCACTCCCTGTCCATATGATAATTTACGATGTGGTTGTGTTGCTTTGTTTCTGTGTTTATTATAGCACAAGTTTAAGTTGAATTCAACGTATTTGTACTTTAGATTTTAAAGCAGAGGTTGAGTATATATCTAAATTCAACCGCAGCTTTAATTCACTGCAGCAAAAATCCCTCCCATGTAACATGAGAGGGATAGCTTTATTCAGAAGTGCCGTAGGACTATCAGATCATGCTGTCAAGCCAGCAGTCGGGAGCCTTAAGTCCGAACATCTTGACTACCGTGGGAGCAACGTTTGCAAGTCCGTAGCTGCCGTCCTTGATGGTGTACTTAACGTCCTTGTCGTAGATGATGAAAGGAACGGGATTGAGGGAGTGAGCCGTTCTTACGTTGACCTCGCCCTTCTTGTTCTTCTCAAGCATCTCGTCTGCGTTGCCGTGGTCGGCTGTGATGAGCATTGTTACGCCGTACTCGTCGCAGACCTCCTTAAGACGTGCAAGTCCGATATCAACGGACTCTACGCCGATCATAGTAGCCTGCATGGAGCCTGTATGTCCAACCATGTCGCCGTTGGGGAAGTTGCAGCGCAGGAAGTCATACTTCTTGCTCTTTATCGCCTCGATAAGGGCGTCAACTATCTCGGCGGACTTCATCCATGGGCGCTGGTCGAAGCTTACGTTGTCGGAGGGGATCTCAACATACTCCTCAAGCTCCTCGCTGAACTTACCGCTCTTGTTGCCGTTCCAGAAGTAGGTAACGTGACCGTACTTCTGTGTTTCGGAGATAGCGTACTGCTTAAGACCTGCATTTACAAATACCTCGGAGAGCGTATTGGTGATCTCGGGAGGATTTACAAGGAAGCGTGCCGGCAGCTTAAGGTCGCCGTCATACTGAAGCATACCTGCGTAGCAAACATCCGGCTTTGCGCCGCGGTCGAAATAGGTGAATTCATCCATATCAAACGCCATGGACATCTCGATTGCACGGTCGCCGCGGAAGTTGAACAGGATAACAGAGTCGCCGTCAACGATCTTTCCAACTGGCTCGCCGTTTTCTGCGATAACGAATGCAGGGAGATCCTGATCCGAGCTTACGCCCGTCTCGGCAACGAGTGTGTCGAATGCCTCGATAGCGCTTGCGAACTGTCTGCCCTCGCCCTTAACGTGGGTGTTCCAGCCGCGCTCTACCATCGGCCAGTCTGCCTGATATCTGTCCATGGTGATCTTCATACGTCCGCCGCCCGAGGCAATGCGAGCGTCAAAGGAGGCGTCGTTGAGCTCTGCAAAAACATCCTCGAGCTGCTTGATATACTGACCGCCTGTCAGAGGGGGAACATCACGTCCGTCCAGCAGGGCGTGCACTCTTACCTTGGAGATGCCGTCAGCCTTAGCGCGCTTAACCATGTTGATAAGGTGGCTGATGTTGGAGTGAACGTTGCCGTCCGACAGCAGACCGATGAAGTGCATTGTGGAATTCTTGTCCTTTGCGTTCTGTGCAAGCTCCTGCCAAGCGGAGGAGTTGTACATCTTGCCGCTCTCAATGCTCTCGTTAACAAGCTTTGCGCCCTGAGAGTAAATCTGTCCGCAGCCGAGCGCGTTGTGACCTACCTCGGAGTTGCCCATATCGTCGTCGGTGGGAAGACCAACTGCACCGCCGTGTGCTTTAAGACGAGTATTCGGGCAGTTAGCCAACAGCCAGTCGAGAGTGGGTGTATTTGCTTCGGTAACAGCGTCGCCAAGACCTGTCTTGGAATAGCCGATACCGTCCATTACTACTAATAATACGGGTTTTGCCATATTTGTGTATCTCCTTGATTTGTATTTTTCCGATTAAAACAGCATTTGGTGCTGCAATATTATCCGTGTGAAAACGCACCGATCCCGCAGCACTTACAGCCGTATTCGCCGTCGGGCGTACCCGACTCAGCCGTTCTCTGCTGCCTTGATGATTGTTGTGAAGTCAGCAGCCTTCAGGGAAGCGCCGCCGATAAGTCCGCCGTCAACGTTCTTCTTGGAAACCAGCTCGGCAGCGTTGCCTGCGTTCATAGAGCCGCCGTACTGGATGGTGATGGTCTCAGCCACGTCAGCGCCGTACAGCTTAGCGAGAGTTGCACGGATAAATGCGCATACCTCCTCTGCCTGATCAGCGGTAGCGGTCTTGCCTGTGCCGATTGCCCAGACGGGCTCGTAAGCGATAACGCACTTCTTAAGGTCGTCAGCGGAGATATCATAGAAATCAAGCTTGATCTGACGAGCGATAACCTCCTCGGTGATGTTGCACTCGCGCTCCCAGAGAAGCTCGCCTACGCAAACGATAGGCTTAAGACCTGCTGCGAGAGCTGCCTTTGTTCTCTTGTTTACGGTCTCGTCGGTTTCGTTGAAGTACTGACGGCGCTCGGAGTGACCGAGTACAACGTACTCAACGCCCATCTCTGCCAGCATATCAGCGGAGATCTCGCCGGTGAAAGCGCCGCTCTTCTCAAAGTGGCAGTTCTCTGCGCCGATCTTGATGTTTGTGCCCTGTGTTGCAGCGAGAGCTGTTTCGAGGTTTGTGAAAGGTACGCAAGCTACGATCTCAACGCCCTTTACGTCTGCAACCATAGGCTTAAGCTCCTCGAGGAGAGCCTTTGCCTCGGGACGTGTCTTGTTCATCTTCCAGTTGCCTGCTATTATTGCTTTTCTTGTTGCCTTATTCATTGTTGTATTCTCCTTAAATATTTAGTTTTAAAAAAACAGGAGAACAGGATAACCTGTCCTCCTGCCTTACTGTTCATGCTGTGACCTAAACCAAGTATCGGTAATCAATTAATGCCGCCAATGTGCATTTATCGAAGATACCTAATGTTTTGCCGTGAGGTAATCGAAGAGAAATGTGCATTGGCTAGGAAATGCGGCGCAGGCGTACTTTGTGTACGTCAAGCCGTATTGACGCCGCCAATGTGCATTTATCGAAGATTACTTATCCTGAATAACGTCGATACCGGGCAGTACCTTGCCCTCGAGATACTCAAGAGAAGCGCCGCCGCCTGTGGAGATGTGGCTCATCTTGTCAGCGTAGCCGAGCTGAACAACAGCAGCTGCGGAGTCGCCGCCGCCAATGATTGTTGTAGCGTCAGCCTCTGCAAGACCCTTTGCAACAGCGATAGTACCCTTTGCAAGAATGGGGTTCTCGAATACGCCCATCGGACCGTTCCATACAACGGTCTTAGCTGCCTTAGCCTCGTTAGCGAACAGCTCCATTGTCTTTGTACCGATGTCAAGACCCATCATATCGGCAGGGATCTTGTCGGAGTCAACAACAGAAACCTCGATCTGTGCGTCGATAGGATCGGGGAAGCTCTTGGCAATTGTTGTATCGATAGGCAGAAGCAGCTTCTTGCCGTTCTTCTCAGCCTTGGCGATCATCTCCTTGCAGTAGTCGATCTTCTCGTCGTCAACAAGAGATGTGCCTACCTCAAAGCCCTTAGCCTTGAGGAAGGTGTAAGCCATACCGCCGCCGATGATAAGTGTATCGCACTTTTCAAGCAGGTTGGAGATAACGTTGAGCTTGTCTGCAACCTTTGCGCCGCCGAGGATAGCAACAAAGGGACGAACCGGATCCTCAACTGCGTTGCCGAGGAAGTCGATCTCCTTGTTCATCAGGTAGCCGACTGCGGACTCCTTAACATACTTTGTAACGCCTGCTGTGGAAGCGTGCGCTCTGTGAGCGGAGCCGAAAGCGTCCATAACAAAAAACTCGTTGTCAACCAGGTCGCCGAGCTCCTTAGCGAACTCGTCGCCGTTCTTGGTCTCCTCTGCGCCGCGGAAACGTGTGTTCTCAAGAACAACGATCTCGCCGTCGTTCATTGCAGCAACGGCTGCCTTAGCGTTTTCGCCTACAACGGTGTCGTCCTTAGCGAATGTTACCTTTGTGCTTACCAGCTCAGCGAGTCTGTCAGCGGCAGCCTTGAGGGAGAACTTGTCCTCCGGACCGTTCTTCGGCTTGCCCAAGTGAGAGCAGAGCACGATCTTAGCGCCGTTCTCAACCAGCTTGTTGATGGTGGGAAGCGCAGCAACGATTCTGTTGTCGTTTGTGATCTTGCCTTCCTTCATGGGAACGTTGAAGTCAACTCTTACGAGAACCTTCTTGCCCTTTACCGCGAGGTCTTCTACGTGTTTCTTGTTAAGCTTGCTCATAGTAGTCTTTCCTTTCATTTACCGGAAGCGAACACATCCATTGTGCTGCAGATCCGAAATATTAAACAGATTACGGCGTTTCCGCCTACAAAATATATTGTACTATATTTCCGTAAATTTTGCAAGTGTTTTTTAATAGATTTTGAGATTTTTTTGTCAAAATCCGTTATGCGGTATCATCCGGCGGCAGAGTCAACGTACAGCGCCCCTGCGGTGATCCACGGGGGCGCATATATCATACGGCTTGACGTGCCTTTTGCCGCAGCAGCGCGCAAAGCTCCGGCTTGCCGCCGTTACACTCGGAGAGCCGTTCAGCTGATCTTCTCGAAATCGGCTGCGCCGTGCTTGCAGAGGGGACATACGATATCCTCGGGAAGCTCATCGCCCTCGTACACATAGCCGCACACCTTGCATACATAGCCCTTTTTGCCCTCGGTCTCGGGCTTGGGCTTAACGTTCTCGAGATAGTAGGAGTAGGTCATCGTTTCGGCGGAGGATATCACCCTTGCCTCGGTGACCTCGCAGATGAACATTCCGTGTGTGCCGAGATCCACATACTGCTCGGTCTTAAGCGACATAAAGGAGTTGATATACATCGGGAGGAATACCAGTCCGTTATCCGAGCGAAGCTGAGCTTCATCGGTAAACTTGTCGGTGTTTCTGCCGCTGGCAAAGCCGAATCTCTCGAACACAGGGAACGGTGCGTCGGTAGTAAGGCAGTTGATATTCATTATACCGGTCTGCTTGATGACATGGTGGGAATAGTTCTGCTTGTTGATGGTAACCGCTACCCTGTTCGGAGTGTCGGTGAGCTGCGTTACCGCATTTACAATAAGTCCGTTGTCCTTGCTTCCGTCATTGGAGGTCACAACATACAGTCCGTAGCCGATATTGAACAGCGCGCGCATATCGCTCTTGTTTGCGGTAGCGTCCTGACGAGCGAGATAATCCCTGCACAGCTCATCGGCAAGCGCGCCGAGCTGCTGCGAGCTCTCCTCGTTAAGCGCGGAGAGAATCTTTACGTTGTTCTCGGTATATGTGATGTTCCTGCATTTTTCAAGCATACCCTTCATGGTCTTTGCAGCGAGCGGAGCCCAGCTTCCGTTTTCGATAAAGGCAACCGTTCGGTTGCTGAAATTACGCTCGGTAAGGTGGGTGATGTATTCGCGCATAAACGGGAAGATATCCGCATTATAGGTGGTTGTGGCAAGCACCAGCTTGCTGAAGCGGAAAGCGTCCTCAACAGCCTTTGCCATGTCGCAGCGCGCAAGGTCGTGCACCGTAACCTTTGGGCAGCCGTTTGCCTTAAGCTTTTCTGCAAGTCTTATCACCGCCGTTTTGGTGTTTCCGTAAACGGAGGTGTAGGCAATCACCACGCCGTCGTCCTCGGGCTGATAGGATGACCATATGCTGTACTTTTCGATGTACCTGCCGAGGTCCTCCTTAAGCACCGGTCCGTGCAGAGGGCATATCACCTCAACATCCAGTGCAGAAGCCTTTTTAAGCAGAGCCTGCACCTGCGCGCCGTACTTGCCTACAATGCCGATGTAGTAGCGGCGAGCCTCGTCGTCCCAGTCCTCCTCCACATCAAGCGCGCCGAATTTGCCGAAGCCGTCCGCCGAGAAAAGCACCTTGTCAAGGCTGTCGTAAGTAACCATTACCTCGGGCCAGTGCACCATGGGGGCGGTAACAAAGTTAAGCGTATGTCTGCCGAGGGATAGCGTATCACCCTCTCCTACGGTTATCTGCCTGTCGGAGAAGTCCTGCGCGAAGAAGTTCTTCATCATGGCAAACGCCTTTGCCGAGGATACCACCTGCGCCTCGGGATACGCCTTGATGAAGTTGATGATGTTCGCGGAGTGGTCGGGCTCCATGTGCTGAACCACCAGATAGTCCGGCTTTCTTCCGTCCAGCACATTGCGGATGTTGTCCAGCCACTCATGCGTGAACGCCGCGTCCACCGTGTCCATGACAGCTATCTTTTCATCAATTATCGCATAGGAATTGTACGCCATGCCGTTGGGCACCTTGTACTGTCCCTCGAAAAGGTCGATTTTATGGTCGTTGACTCCGATGTATTTTATATCTTCCGTAATAAACATTTGTATTCTCCTTTATTTGATGTAAACGGGGCACTGAACAGAGAATGCCCCGACAGCTTAATTATGTTGCTCAGAAGCACTTGCCTTTGCCGCAGTCCTCTGCCGTGCCGCAGCGGTAGCAAAGCTCGTTGGGGCAGCTTCCCTTTTCGGAAAACTCTACGATGTTCTGCACCGTCGTCTGCGCGATGTTCTCCAGCGCCTCGTCCGTCAGGAAAGCCTGATGCGAGGTCACAATGACGTTGGGCATGGAGATAAGCCTTGCAAGCGTGTCGTCCTCCATGATGTGACCCGAGCGGTCCTCGAAGAAGAAGTCGGATTCCTCCTCGTACACGTCAAGGCACGCCGCGCCGACCTTGCGCGATTTTATGCCTGCCAGCAGAGCCTCGGCGTCCACCAGCGCTCCGCGCGAGGTGTTGAGGATAACAACGCCCTGCTTGCACTTTTGCAGAGAAGCCTCGTCGATGACATGGTGGGTTTCCTCCGTAAGCGGACAGTGCAGAGAGATGATATCGCTCTTTTGGAACAGCTCGTCAAGCGTGGTGTAGCGGATGGTATCGCCGTTGTCAAGCCCCTGCGCCGGGAATTTGTCATAGGCGAGGACTTTCATGCCGAAGCCTCTGCATATATCAATGAAGATTCTGCCTATCTTACCCGTGCCGATAACGCCGACGGTCTTTCCGTAAAGGTCAAAGCCCGTCATGCCCGAAAGGCTGAAATTGAAATCCTTTGTTCGTATATATGCCTTATGGATACGGCGCACAGAGGTCAGAAGAAGCGCCATTGTATGCTCTGCAACCGCATAGGGCGAGTATGCCGGCACACGCAGAACGTGAACCCTGCCGTGAGCGTGCTTCATATCCACATTGTTGAAGCCTGCGCAGCGAAGCGCAACGATGTTCGCATTAAGCTCCGCAAGGCGGTCTATCACCGCGGCATTCACCGTGTCGTTTACAAACACGCACACCCCGTCGTAGCCCTGCGCGAGGTCTACCGTGTCCTCATTCAGCTTGGTTTCATAGAACTTGAATTTGATGTCGTTCTCTTTTCCGTACTTTTCAAAATAGGTCCTGTCGTACGGTCTTGTGTCAAAAAATGCAATCTTCATGCGTACCTCCTTGACTTTTTGATAATATTATAGTATAATAACCGAAAAAAATCTGTTGAAATTTCAACAAAAGGTGATTTTATGAAAAAATATATTGATATTCTCCGCAACTGTCCGCTGTTTTATGATATATCGGACGAAAATCTGATAACGCTGCTGGGCTGTCTTGGCGCAAAGGTGGAGAGGTTCGGCAAAAAGCAGACCATCATCGCGGAGGGCACAAAGGCGAACAGCATAGGAGTTATCCTGTCGGGGTCTGCGCAGAGCGTTACAATAGACTACTACGGCAACCGCAGCATTGTATCAAGCATAGGGCGGTGCGAGGTTTTCTGCGAAGCGTTCGCCTGTGCGGATGTCGCGTCGATACCGATAGCGATAATCGCAAACGAGCCGTGCGAGGTCATGCTGATAGAATTCGGCAGGATAATGAACTCCTGCGCGAAGGCCTGCGGATTTCACCACAAGCTGGTGTTTAACCTTATGCGCGATATCGCGGACAAGAATATAATGTTCCACCACAAGATTGCCGTGACCTCAAAGCGCACAACGCGCGACAAGCTTTTATCTTATCTTGCCCAGCAGGCAAGGATAAAATGCACCAATAGCTTTGAGATACCATTTAACCGTCAGGAGCTTGCAGATTATCTCGAGGTCGAGCGAAGCGGACTTTCCGCCGAGATAAGCAAGCTGCGCAAGGAGGGTATCATCCAAGCCGAAAAAAAGCATTTCACGCTTTTGTAGGACTTGCTTTACAGCTTGCTAAGCGTGTTGCTCATAAGGGAAAAAGCCCTCATATGCAGCGGTGGTGCATATGAGGGCATATCAGCAGCCTGTGGAGCAATCGATTATTCAATCGTTACGGAGTATTCTTTCATCCAGCTGTCGATTTGCAGCATATACGCGTAAATCTGCGGCACCGTCATAAGCTGACCGTACCAGTTTTTGGTGAAGCTGCGTCCGCCGCAGGCAAGCATTTCGCGAAGCTTATCGGGGTTAACTATCTCGCAGACGCGGCAGTTATTGCTGTCAAGCAGAGCGGAAAGCCTTTTCTCAAGGGTCGCCATGTAGTCCGGATTGTGCGTCTTGGGATACGGGCTTTTTTTGCGCCACAGAACGTCCTCGGGAAGCAGCCCCGACATAGCGTGCCGGACAAGTCCCTTTTCCCTGCCGCCGAAGGACTTCATCTCCCACGGGATGTTGTAGGCGTACTCCACTATCCGGTAGTCGCAGAACGGAACGCGCACCTCAAGTCCGTGCGCCATGCTCATTCTGTCCTTGCGGTCCAGCAGCGTTGCCATGAAGTACTCCAGATTAAGCAGGTACATCTCCCTCATGCGGCGCTCCGTTGCGCTTTCACCGTCCAGATAATCGGTGTGTGAGAGCGTTTCGTTGTAGGCGGCACGGACGAACTCCTCCGCCTCGCCCGAGGATACCGGCGTGCGCATAAGTGCGGCGCGCTCGGGCACTGCCGTCGACCACGGAAAGCCGTCGTAGAACAGCACCTCGCTGCGGTGGTACCACGGATAGCCGCCGAAGATTTCATCCGCGCACTCTCCCGACAAAGCAACCGGGAAGCGCTTTCGTATCTCGCGGCAGAACAGGTACAGCGAGCTGTCCACATCCGCCATGCCGGGCAGGTCGCGTGCGCAGACGGACGGCGCAAGCGCGTCCGCCAGCTCCCCGGTGTCAAGCACCACATCCGTATGATCGGTGCCGAGATACCCTGCCGTGCGCACTATCCACGGAGCGTCCTCGTCGGGCTGGAAGCTGCTCGCGCGGAAATTCTCGTGATTGTTCTTGTAGTCTATCGACCATGTGCAAAGCCGCTCTCCGCGCTTTGCGTACTCCGCCGCCGCTATCGCAGAGATAACGCTGCTGTCCAGTCCGCCCGACAAGAAGCAGCACAGCGGAACATCGCTTACAAGCTGCCGCGTGACAGCGTCCGTTATCAGCGCGCGGATGTGCTCCGAGGTTTCTGCAAAGCTCTCCTTGTGCGCGGCAGCCTTAAGCGACCAGTAGCGCCTTGAGGTAAACCCATCGCGGTCGAACCATGCGCAGTGCGCCGGAGCAAGCTCGCTTATGTCCCTGAATACTCCTCCGCCCACGCGCTTTGCAGGACCCATCAGCATTATCTCCATGACGCCCTCGCGCGTTATCGCGTGGCTTACATCGGGGTGCTGCAAAAGCGCCTTTATCTCACTCGCAAACAGTATTCCGTCCTCGGTGAACGCATAAAACAGCGGCTTTACGCCTATCCTGTCGCGGCAGAGAAACAGCCGCTGTTCTTTGCTGTCCCACACCGCAAAGGCGAATATTCCGTTAAACAGCTCAGCGCAGTCCTCGCCGTACTCGATGAATGCCTTAAGCACCACCTCCGTGTCCGAGTGACCGACAAACTCCGTGCCGCGCCGCTTAAGCTCACGCCGTATCTCCTCGGTGTTGTACAGCTCGCCGTTGTACACAATGGTGAAGCTTCCGAAGCTCATCGGCTGAGCGCCGTTTTCGGGGTCTATCACCGCAAGCCTGCGGTGAACAAGATATGCCGCGCTGTCGCTGTATTCTCCGGACGCGTCGGGACCTCTCGGGGCAAGCACCGCGCTCATTCGCGCCATTACCTCGCCCTGACTGCGCATATCCTTTCTATACCCTATCTGACCTGCAATTCCGCACATACTATACTCCTTTCCAAGCAATAGTATTACCTGTTCCTCGTACATTATATGCCCGTATGCCGTGATGTGACAGCGATTTCCCGATAACAGCAGCAGACCGCCGGACGAGCGCCCTGCGGTCTGCGTTATTATGGACTTTTTCTTGTGCTTTTATCGGCAAAAATGCGCGCTTCGGATATCAAAAATCCGGCTCTCCCCTCAGCCCGTCGTCAAGCCTGTCGTCGGACTTTTCACGGGTGATGTTCTGCGCGATAACGCGGTAGTTCATATCGTCTATCATGTACATCGGCGCATACTCTACCGAAATTCTGTCGCCTGCCGCAAACTCCCTGCAAAGCTCCTCGGAGCAGATAACCTCGTACTTTACGGGAGATGTGAACACCGGTCTGCAAAGCATATAGCCGTCGCCGATCTCAATTATGTTAAGGCTGAATACGCCCTTTTCTTCCGCTACGGCAAGACCGTCGATATCCGTGTCCTTAAGCTCGAATACAGCGCTGATGCTGACTTCGCCGCAAAGCGGCTTTATAACGCGATAGGTGCCTGCACTGAGCGGCTCTGCGTACATATAGTCCGCAAGGCTGACAGTGAAGCTTGCGGTCGTGTTTCTTCCGCCGAAAAGATATCCCATGGCGTTAAAGCCGACATTCTCCGCAAACGGAACGCTTTGCCAGTCGCCGTTGTCCCCCCACCTTTCAAGGGAATACTCGCTGCCGAGGGTGTAGTCATAGCCGCCGTTCTCTCCCACATAGGTGAGGGTGAGCTGCACGCTTTCGGTGCCGATTTCGAACTCCTCGCCGCTAAGCTCTGCCACTACGTCCTTTTCCTCGAGAGGGATGTGATTTTCTTCAAGTGCGCCCATACCGTTCGCCCCCTCTGTCGCGCCGATGTCCGCGGCAATGCTGCTTTTCTCGGAATCGGGCTTAGCTGCTGCAATGTCACTGCCGCCCTCTGAGGAGGTCTCGCCCGATGTCGTGCCCTGTGCCGCCGCTCCGACGGAATCCGGTTCGGGCACGCTGTTATCCGCTACGCCTGAGCTTTTGCAGGCAGCCGAACCGAGAAGAATCGCTCCTGCACACAATATAGATATAATACGTTTCATAACAAACCATCCTTTCAGACATATCATCCTGTCTGTACTTAAAACTGCATAATTTGCCAAAAGGTTGCATTCCGTCATTATTTTAGCACAAAACATTTCGCGTGTCAATATAACAATCGGCTGCAAAGCCGCATTTTCCGAACGCAGACCGCCGAAAGTGCGATACAAGTATTGATTTTTAGCGCACAATATGCTATAATGGTATATTAGGAGAATTATCGGGAACAAGCGAGGTAGAAAGAATGAAACTCATAAACATTGGCTTCGGCAACACCGTCAACGCCGACAGGATAGTATCTGTCGTCAGCCCCGACGCCGCCCCCGTAAAAAGGATAGTCCAGCTTGCAAAGGACGACGGCACCGCTATCGACGCTACCTGCGGCAGAAAAACACGGTCGGTGATAATATGCGACAGCGGCCATGTTGTGCTTTCCGCGCTTCAGCCCGAAACTATATCGGAAAAAACTGCCGAGGAGGACAAAAATGAATAAGGGACTTTTATTCGTGGTTTCCGCCCCTGCCGGCTGCGGCAAGGACACCATACTTGAACAGGTTCTGGCAAAGACAGACAACGTGGGTTACTCCGTTTCCGCCACCACCAGAGCGCCGCGTCCCGGCGAGGTGGACGGCAAGCACTATTTCTTCCACACCAGAGAGAGCTTCGAGAAGATGATAGCCGACAACGATGTGCTTGAATACACCGAGTACTGCGGCAACTACTACGGCACGCCGCGCAAGGGCGTAGAGGATATGCTCTCTCAGGGCAAGGACGTTATACTTAAAATAGAGGTCGAGGGCGCAATGAACATCCGCAAAATGTTCCCGGACTGCTGTCTGGTGTTTATCCTGCCGCCCTCCATGCAGGAGCTTGAGCGCCGCCTGCGCAAGCGCGGCACCGAGGACGAGCCCACCATTCTCCGCCGCACCGCGCAAGCGCGCGAGGAGATAGACTGCGCAGCAGGCTATGACTACTTCGTGGTAAACGACGCACTTGAGGACGCGGTGGACGACCTTATCGCGGTTATCCGCGCGGAAAAGTGCCGCAAGTGCAGACGCCTTGATATGCTCGGTAAGATAAAGGGTGAATAATTCGGCATGAGCAACAACATCGCGCTGGTCGCCGTGGAGAATACCTCGTACAGCTTCGACGCGCTTTTCAGCTACGTCATTCCGGATGAACTGCGAAGCGCCGTACAGCCCGGGATAAGGGTCGCTGTGCCTTTCGGCAGGGGGAACAAAAGCCGCATAGGTCTTGTTTTCGATACTTCCGAGGGAGATACCTCAAAGCTGAAAGCCCTGCTTTATGCGGCAGACGAGAAGCCCTGTATTTCGGCTGAGCAGCTTAGGCTCTGCCGCTGGCTGAGGGACACCACCTTCTGCACCTACTTTGACGCTTTCAGGGCGATTTATCCCCCGGGGCTGAGCCTTTCGCTTAAAACGCACTACCGCATAAACGCCGAGTTTTCGGGCGAGCTTTCCCAAGCGGAGCGCGAGGTTTACAACAGCCTTGCCGCAGACAGCAAAGCGGCTTTCGGCGATACTGCCATTAATCATCCGTCAGTGCTCAAAGCCCTGCTGCAAAAGGGCGCAATAACCGAAAACGAGGAGCTTAAGCGCCGCGTGGGCGACGAAACAGCAAGGCTTGTGCGTATCGCCCAAACCGAGGAGGATATCAAGCTTACCCCAAAGCAGAAGCAGGTGATGGATTTCGTCCGTGAAAACGAATGCGCCTGCGTAAAGGAAGTGTGCTATGCCTGCTGCGTAACTCCCGCGGTAATAAAGCGCCTTGCGGAAAAGGGCGCGCTGGAGCTGTACGAGCAGACGGTATTCCGCACCGAGCCTGCCGACGACGCAAGCGAAAGCCCCTCGGACATCGTGTTTTCGCAAAAGCAGCAGCAGGTCTTTGACGGTCTGCTTGAACTGATGAACGACCCCGAGCCGAAATGCGCTCTGCTTCGCGGAGTGACCGGCAGCGGAAAAACCTCGGTGTTCATCCGGCTGATAGACGAGGCGCTGAAGTCCGGCAAGACCGCAATGATGCTGGTTCCCGAAATATCGCTTACACCGCAGATGGTCGGCAAATTCCGCCGCCTTTTCGGCGCAGAGGTCGCCGTGCTGCACAGCAGCCTTTCCCTCGGAGAGCGCGCCGACGAATACCGCCGCATAGAAAGCGGAAAAGCGCGTATAGTTATCGGCACAAGAAGCGCCGTTTTCGCCCCCGTGCAAAACCTCGGCATAGTCGTTATCGACGAGGAGGGCGAGGGCACCTATAAATCCGAAAACGCTCCGCGCTATCACGCGAGAGAAGCCGCAAAGCAGCGCTGCTTCTATCACAACGCATTCCTGCTGCTAGCCTCGGCGACCCCCTCGCTCGAAAGCTACTACTACGCAAAAACCGGGCGGTACAGCCTTTTTGAGCTGGATGAGCGCTACAACAACGCAGTGCTGCCCGATGTATATATTGTCGATATGAAAACCGAGCAGCAAAACGGAAACCACTCCGCTTTCAGTATGCCGCTTATCGACGAAATAGGAGAAAACCTAAGGCGCGGCGAGCAGTCGATACTGCTGCTTAACCGGCGCGGTTATCACACCAGCGTCAGGTGCGCTGCCTGCGGCGCAGCCTGCGAATGTCCCAACTGTGCCGTGCCGCTCACCTACCACAAGGCAAACGAAAGCCTTATCTGCCACTACTGCGGCTTTACGCAGAGGATGTCGCAGACCTGCCCGAAATGCCGCAGCAAATTCATCAGCATGAAGGGCACAGGCACTCAGCGCATTGAGGATGAGCTTTCCGAGATATTCCCCACCGCCCGTATACTGCGCATGGACGCCGACACCACCTCGACAAAGCACTCGTTCGAGAACAAATTCAGAGCCTTCGCCGACGGAGAGTACGACATCATCGTCGGCACGCAGATGATAGCCAAAGGACTGGATTTCCCGAATGTCACGCTGGTCGGCGTGCTTAAGACGGATAACTCCCTTTTCGCAGGCGACTTCAAGGCATACGAGCGCACATTCTCGCTTGTAACGCAGGTGGTGGGCCGCTCGGGGCGCGGCGGAAAAAAGGGCAGAGCCATGCTCCAGACCTTTTCGCCCGAGCACTATGTGCTTGACCTCGCCGCGCGGCAGGATTACCCCGGCTTCTACGAGGAGGAGATAAAGCTGCGCGAGGCTATGCTCTATCCTCCGTTCTGCGATATCGTGGCGGTGACGTTCTCCGCCGTGTCGGAATACAGCTGCGGCAGCGCCGCAAAGCGCTTTTCCGAGATACTCAGGGAGCTTCACGGCAGCCTTGAAAAGAGTATACCGCTCAGAATACTCGGCCCTGCGAAATGCGCCGCTGCCAAGATAAACGGAAGATTTCGTTACAGACTTATAATAAAATGTATAAACAGCAGTACGCTGCGCAGGCTTATCGAAAGCGCGCTTAAAGCCGCAGGTCAGGATGAAGCCTTTCGCAACGTCAGCTTTTTCGCCGATATGAACGGCGATATGATTTAACAGAAAGGAACAGCTATGGCACTAAGAGAAATAGTAAAATACGGAGATGATATCCTCCGCAAAAAATGCAGACCGGTAACGGAATTCAACCAGAAGCTTTGGACGCTGCTGGACGATATGAAAGATACCCTTGAACAGGCTAAGGGCGCAGGTCTTGCCGCGCCGCAGGTCGGAATGCTCCGCCGCGTATGCATTATCAACGTGCATGACGAGCACGGCAATATCGAGCTTATTAACCCGGAAATCATCTCGGTGGACGGCGTACAGGTCGGCGGCGAGGGCTGCCTTTCACTGCCCGGCGAGTGGCACGAGGTAAAGCGCCCCATGCGTGTTACCGTAAAGGCTCAGGACAGAAACGGAAACGAGTTCACCATAACCGGCGAGGGACTGCTTGCGCGCGCACTCTGCCATGAGACCGACCACCTTGACGGCGTGCTGTTTATCGATAAGGCGGATCTGTCCGATATTCAATAATTTCCCGTGTACAGAAAGGAATTAACAATGGCACTGCGTGAAATATTAAAATTCGGGGACGATGTTCTCCGACAGAAATGCAGCGAGGTAACAGAGTTTGACGAAAACCTCTGGACGCTGCTTGACGATATGTACGACACCATGACAGAAAACAACGGCGTGGGTCTCGCCGCACCGCAGGTAGGCGAGCTTCTGCGCGTTATCGTTATAGACGTGGACGACGACAACGGAAGAATAGAGCTTGTTAACCCCGTTATCACCGCCATGCGCGGAAAGCAGACGGACAGCGAGGGCTGCCTGTCTAAGCCCGGAAAATACGGCTATGTAAAGCGCCCCGCAAAGGTCAAGGTAAAAGCGCTTAACCGCTACGGCAAGCCGGTGGAATATGTCGGCTCGGGACTGCTTGCAAGAGCGTTCTGTCATGAGATAGACCACCTTAACGGCATTCTGTTCGCCGACAAGGTTATAGAGTGGATAGAGGAGGAGAAGTGATATGAAGCTGGTTTTCATGGGCACTCCCGTGTTCTCTCTCGCCTGCCTCGAGGCGCTTATACAAGCCGGTCACGAGGTTGCCGCCGTATTCACTCAGCCCGACAAGCCCAAAAACCGCGGCAAGCAGATTATGATGACCCCCGTAAAGGAATGCGCGCTTGCGCATAACATCCCCGTATATCAGCCGCTCAGCCTGAGAAAGGGCGAGGACGCAGAGCAGTCCCTGTCCGTGCTTCGCAGTATCGCTCCCGACTGCATCGTAGTGGTCGCTTACGGTCAGATTCTGCCCACAGAGGTGCTGGAGCTTCCGAAGTACGGCTGCATCAACGTTCACGCTTCTCTGCTGCCGATGTACCGCGGCGCTGCTCCGATACAGAGAGTTATCCAGAACGGCGAGACCGTCAGCGGCGTTACCACCATGTACATGGCTCAGGGGCTTGATACCGGCGACATGATTCAAAAAACCGAGGTGCCCATCCCCGATGATATGACGGGCGCGCAGCTTCATGACGCGCTTTCCGCCGCAGGCGCCGCGCTTATCGTAACAACGCTCGCCGCGCTTGAAGACGGCACCGCCGAGAGAACAGAGCAGCAGGGCGAGACCTGCTATGCCTCCATGATAAGCAAGGAGGAGCTTAAGCTTGATTTCACAAAGCCTGCAAAGCAGGTGTATGACTTTATCCGCGCAATGTCCGACGCGCCCTGTGCCTATACCCTGCTGGACGGGAAAAGACTTAAGGTCTATATGGCGCGCGTCGTAGAGGACGTAGACGCGCCTGCCGGAAGTATAGCAGACCCCGACCACCTTGTAGTCGCCTGCGGCGACAAAAACGGCGTTGCCTTTACCGAGGTTCAGCCCGAGGGCGGAAAGCGAATGGACGCCGCAGCGTTCCTCAGAGGCAAAAAGCCGCAGAAGGGTACGCTTCTGGGCTGACAAAAGCCCATTTTTCACAAATCTGTATGAAAGGATGAACAATATGCCAAATTCGATTATTCTTCTTTCGGCACGCGCCGCCGAAGCCAATTCCTCCGATATCGGCAGATTTCTCGGAGAGAACTATTTGCTGACATATTTCCTGTGTATCGCGGCGTTTATCTTTGCGCTTATCTGCTCTGCAAGGGTCAAGACCACCTATGCAAAATACAGCAGAATAAACAGCAAAACGCATCTTCAGGCTTTTCAGGTCGCAAGGCAGATACTGGACAACAACGGTCTGTATGACGTAACCATCGTGCGCATAAGCGGTCACCTTACGGATAACTTCAATCCGCGCACAAAGGTGGTTTCGCTGTCCGACAGCGTATACAACAGCAGCTCGCTTGCCGCTATCGGAGTAGCAGCGCACGAGTGCGGCCACGCTATTCAGCACTCGAAGGGATATCTGCCCATAAAGCTGCGCAGCGCGTTTGTTCCGCTTGCAAACCTCGGCAGCATGGCTTATATCTACGTATTTATGCTTGGACTTCTTTTCAACAACGACCTGCTCGTGAATGTCGGCATCGCGCTGTTCGCTTTTGTGGTGATATTCCAGCTCATCACGCTCCCCGTTGAGTTCAACGCAAGCGGCCGCGCCATGAGAACGCTGAAGGATCAGCTTATACTCGACGGCGACGAGCTTCCCTCCGCACGAAAGACCCTCACCGCCGCAGCCATGACATATGTGGCAAGCCTTGCCGTATCGGCGACCCAGCTTCTGCGCCTTATCGCAAGGGCAAACAGACGAAGATAACACGAAAGGATATCCCGACATAATGGCTGACGCACGACTTACCGCAGTGAAAATGCTGCTTAAAATGGAGGAGAGCGACTCCTTTTCCAATATACTTCTCGACTCGGTTTTTTCGGAGTCGGAGCTCAGCGAGCGCGACAAGGCATTTGCCGCTGCGCTTTTCTACGGCGTTACCGAGCGTAAGATAACGCTTGACTACATCATCGAAAAGAACTCCTCCATCCCCTTTCACAAGCTTGACAAGGCGGCAGTGATGATACTGCGCACAGGTCTGTATCAGCTGCTTTATATGTCGGGAGTGCCCGAAAGCGCCGCCGTTAACGAAAGCGTAAAGCTGTGTAAGAAGCTAAAGGTTTTCTCCGCGCAGGGCTTTGTAAACGGAATGCTGCGCAGCTTCATACGAAGCGGCAAAAAGATAAGCTTTCTCGGGCTGGGCGCTTCTCAGCGGCTGTCTATCGAGTACTCCTGCCCGAAATGGCTGACCGACAAGTGGCTTGACGAGTACGATGTAGACAGCACCGTAAAGGCGCTTAAGGCGTCCGTCGGCAAGCCGCCCGTCTACGCAAGGGTGAATACCCTTAAAACCAACACCGAGGAGCTTCTTGCAGAACTGAAAAGGGAGAAGATCTCCGCAAGACCATATCCCAGCCTCGACAACTGCATAGTCATCGAAAAAGCCGGAGATATCGAAGGCTCAAGGGCTTTCAGAAACGGGCTTTTCCATGTGCAGGATATATCCTCGCAGCTGTGCTGCCTGACCCTGCGCCCTGTCGTAAACGAGACTGTAATAGATATGTGCGCCGCGCCCGGCGGAAAAAGCTTCACCATGGCGCAGCTTATGAACAACAGCGGCAGTCTGTACAGCCTTGACCTGCACGATATGAGAGTGGGTCTTATCGAGGACGGCGCTGACCGCCTCGGCATCCGCATCATCACCGCAAAGCAGGGTGACGCGACGCGCTACAACACCGAGCTTCCGCAGGCGGACAGAGTGCTTTGCGATGTTCCCTGCTCCGGTCTTGGCGTGATACGCAGAAAGCCCGAGATAAAGTACAAAAATCCCGAGGATTTCGCAGAGCTTCCGACTATCCAGCGGCGGATACTCGAAACCGCCTGCAAATACGTCAAGGTCGGCGGAACGCTGGTGTACTCCACCTGCACGCTTAACCGCGCCGAAAACGACGACGTGGCGGACGCATTCGCCGAGGTTCACCCCGAGTTCTCCCCCATAGTGCAGACCGTGCCGTATCAGGGAGCGGCAAACAGCTTCAAACGCACCTACTTTCCCGATGAAAACGGAGGCGACGGCTTCTTCACCGCCTCTTTCAGGAGAATAAGATAAATGGATAACACCCAAAAAATTGATATACTCTCGCTCTCAAAGGACGAGCTTGCCGCAGAGCTTATCGCTATCGGCGAAAAGGCTTTCCGTGCAAATCAGATATATGACTGGCTGCACGTTAAAAAAGTGAGAGATTTTTCTCAGATGAGCAATATTTCTGCACAACTGAAAGACACGCTTGAAAAAAAGTTTTGTCTAAAATCACTAATTATCAAAAAAAAGCTTGTATCGGACATAGATAATACGGTAAAATATCTATATGGTCTGCCGGACGGCGAGTCGGTGGAAACCGTGCTGATGGAATACAAGCACGGGAACAGCCTTTGCATCTCTACTCAGGTAGGGTGCAGGATGGGCTGCCGCTTCTGCGCTTCCACCATTGCCGGCTTTGTCCGCCATCTGCTGCCGTCCGAGATGCTGCTTCAGATATACGAGACCGAGCGCGACAGCGGCAGACGCGTTGACAGCATCGTGCTTATGGGTATAGGCGAGCCGCTTGACAACTTCGACAACGTAATAAAATTCCTGTCGCTGCTTAACTCCGAGGGAGAGGGTATGAGCCTGCGCCATATCTCGCTTTCCACCTGCGGTCTGGTGGACAGGATATACGAGCTTGCCGAGATGAAAACAGGGCTTACCCTGTCTATCTCGCTGCACGCGGCGACAGACGAAAAGCGCAGCTCCATAATGCCGATAAACAACAAATATAATCTGGAGCAGCTTATGAAAGCCTGCCGCTATTATTTCAGCAAAACGGGCAGGAGAATAAGCTTTGAGTACTCCCTTATCGAGGGCGTCAACGACACAGAGCAGTCCGCAGAGGAGCTGATAAGGCTGCTTGACGGAATGCTGTGCCATGTTAACCTTATTCCGATAAACGAGATAAAAGAGCGAGAATTTAAAAAGAGCCGATATGTGGAGAATTTCCAGAAGCGCCTTGTGCGCGCGGGAATAAACGCAACGGTGCGCAGAACGCTTGGCGCGGATATCAACGCCGCCTGCGGTCAGCTGCGCCGCGATGACGGCTCACGCGAGGCGGTGAAAGAATGAATGTATTCAGCAAAACCGATATAGGGCTTCAACGGGACGAAAACCAGGATACCGTCTGGACCGCAAAGCTCAGCGATACAGCCTGCGCCGCAGTGCTGTGCGACGGAATGGGCGGCGAGCAGTCGGGCGGTCTTGCAAGCAGCATGGCGGTTGATATCATCTCAAAGCGCATAACGGAAAGCTTCTCCGAGATGATGAGCCGCAACACCGTGCGCAACCTGCTGATAACCGCAGTATCCGCGGCAAACAGCATCGTATACGAAACCGCGCGGCGCGAGTATATAAACTGCGTTATGGGCACCACCTGCGTTGCCGCGATAGTTTTCGGCGGCTGCGCATATATCGTAAACGTCGGCGACAGCCGTGCATATCACCTTTTCTCCTCGGAGGAGGACGAGTGCATTCGCCAGATAACAAAGGACCACTCCCACGTTATGGAGCTTGTAGAGCGCGGCGAGATAACCGAGGAGGAGGCGAAAACTCACCCCAAGCGCAACAAGATAACGCGCGCCATAGGTGCGGAAAGCAGCGTCACCCCCGACTACTTCGAGCTGGATATCTCGGACGGGGATATGCTTTTGCTCTGCTCTGACGGTCTGACGTCCGGCGGCGATGATATGGATATCCTTGATATCTGCTTTGACACAAAGCACGAAGCCTGCCCCGACGCTCTTATCGACTACGCCAACAACAACGGCGGAAACGATAACGTGACGGTCGCTCTGATAACTACATAAAAGGTTACAAAACGGAAACAATTTCCGTATATAATTTACAGTTCGATTACAGATTTGCCAAATCGGTTGACAAATCCCTGCGTTCGTGTTAGTATTACCATAGGACAATAATTTTCACGGCTGCGCTTCCATACGGCACAGACCGTAATATATATAATGTATGGAGAAATGGCGGATTTTTTACATGGACAGTAATATTGGAAAAAAGCTTGACGGAAGATACGAGCTGCTGGAGCTTATCGGCGTTGGCGGAATGGCTGATATCTACCGTGCAAAGGATGTGGAGGAAGACCGTATCGTAGCGGTAAAGATACTCAAAACGGAATTTGCCGGCAGCGACGAGTTCCTGCGCCGTTTTAGAAACGAGTCAAAGGCTATCGCTCTTCTCTCTCACCCCAACATCGTAAAGATATACGATGTCGGCTTCACCGAGAAGGTGCAGTTTATCGTTATGGAGTATGTGGACGGCATCACCCTGACCGACTACATCGAACAGCAGGGCGTGCTTAAATGGCGCGACTCCGTGCACTTCGTTATCCAGATACTAAAGGCGCTTCAGCACGCGCACGACAGAGGTATCGTTCACCGCGATGTAAAGTCGCAGAATGTGATGCTTCTCAGCGACGGCACTATCAAGGTCATGGACTTCGGCATCGCGCGCTTTAACCGCGAAAACAACAAGACCATGTCCGAAAAGACTATCGGCTCGGTGCACTACATAAGCCCCGAGCAGGCTCGCGGCGATATCACCGACGAGCGCAGCGATATCTATTCCGTGGGCGTTGCACTGTACGAGATGGTTACAGGCAAAAAGCCGTTCGACGGCGATACTCCCGTTTCTATCGCGCTTATGCATATGCAGAGCACTCCCAAAAAGCCAACCGAGCTTAACAGCACTATCCCCGAGGGTCTGGAGCAGATAATCCTGCGCGCAATGCAAAAGGAGCCCAACCAGCGCTATCAGACCGCCGGCGAGATGATAAAGGACCTCGAGGAGCTGAAAAAGAACCCCGGCATCGTGTTTGAGTTCAAGTACAACTCCACCGACGGCACAACAAAGTATTTCGACCGCCCCATCCCCAACGGCGAGCAGGAGGCTCCGCGCCGCCGCAAGCAGATGACCGTCACCATCCCCGAGGAAGCCTACGACGATGACGACGACTATGACGATGACGACGACGAGTACGAGGACCGCCGTTCTCCGCTTATCCCCATACTGTTCGCAGTGGGTACGGCGCTTATCATTGCGGCAGTGTTCCTTGTGCTGATGATGGTAAAGGAGGCTTTCGGCGACAAGCCTGCACATTCCACCCCGTCAGAAGCGGACAGCGGCAGCACGTCTATTGTCGAAAGCGTGGGCGGTGAGATAGATATGCCCAATATGGTGGGTATGTCATGGAATGACGCATACGCAATGTACGGCTCGCACCTTAACCTTATCGTACAGCAGGAGTGGTCGGAGTACACTAAGGACGAGATATTCGAGCAGGAATTCCCTGCCGGCAGAAAAGTCAAAAAGGGCGCCGATGTTATCGTAAAGGTAAGCAAGGGCATTAAGCAGGTAGAGGTTCAGGACCTTACCAACCGCACGCTTGACGCGGCAGAGCGCCAGCTTAAAAAGGACGGCTTTAAGGTGACCAAGACCTACGCAGAGAGCGAGGATGTAGCGGAAAACTGCATCATCCGTACAGAGCCGCCTGCGCACGAACAGGCTCCTCAGGGCTCGTATGTCACGCTGGTTATCAGTCTGGGCGCGCCCGATACGATGATGTCCGTTCCAAAGCTCACCGATATGCCCGTAAGCACCGCGCTTGAACGCTGCGAGGAGTACTTCCTCGTTCCCGAGATAAAGCTTGTGGACAGCGAAGAGGAAGAGGGCACCGTTCTCGAGCAGAGCATCGAGCCTAACAAGCTTGTAGACAAGGGAACCACCATCGAGCTTAAGGTAAGCTCCGGCAAGATTCCCGAAACCACCAAGAAGTTCAGCTACACCATTCCGGATTCCGCAAAGGGCGAGTTTGAGTTCAAGTACTACATCGACGGACTGCTCGATACCGAGCGCGGCACCGAAATACGCGATATAAGCCTTGCCGCAAACAAGGAGATACCCTATGAGATAACCGGCCGCGACGGCGATGTTAAGTCCCTCGCAATTATGGTTACCTCCACACAGACGGGCAAGACGGGAACCTATATCGTTATCGAGTTCACCTTCAAGGCGGATGAAAACGGCAAGGTAAAGGTGACCAACGAGTTCAAGGAAAAGAACAGCAAGATTTTCAGCGAGCTGCTGAACGGCGCTGACATCCCCGAGGATGACGAAACCATCGAAACCACCGAAAGCAGCGAAAGCAGCGAAACCGAAGAAAACAGCGATAATTCCGAGTCCGAGCCTAATGAAAACAGCTCTAGCCCGACAGACGACGAAAACAACAGCAACAACAGCAATAACAGCAATAACTCGGGCGGCGGCATTTTCGTCGGATAATGAGGAGGTAATATTATTTCTGCTGAATTCAATGGCAAGATAATAAAGGCAGTTGGGGGTATCTACTATGTAGATGCCCTCAGCGGCGTATTCAATGGCACAACTGTAAAATGCAGCGCACGCGGTATCTTCCGCAAGGACGGCATAAGCCCATGCGCAGGCGATAACGTGCGCGTTGTTTCCGATGACATCACCGACCCCGTTATTGCCGAAATATACGACCGCAAAAACTATCTCGTGCGGCCGCCGCTTGCAAACCTTGACGGAATCGTGTTCGTCAACTCCTGCATAGAGCCGCTTCCCAACCGCTTCGTGCTGGACAAGCTTGTCGCTATTGCAGACAGCAAGGGCATCGAGCCGCTTATCGTATTCACCAAGACCGACCTCAGCGAGGCAGGCGATATACTCGAGGTGTACCGCTCGATAGGCATTACGGTGTGCCTTGTCAACAACCTCACGGGAGAGGGCGCTCAGGAGGTTCTTGATTTCATCAAGGGCAGGACGACCGCTTTCGTGGGAAACTCCGGCGTGGGCAAATCCAGCCTGATGAATGTGATTTTCCCCGAGCTGTCGCTTGAAACGGCTCACATCAGCAAAAAGCTGGGTCGTGGCAGACACACCACACGTCAGGTCGAGATGTTCAAGCTTGCAGGCGGCTATGTCGCGGATACTCCCGGCTTCTCTACGGTGGAGACCGAGCGGTACTGCCGAATCCCCAAGGGCGAGCTTGACGCGGCATTCCGTGAGTTCGGCGAATATATGACAGAGTGCAGGTTTGCAAACTGCGCACACATAAAGGAAAAAGGCTGCGCCGTGCGTGAAGCGGTAGAGGCAGGAAAAATCCCACAATCACGCTACGACAGCTATCTCAGAATGTACGAGGAAGCAAGCAGGATAAATGAATGGGAATAAGATTTGCTCGATAATATGCGGCGCGCCCGACGGGACGCTTGACCGCTCGGCGGTTGAGGGACTGGTGATATGTGCGGACAGCGGACTTGACCATGCGCTCGCCGCCGGAATACAGCCCGATATCGTGGTGGGTGATTTCGACAGCGCAAAATCCGAGGTGCCCGACAGCGCCGAGGTGATACGCGTCTCCCCGATAAAGGACGACACCGACACGATCCTTGCCGCAGAGACCGCAATACAGCGCGGCTGCACGGAGCTAAGGCTGTTCTGCGCTGTCGGCGGACGCTTTGACCACACCTTTGCAAACGTCCAGACGCTTGAATATCTGCATGAAAAGGGCGTTACGGCAGTGCTTTACGGCGCGCACGAAAGCATAGTCATGCTGTGGGGCGGCGAAAGCCGCAGGCTTAAAAAGCATAACGGCTATGTGTCGCTGTTTGCCCTGACCGAAACCGCCGTTGTTTCGGAGGAGGGGATGAAATATCCGCTTGACCGCTATACCCTTAAGCGAAGTTTTCCGCTGGGTGTAAGCAACGAAATAGCGGATGACATCGGAACAATCACCGTGCACAGCGGTATCGTGATTCTCTGCGAATACATTTGAATATAGCAATACCCGAAAGGAACTTATCCTCTCGGGTATTTCTGTTATACGTTATACTATCCGGCTGAAATACTTCTCTATCTGCCTTTTGGATATCTTTGTGCAAACCGGTCTGCCGTGGGGGCAGAAGCGGATATCCCTGTTGCTTACTACCTCCTCCGCTATCGCCTGAAGCTCGGCTATGTCGTTGACATCGTTCGCCTTTATGGACATCCGACAGGCGGCTGTGTGCAGCATATCGTCAAACAGCTCGCCCTTGATATTGGAGTTGCCCTTTGCCGCTGTCTTAGCTATGCTCTCCACAATGTCCGCAGGGTTTTCCCTGTCAAGCAGCTGCGGCAGCGCAAGCACCGTCACTCTGCCGCCGTCACCGAAATCAAGCACTATTCCAACATCGGCGAGCCTGTCCGAAAACTCGCTCAGTCCGCTGTATTCCTCCGCGCTGAGGTAAACCTCCGCAGGCTCTATCAGAAACTGCGCGCTGCTGCTAAAGCCCTTTTTCAGCCTCTCGAAATTGATACGCTCGTGCGCGGCGTGCTTGTCGATAAGCAGCATATCTTCCTCGCCCTCGCACACTATGTAGGTGCGGAACAGCTCTCCCACTACGCGCACGCGCTCCGGGACAAACTCGGGCTCGGCAGGCTTTTCCGGCTCGGCTGGCTGCTCTTTCTTTGCAAAGGATTTGTCCGATAAAAACGCAAAGCCCGGAAGCTGCGACAGCGGAACCTCTTTTTTAACCTCGGGCGAAGCAGGCTTTGAAACCTCGGCAAGCACCTGCTGTACCGCCTCGACAGGCTCGGCTTTTATCATATACGGCTGCTCCTGCCGCAGCGTGAACTTCGGCAGCTGAGCTTTGACGTCGGGATAGGTGATATCGGGCTTTTCCGAGGGAACAGGCGCCGCCTGCGGCTCGTCGCGCACCGTCTGCACTATCGTGGTCGGCGGAGCAGTCGGAGCAGGGCGCTCGGGCGCTTTTTCGGGGAACTGCCGCTCGTTTTGGGGCAGCTTTATCTCGCGCTTTTCATCATCCCCCAGCAGCGCATTTTTTACGGCGAAGTATACCGCGTCGAACACGGTTTTTTCCTCGGTGAAGCGCACCTCGGTCTTTGTCGGATGGATGTTTGCGTCGATTTTCGCAGGGTCGGTGTTGATGCACAGCACGCACGCCGGGAACTTGCCCACCATGATGGAGTTGCGGAACGCCTCCTCCAGCGCTGCACAGCACAGCGGACTTTTCACGCTTCTGCCGTTGACAAAAAAGTGCTGCATGGTGCGGTTTGCACGGGTGAACAGCGGCGAGCTTACAAAGCCCGTCACCGAGGTGTCGCGGTAGATGTTCTCGACAGGGATAAGCCCTGCCGCAAACTGCTTGCCGAATACCGCACTCACGGCGCTGTAATACTCTCCGTCGCCGTGCGTCAGCATGGTCTGTCTTCCGTCGCGGATAAAGCGGAACGATATGCCCGGGTGGGACAGCGCAAGCTTTTCCACAACGCCGGCGCAGTAGTTGCCCTCGGTAACGTCCTTTTTCAGGAATTTCAGCCTTGCAGGCGTGTTGAAGAACAGGTCGCGGATGATTATGCTTGTTCCGTCCGCGCCGCCCGTGCGGTCGTACTCGGTGCACTCTCCGCCCTCGATGCGGTACAACGTTCCAAGCTTGTCCGCGCTCTGTTTTGATACGCACTCTACCCTGCCTACCGCGCACACCGAGGCAAGCGCCTCTCCGCGGAAGCCAAGCGTGTTGATATTGTCAAGGTCGTCCGCAGTGAACACCTTGCTGGTCGCATGGCGCACGAATGCCGACGGCATATCCTCATACGCAATGCCGCAGCCGTTGTCCGTAACGCGGATATAGGATATTCCGCCGCGCTTTATCTCCACCGATATCGAGGTGGCTCCTGCGTCGATGGAGTTTTCGCAAAGCTCCTTTATCACCGAGGAGGGGCGCTCTATCACCTCTCCTGCGGCGATAAGCTCGTATACGCTTTTGTCAAGCAGATTTATTTTTGGCATTTGTTCTCCGTTCGTTATAGTTCATCATCCAGCAGCTTTATCTTAACGACATTCTGCACCTGCGCCGGGTAGGTTTCCAACACCTCTCCCACATAGAAAAACGCTATCCTGTCGCCGGGGTGGAACTCCGACAGGGAAAGCTCCGTTCCGCGCCAAACAAGCTGAGTGTTCTCCTTTGCGGTAAAGGTGTACTCGCCCCTGCCGTTGATGTCGTTGACGTCAAGCCCCTTAACATGGAAAAAGCCGTCGCTTGCGTCAAGAATTTCGGCATAGACCGCCTCGCAATCGGACCACACATACTGAGTTTCCACACGCTGTCCGCTCTTTCCTGCGAAGAAACCGCCGACAAACGCGCCGACTATCAGCACAGACGCCGCTATAATCACTGCCGCGCGCCTTGCGCCCTTTTTATCTGCAAGCTTCATAGGTCCTCCTTACAGCGTGTCCTTTATCTCCTTTATAAACATCAGCGCGTCCATAGGCGACATGGTGTTGATGTCCGCCGCGCGCAGCTTAGCGATAGCATTCTGCTCGTTTATCGCACTGAAGCTGAACTGATTGTCCGCCGTTCTTTCAAGCGTTTCGGAAAGCTTTACCTTGCCCATGACCTCAAGGCCTTTAAGCTCCTCCTTGGCACGGGAAATCACCTTTTGGGGAATTCCGGCAAGCTTTGCGACCTCTATTCCGTAGCTGTCGTCCGTGCCGCCCTCCACTATCTTGTGCAGAAATCTGATATCATCGCCGCGCTTTGACACCGCAACGCTGAAATTGCGTATTCCGCTGTACTCCTTTTCCATGGAGATAAGCTCGTGGTAGTGCGTAGCAAAAAGCGTCTTGCAGCCGATGTTTTTGCCGCTTATGTACTCCGCGACCGCCTTGGCTATGGATATTCCGTCAAAGGTAGAGGTGCCCCTGCCTATCTCGTCAAGTATAACAAGGCTGTTTTTCGTCGCGTTTTTCAGGATGTCCGCGACCTCGTTCATCTCCACCATAAAGGTGGACTGTCCGCTTGTAAGGTCGTCCGACGCTCCCACACGGGTGAATATCTTATCCACAACGCCGATTTTTGCATACCTTGCCGGAACAAAGCAGCCTATCTGCGCCATAAGCACGATGATAGCCGTCTGCCGCATAAACGTGGATTTTCCCGACATATTGGGTCCCGTGATTATGATAAGCTTATTGTCGCTGAGGTCAAGATAGGTGTCGTTGGGCGTAAACGGACGGTCGCTGAGCATTTTCTCGATGACCGGATGACGTCCGTCCTTGATGTCGATTACGCTGTCCAGAGTTATCTCGGGCTTTACATAGCCGTTTTCTATCGAAACCGCGGCATAGCTGCAAAGCGCGTCCGTTTCTGATATAGCGACAGCGGTTTTCTGTATCTGCTCAAGACGCGTGCCGATGTAGTCGCGCACCTCCGAGAATACCGCCTGCTCCAGCGCAAGGATGCGCTCGTTAGCGCCCAGTATCTCGCCCTCGACCTTTTTAAGCTCGTCCGTGATGTAGCGCTCGCCGCCCGTCAGGGTCTGCTTGCGGACATAGTGCGCCGGCACATCGTCCTTGAAGCTGTTGGACACCTCGATATAATATCCGAAAACGCGGTTGTAGCCGACCTTAAGCGTTTTTATTCCCGTTGCCGCGCGCTCGCGCTCCTCTATCTCGCGCAGGATGGATTCGCCGCCGCCCGATATCCTGCGAAGCCTGTCTATCTCCTCGTTGAAGCCGTCCTTGATAACTCCGCCGTCCTTTAGCGAGGCAGGCGGCTCGTCGCTTATCGCATTCTCGACAAGTGACGCCACATCCGCTAGCTCGTCGATACGCGCGTCAAGCGACATCAGCATAGGCGCGCCCGTCGCTGCAAGGTACGCCTTAAGCTGCGGCAGCCTGTTGCAGGTCTGCCCCAGAGCATAGATATCCCTCGGAGAAGCCGACTTGTACATCACCCTTGTCATAAGGCGCTCGATATCGTATATTCCGCGAAGCGCGTCAAAGATATCATACAGCTCCGCAGGATTTTTCACAAGGTAATCCACCGCGGAAAGCCGCCGCAGTATCTCAGCGGCATTGATAAGCGGCTGCTCCAGCCATGTTTTCAGCCTGCGCCGTCCCATGGAGGTGACGGTCTTGTCAAGCACCCACAGCAGCGAGCCGCGCTTCTCCTTGGTGCGCATGGTTTCCGTAAGCTCCAGATTGCGGCGCGTAGTCAGGTTAATGCCCATAAACTCGCCGCTCTCGTGTATCTTCATGCTTACAAAGCGCTTTACGGTCGCTTTCTGCGTTTCTCCGAAGTACCTGAACATCGCGCACAGAGCCTTTTTCGCCGAGTGCATATCGTCAATGCCAAGCTCCTTTGAATCGCTGACGTCAAACTGCGATGTGATGATATCCGTGTCCGTGCTGTCAAATTCGCTGCTGTCAAGAACCTCGCAGACGCACTTTTTAAGCCTGTCCGCAACAAACGTGTGCACTTGCTTAAGCGACAGAAAGCCCTCCTCTATCAGCAGCTCTACCGGGTCGAAGCGCGAAAGCTCCGAGATAACATCCTGCTCCATGGTCTTGCCGCTTTTCTCGAATACGTGCACCTCACCCGTTGAGATATCCGCAAAGCACAGCGCCGTCACCTTTTCGGCTTCGTTGACATACACGCTTGCGATATAGTTGTTGGTGTCCTCGTTGAGCATACTTGCCTCTATTACCGTGCCTGCGGTAACAAGGCGGATAACATCGCGCTCTACCAGACCCTTTGTCGCGGCAGGGTCGCTCATCTGCTCGCAGATTGCTACCTTGAAGCCCTTGTCGATAAGCTTCTTGATGTACACCTCGCTGCTGTGATACGGAACGCCGCACATGGGAGAGCCCGCCCTTGATGTCAGCGCAAGCTCCAGCTCGCGCGAAACTATCTCCGCGTCGGAGAAAAACATCTCGTAGAAATCCCCAAGACGGAAGAACAGGATATACTCACTGTACTTCTCCTTGATGTCCATATACTGCTGAAGCATAGGAGAAATTTTTTCGGGTGTCTGTGCCATGTTTTTTCGTTCCTTTCATATCACTGCCGCGAGGATGACAAGCAGCGCGCAGCCGCTTGTTGCTTTGCTTTTGCTTATCCGCAGCCGCCGCAGGTGCTGCAGCTTCCCGAGCAGGCGGACTCTACTGCGCAGGTAAGCGGATCGTCGCCGTTAAGCGCATGGGACAGGATAGTGTTTATCTGACCCATCAGCTTATCCATGCCTGCCTTTGCCATGGTGTAGTCAGCCATGTTTTCGTTTGTCATAACGGCGTTGTAGGCTGCGTGCATCTTCTCGTTAAGCTCTGCTATCTTCTCGGGATTCTGCTCCTCCTCGGGCTTCTCCTGCTCCATGACAAGGTTCTGGCGTATAAGGTTGAACTCGCCGATGAGGTTCTGAAGCTCCTCGTCCGAGTCGTTCTTCTCCTTGGCGATAACGTAGTCGCTGTAACGCTCGTCCTCCTGAATAGCCTTTCCAAGCTGTCTTGCAATTTCGATGATATCCATTTTTCAGTTCTCCTTGTTTTTTATTTTTCCCACCAGCGCCCATGCAAGCGCGGCGGTTATCTCCACGTCAACAAAGCTGCCGATAAGCGCCCTGTCGCCGTTAAAGTCAACTATGATATTCTGTCTGCTTTTGCCCGTAAGCAGGTTGGGGTCGGTTCTTCCCTCGCCCTCGCACAGAACGCGCAGGGTCTTTCCGACGTAATCCTTATAGCTGCTGCAGCCGATATTCTGCTGCACCTCCAAAAGCTCCCTGAACCATCTTCCCTTTTCCTCAGAGCAAACCGGGTCGGGCATCTGCGCCGCCTTTGTGCCCCTCCTCGGGCTGTATATAAAGGTGAAAAGCGAGTCGTATCTCACCTGCTCGATAAGGCTGAGCGTTTCACAGAAATCCTCGTACTGCTCTCCCGGGAAGCCTACGATGATATCGGAGGTAAGCGCCACATCCGGCAGCTTCTCTCGTACATAAGCGATAAGCTCAAGATACTGCTCGCGCGTATATCCCCTGTTCATCAGCTTCAGTATGCGGTTGCTGCCAGACTGCACGGGCAGGTGAAAATGCCGCGTCACCTTTTCGCAGGAGGCGATAGTGTCGATAAGCTCCCTTGTCGCGTCCTTAGGATGGCTTGTCATGTAGCTTATGCGGAACTCGCCGTCGATGTCGTTTATGCGCTTCAGCAGCTCGGAAAAGCAGGTTCCGTTGTCCTTGCCGTAGCTGTTCACGTTCTGACCAAGCAGCAGAAGCTCCTTGCAGCCGCTTTCAACCAGTCCGCGGCACTCGGAGAGTATCTCCTCCATATCGCGCGAGCGCTCTCTGCCTCTCACATACGGCACAATGCAGTAGGTGCAGAAGTTGTTGCAGCCGTACATTATCGGTATGCTCGCCTTAAGGCTGCTTTCGCGGCGCAGAGGTATGCCCTCTGCAATAACTCCGTCGCTGTCGGGAATGGATATCTGCCTTTTGCGCGTGGTAAGCGCCTCGTAGATTATCTGCGGCATGGTGTGCAGAACGTGCGTTCCGAAGATGATATCAACATTGGGATAGCTTCTGCGAAGCTTATCGGTGATGTGCTCCTGCTGCACCATGCAGCCGCATACTCCGATAAGCATATCGGGGTTCTGCTTTTTCGCCTTTTTAAGTGCGCCGACATTGCCGAACACCCTGTCCTCGGCGTTTTCGCGCACGGCGCAGGTGTTATACAGCACAAGGTCTGCGCCCTCGGGGCTTTGAGAAAACCCGTAGCCCATCGCGGCAAGCATTCCCTTTATCTTCTCGCCGTCGCTGACGTTCTGCTGACAGCCGAAGCTGTGAACGTGGGCAACAGGCGGAGTTTCGCGCTGCGCATTTATCGCGGCAACCTTTTGGGTGTATTCCTCCTGAACCGCCATTTCGGCGGAAGTTATCTTTTTGGTCATAGCTGCTCCTTAGTATATACTATCTGTATAATCAGCGGTAATTATATGTATTCCGACATATCATTCTGTCAGTAATCGTCAGGAAACCGGTTTATATCGACATGTTTGGTTTTTGCAAAGGTCAGCGCATATACCGCCTTTGCCCCATGACTTTTCAGCAAGGCTGCAATTGAAGAAATCGTCGCCCCTGTGGTAATAACATCGTCAACTAAAAGTATAATGCTATCCTTGATATACTTATTGTTGATGATTTTATAGCCGTTCGCTGCATTTTCAAAGCGTTCTTCTATGCTTAGTTGCTTTTGCTCTTTTTTGCCCCGCGTTACGCCAAGCATACGGCGCAGCGGCTTTCCGCTGCGCTCGGCTATGCCCTTTGCGATAAATTCCGCATGATCGCCGCCAAGCTCAATTCGCCTTTTCCACGAAGCCGGCACTGCCGTGATACAATCCACCTGTGGGATGATATCACCTGCAAGCTCGGTCATAAGCACGGCGAACGCGTCAGAGGCATAGCTGTAATAGCCGCGCTTAAGCCGTACCACTGCGCTGCGTGCTCTACCGGAATAGTAGCAGCAGGTTAACAGCATATCCGCATTCGCAGGGGCAGTCTGCTGCTCCTCAATAACGTGCAGCTTGCTGTAACAGCTTTCACACCAGTACTCCCACATACCAATCACGCAGTTGCAGAACGGGCATCTGTTGGGCAGAAACAGCGATATCGCCGCACGCCGAAATTCCAGCCATTTATACAAAATAATCCTCCAGCATCGGTTTTAAGCAGGAATACCGCAGGGTGCGACGGTCGTTTTCCACCATGCTCTGCACTTTGCGCGGACTTCCGATTACAATGAGTATATTTTTGGCTCTGGTTACCGCAGTGTATAATAGATTGCGGTATGTAAGCCTGTCCATGCCGTTGGGCAGCGGAATAATCACCGCAGGATACTCGCTTCCCTGACTTTTATGTATGGTCACGGCATACGCATGGTCAACACGCTTAAGCATCTCGCTGTCGTAGATAGCGGTTCTTCCGTCGAAATCTATTGTGATATGGTCGTTGGGCTTATCGACATTCTTGACGATTCCGATATCGCCGTTGAATATCCCGTGGGATTTTTCTGCGCCCCTGCGCCACTCCACATCGTAGTCGTTTTTGGTCTGCATTATCTTGTCGCCCGTGCGGAAAAGCTGATTGAAGTATTTCAGCTCGCTTTTGCCTCCCGAGGGCGGATTAAGCGCCAGCTGCAAAGCCTGATTGAGGTTCTGCGTTCCCACCGTGCCCATTTTTGAGGGGCACAGCACCTGTATCTCATCAAAAGCGGAATAGCCGTAGGTGTCCGGCAGCCTTTTCCTGCAAAGGTCGATAACAAGGCGCAGGGTGTCCTCCTCGGTTTCGGTGGGCATGAAGAAAAAGTCGTTTTTGCGGTCGTTAAGCACGGGCATCTCGCCGCGCACGATACGGTGGGCGTTTGTCACGATAAGGCTCTGTGCCGCCTGACGGAATATCTCCTTAAGCTCCACCATAGGAACCCTGCCGCTTGAAATAAGGTCGCGCAGGATATTTCCGGCGCCCACAGACGGAAGCTGATTGCTGTCGCCCACAAGGATAAGCCGCGTGCGCAGCCTTACCGCCTTAAGCAGCGACTCCATAAGCAGCGCGTCCACCATGGACATCTCGTCTATCACCAGCACATCACAGGACAGCGGATTTTCCTCGCCGCGCTTGAAGCTGTGCCCTGCCGCGCCGAAATCCACCTCAAGCAGGCGGTGTATCGTCTGCGCAGGCGAGCCGGTAAGGTCAGCCATGCGCTTTGCCGCCCTGCCGGTGGGCGCAGCAAGCTTTATCTTAAGCCCTCTCTCCCTGCAAAGGGAGATAACTGCGTTAAGCGTCGTTGTTTTGCCCGTGCCGGGACCGCCCGTCAGGATGAAAACATGGTTGTTCATGCAGCCGTTTATCGCCTCGCGCTGAAGCTTTTCGTACTGTATGCCCTCTGTCCACTCTATGCCCTCTATCTCGGCGGAGTAGTCCGTTTCGCCGCCGTCGCTGTGCTTTATCATCTCGGACAGCTTTTGTGCGATATACTGCTCTGCCCTGTAATACTCGGACAGGAACACATAATGCTCGTCGTACTTGTCGTCCAGCACGATTTCGCCCCTGCCCTCGGCAAGCCTTATTCCGTCCCAGAAGCACTTTTCACTTATCTCAAGCTGATAGCACACCGTGTCGGAGAGCGCGCTCTCCGTCATGCAGGTATGCCCCTCTGCCGAGAAATCCCTCAGACACCAGATGATACCGGCAAGTATGCGCTCCTCGCTGGTTTTGGGAATGCCAAGCTCGCCGGCTACCCTGTCCGCGTCCCTGAAAGGCAGGTCGATGCCGCTTTCGCACATGATGTAGGGATTATCCTGTATCGCCTGCATGGTGCGTCCCTCGTACTGCTTCCACACAGAGGCGATAGTCAGCGGCTGTATGCCGTATTTCGAGAAATAGGTCATCGCCTTGCGAAGTCCCGTTATCTTGTTGAACTCCCTGCCTATCGACAGCGCCCTTTCGGTGGTGATGCCCTTTATTGAAGAGAGCTTTGCGGCGTCGTTTTCGAGTATATCCAGCGTGTCCTCGCCGAAAGCGGTGACGATCCTTTTTGCCACGGCAGGACCTATGCCTGCGATAACTCCCGAGCCGAGATACTTGCATATAGCGTCCCTGCTCTTTGGCAGCGAGCGCTCGAACACCTCTGCCTTGAACTGCCTGCCGTACTTCGGTGAATTGATATAGTCGCCGTACAGTGTCAGCTCCTCGCCCTCGCGCACATCGCCCAGAAGTCCCACCGCGGTGATAAGCTGGTTGCCCACATCCATATCCAGAACGACATAGCCGTTCTCCTCGTTATAGAACACAACATCCTCCACCGTGCCGCATATGGAGAGCATAGCGCCCTGCTGCATTGAACTCACCGCCTTTTCCGTCCGACCCCCATGTCGGAGAATATATCCTTATCCTTTCCCATAAACGCCTCGACCGCCGATTTAATCAGCATAACAAGCCCGAAGATGGACAGGAATATCAATGAAAACACATACAGAAACTCCACATATACCGCCTCCTTACGACAGTATATGCAGGATTAATATTCGCTGCGATTACTTTTGCGAAATGCCCAGCAGGATACAGTTCCAGCCCTCTTCGTTATCCTGCGAAAGCACCGCAAAGCCGTTTTCGCTGAGGGCTGCCAGCACCTCGTCCATACGCTCGTCGATAATTCCCGATACGATAAGCTTAGCCTCGGGCTTCATGAAGCGTGCGAAAATGCCGCTCATTGCGATGATAACATCCGCCACGATATTGGCGCACACCACATCATAGCCTGTGCCGATTTTCTCGCACAGCGCAGTATCCTCGATGATGTTTCCGCAGAATGCGCGGCAGCTTTCCTTTGAAATGCGGTTCTTCTCAGCGTTCTCCGAAGCGGTTTTAACAGCGTTCTCGAAGATGTCGCACATGGTTATCTCCCCTGCGCCCAGAAGCATTGCCGCAATAGAAAGTATTCCGCTTCCGCAGCCGAGGTCAAGCACCCTTTCGCCGCCCTTTATCACGCTTTCCAGCGTCTGCATAACAAGCTTTGTGGTGTGATGCTGACCTGTGCCGAAAGTGGAAGCAGGGTCTATCTCCAGTATCCTGTCGCCCTCGGCAGCCTCGACATCCTCCCAAGAGGGCTTTACAACAAGGCTTTTTCCCACGCGGAAAGGCTTGTAGTACTTCTTCCAGTTGTTTGCCCAGTCTTCCTCCTTTACGTTGGAAAACTCCATACGGATGTTCCCGTAATAGCCGTCGGCGTTGTCCGCCTTGTAGCCCTCCACAAGCGACCTGACGGAGGCAGCCATCTCTGCGCCCTGCGCGTTGTCGTGAACATATAGGGTGATTTTCGGCTCCGCCGTCTTAAGCCCCATAAGCTCGTCGTCAACATAATCCCAGTTTGCGTCCTTGTCGGCAAGAAAGCTCTCGAAATCCGCGCTGTCGCTGATAATAAAGCCTGTTATTCCATAGTCGGTCAGTGCGCCGGTAATGCCGTCAATTGCCTCGGACGATGTGTAAATATCGATCTGAATAAAATTATCCATTGTAACCTCCGTAATACGCTGTGCAATAATAGCCCTAATATAGTATTATACAACATTTCTCGGAATAAATCAAGCATTTGCCGCAAAAAGGTGTGGACACACCGCGCATATTATAAAAAGTCAAGAACTGAAAACGGCAAT
>JBJESD010000080.1:0-10962 GCA_051882595.1 Oscillospiraceae bacterium | reverse complement strand
GTATGTAATCGTCGGATTAGTAATTGCAGTAATCGGCGGTACGCTGATAGAGAAGCTGCACCTCGGAAATCAAGTCGAGGAGTATATACGAAACGGCAAGGCGATTGATATTCCGCAGGAGGAACTGCATTTCAAGGACCGTATAAAATACGCATGGGAGCAGGTGCTTTCCACCGCCAAAAAGGTGTTTCCCTATGTGCTTATCGGCGTAAGTATCGGCGCGGTAATTCATAACTGGATACCCGAAGATTTCATCGTGAACATACTCGGTGACAACAACCCTTTCGGCGTTATCCTTGCTGCTATCGCAGGTATTCCGATGTATGCGGATATTTTCGGCACTATTCCGATTGCCGAAGCACTGTTTGGAAAAGGCGCTTTGCTTGGCGTTGTGCTGTCCTTTATGATGGCGGTAACAACGCTGTCCCTGCCCTCAATGATAATGCTGCGCAAGGCGATAAAGCCTAAACTGCTAGGCATATTCATAGCAATCTGCACGATAGGAATAATAATTGTCGGCTATGCGTTCAACGCATTACAATATATCTTAATTTAACAGGAGGAACCCCAAATGGCATTACTTAATTTCGGAAAGAAGAATGAAGAAAAGGAACAGGCTTGCTCCTGCAAGTGCAGTTGTTCAGCAGAAGAAATAGCTGAAATGGATATCAGCAGCTGCTGCGGAACTGCGGTAAACGGAATTTGCTGTATCAAGGTACTCGGCGCAGGCTGTAAATCCTGCCACGAGCAGTACGAAAACGCAAAGAAAGCTGCCGCTGAAATGGGGCTTTCCGTAGAGGTAGAATATATCACCGATATGGAAAAGGTTATGTCCTACGGCGTCATGAGTATGCCTGCAATTGCGGTGAACGACAAGGTCGTTTCTATGGGCAGGGTGCTGAAAACCGCAGAGGTCAAAAAGCTGCTCAAATCAGAAAGCGTGTAATATGAAAATAGTTGCCTTTATCTGCGTCCACAACTCCTGCCGAAGCCAGATAGCAGAGGCTCTCGGCAAGCTACTTGCAGGTGATGCTTTTGAGAGCTATTCCGCAGGCACGCAAACAAAGCCAAAGATAAACAGTGACGCGGTGCGCATTATGAAACAGCTCTACGGAATTGATATGGAGCTTACGCAGTACAGCAAAACCATTGATAAGATACCCACTCCGGATATTGCGATCTCAATGGGGTGCGATGTTGGTTGCCCGTACATCGGCAGAGCTTTTGACGATGATTGGGGACTGCCCGACCCGACAGGTAAAAGCGACGATGAGTTTATTGCGGTCATTAAGATGATCGAGGGAAAAATCAAATCCCTGAAAGCGAAAATGAATTAGTCTTGCGTCAGCTACACTACATCCACATACAGCCGCACTCCTTGTTGAGTGCGGCTCAGCTTGTCGAAAAAGTCACTTTAACAGGCTGGCGAGAAATCGTCAGATGCTAGGAAACCGCACACCGTCTCCCGTTGTTAATTCACAGCGTTCTGAAATAATATACCCACATTTCTCGCATAGTGTTAACATATCATTGACAAACCTACAATTTGTAAGGAATTCTTAAGAAACCCCTCTTGACAAATCCATTTAACAGTTGTATAATAAATCCGGATTTAACAAATGTTAAACAATTACGAAAGGAACTGACAAAATGGAAAAAGAATACAAGCGCCTGCCCGAGGCGGAAATGGACATAATGAATTTTATCTGGGAAAGCGGAAAAGCAGTAAGCTCGATAGAAATTCAAGAGGGCTTAAAGGACAAGCACGAATGGAGCCTTGCGGTTATACTTAACCTGCTTGCAAGACTTACGGAACGCGGCTTTGTGACTGCCGAAAAACAGGGAAAATATAAGTATTATTCCCCCCTCGTTAAGCAGGAGGACTATCTTCAACAGGAGAGCAAAAGCATAATCGACCGCATTTTCGGCGGCTCGGTGTCAAAGCTGGTGAGCTGCCTTTACAACGGCAAAAACCTCTCCGACGAGGACATCAAATCCCTCAAAGCCTTTATCGACGAGAAAACCGACAGCAATAAGGAGTAACTATGAGCGTACTTTTTTCCGTAACGGTAAGCGTGTCCCTCGCGGCGGCGCTTTTCCTGCTGTTTAAGGGCAGAATTGCAAAGCGCTACGGCTTCGGAATTATCTACATATTATCGCTGATACTTGCGATACGCCTTATAATCCCATACAGTATTCAGCTTCCCGAAGCGCCTGCTTTAAATCTCGTTATTCCCTCTTTTGTTCCTGTTTTGTGGGCAGTAGGCGCAGTTCTCTGCATTTTGTTTCAGACGGGAAAATACCTGTATTTCAGAAAAACTCTGCTCTCGGAAAGCACACCTGCTTCCGACGAAAAAGAGCTTTCGGACAGGGTAAGAAAAGAGCTTTTCATCGACAATGAAATACCCGTTCTGCGCTCGGAAAAGATAGGCTCGCCTATGCTTCTAGGGTTCAGGAAGCCTGTGATTTTTCTGCCCCGGCAGGACTACTCCGAAACAGAGCTTTTGATGATTTTCCGTCACGAATTAATGCACTTTAAGCGCAAAGACCCGTACAAAAAGCTGTTTTTCGGAGCAGTTGCGGCTGTGCAGTGGTTCAATCCCTTTGCGTGGCTGATTATGCGTGAATGTTCGGGCAGTCTTGAAGCTCTCTGCGACCGTGAGGTTACGAAAAACAAGGATAACTCCTATAAGCGTGACTATTGCTATCTCTTGCTGAAAACAGGCAAAAACACGGGCGGTCTATCTGCGGCGACTTCTTATTTCAGTACAAAGGAGATGTTGAAATTGCGTATTGACAGCGTTTTTGACAACGGGCATAAGAAGCGCGGCGGCGCTCTTGTGCTGGCAAGTATAGTTTGCCTTTCCCTTGTTTCGGGGCTGTTATGCTCCTGCACCGTTGAAACTCCGCAGAATGTAATTGACGAGATGAACCGCATAGAAAGCGGCGTTAGCAACGAAAAGGAACAGGGAGTTATTGACGGGGAAAGCGCCGAAATAACACTCCGCCCCGTTTCGGAAGTTACTGCCGCCGCAAAGGAAGAAATCGCAAAAATCGCGGCTGCCGACGGTATCTTCAAGATTGACGAATGCAATATTATCATACCGCAGGTGGACAGAATCCCTATCTATGAGCAGAGCATTTATGGTCTTGACACTCCGCAGCAGGTGTATGAGCAACTGCGTTATATTGAGAAAGAGTGGCTTGGCGACAACTACTATCCCGATGAAGCGTTTATCGCAATACCTTACGGAATGCCGCATCGCGAGGAGTGGACTATTGAAGAATTCCTTAGCATGGACAAGCTTGCCGCGATATATAATTCACGGGAGAACTATGACGGCGAGTTTTATGGAAGTATCGAAACAATGGGAATTAGTCTGAGATTGTGGGAAACTCCTCTGTTGGACAGTTATCTTAAATCCGACTTTGAAAACGACTGGTTTTCAAAAAGTATGGCTGTGCAAAAAGTAAACTGCTTTACCGCTGATGAATCCGCTCTGTCGCAGAAGCTGACGCTGACAAACGGTGAAATTGCTCTCGCTGAAGCGATAAAAGCCGCCGAGGATTATATGAACAGTTTCCGCTATTGCGTAGACGAAAAGATATCCTATAAAGTAGAGTGGGCGTATATTTTCGAAATGCATGACGGAAAAAACGCAATACAGTTTGACCTGCGGTGTTTCGTCGGCGACATTCCTTTCGAATATGTTAGCGTGGATGTGGATAAAGAAATTCCGTTCTCTTGCGGCGAGGTTGTAAGCAGCGACCACATGGAAATGATTATGATACGCACCGACGGTTTTGACAGCATAATAACCACAAAGACCAATACCATGTTTACCGAGGCTGAAAAAACAGTTACAGAAATAATCACGGTTGATAACGTTTTTGAAATACTTAAACACCGCCTTTCCAATTCAGTTGTATGGGATATTTATGAGATTTCTCTCGGATATACAAGCGTTATATACGATAAAAACGCAACGTGGGATACCTCGCCATACTACACTCACCCTGTCTGGTATGTTACAATCTCCACCGGAACAAAAAAATATTATCAGGCAACAATAGACGCAGTAACGGGCGAATTATATTTCTGGGAGGATTTCAGAGAAAGATGAAAACCCTGAATTGTATTTTAACCGAGCTGAAAAAGGTAATTCTAAGCCCTTATTTTGCAGCAGGCATAATCGCCTTTGCGCTGATGTGCTTTACTTCGCCCGCGTATAGGGACTATTCAAATATGAACGAAGTGTCCATATTTGAAATGGTAACAATGTTAGGCACAGAGCAGGCGGAAAGCTACGAATTTTCGGCGCAGTACGTCTGCGCTCACGGCTTCGGAACATGGGTTGTCCAGTTCCTCTCAATAATTGTTGCGTTTCCCTTTGTTAAGGTGCTTTGCGACGAGCGGCGGTTCAGCGAAAAGCGGTATATAATCTGCCGTATGGGAAAGCTGCACTACTGCCTGTCAAAATTCATTTCCGCTATTATAGGCGGAGCAGTCCTCTGCGCTCTCGGTTTTCTGCTGTTTTCTGCGGCGGTTTATATGATTTTCCCAAAGATAAGCGAGTTATCCTCAGAACAGGCAGAAATGCTGGCTGCTATCAACATTTCCTACCCGAAAAAGCTGCTTGAAACTGTGATAATGGGCGCAGGAGCGGCAGTTTTACCCTTTCTTATAAGCGCATTTACTGCAAATCAGTATTTCTGTATCTGTATCCCTTTTCTTCTGCAATATATGCAGATGACGGCGGCTAACAAGCTGTTTCTCGATGGCTACTGGGATTATCCCGAATGGCAGAGGACGCTGATACAGGCGATATATCCGTCTAATCTGCGAGAGCTTGCATACGGCACAAATACGGGCTTGGTTTCCTTTGCAGGATATGCGCTTCTTGCAGCGGCGGCGCTTGCGCTTTTCATCATAACGGCGAGGAGGTGCACCGACTGTGGCAGGTAAAATATCTCTGCGGAAAATATGGGCAGTGGCTCGGACGGAGTGGCTGAAATGGGTGTGCAATCCCCGAATGATAATAATTCCCGTGCTTACGGTTTTTATCTATTCCTATGCGGTTACGCCGCTTCTGGAGCGCTCGGAAAAAATGGGCGAGCCGCTGAACCTTTTAGAGCCGCTTATCGCGGTAGGTAATTCGGGTATGCTTACGCTGATAATTCCCTTAGTGTTCCTTACCCTTATGAGCGATTTCCCGAAAACCGACGGCTCATCCCTGTTTTTCCTTTCAAGAACGGGTCGGTACAACTGGCTTTTAGGGCAGATACTTTTCGGGCTTATGAGCGCGCTTACCTTTCTTGCCGCAATATACGTTATCTGTACCGCTTTTCTTATGAACAGGGCTTTCCTTGCGGACGGCTGGAGTATGGTTGTAAAGCGATACGAACTGCTTTTCCCCGAAGAGGAAGGCGGCTTTGCCTCGGAGCTTGTTCCGCCGAATTTATATTATCAGATGACGCCATTTTCGGCGGCGATACAGACCTTTGCTCTGCTGTTCTGCTATCTTGTGACGGTGCTGCTTGTTATGCTTCTATTCGGGCAGAAAAACCGCAGGGCTGTGGGTTTTCTTGCGGCAAGCGGAATAATCGGCTTCGGCGTGCTTTTCACCTCGATAAAAACGGCGGCGATGTGGGCTTTTCCTATGGCGAATGCGATAGTGTGGCTTCATTTCACCGAGCTTTACCGCGACGCAGTAATGCCCACAGAGTATTCATATATCTATTTCGGGGTGATAATCGTCCTGCTTATAACCGCTAATCTTTTAGGGGCAGGCAGCATAAATGCGGCAAGTATGGAGGAAACGGAGGGTTAAAATGAGCGAGGCAATAAAGGTTCAAAATCTATCCCTGACAATAAAGGGCAGCGAAATTCTGAAAGGCATTACACACAGCTTTGAAAAGGGAAAAATTCACGGTCTTATCGGCAGAAACGGAAGCGGAAAGACAATGCTGATGAAGTGTATCTGCGGCTTTGTAAAGCCAACAAGCGGCGAGATATACGTTAACGAAAAGCGTGTGGGAAAGGACCGCGACTTTCCCGAAAATATCGGATTAATTATCGAAGCTCCGGGCTTTATTCCGTACTATTCGGGCTATCATAATCTTAAGCTGCTTGCCGGACTTAACCGCCGCATTGACAGCGACAGGATAAAGGAAACCATGCAAAAGGTAGGCTTAAACCCGAATCTGAAATTACAAGTAAGAAAATACTCCCTCGGTATGCGCCAGCGCTTAGGACTTGCGCAGGCGATTATGGAAAACCCCGAACTGCTGATACTGGACGAGCCTATGAACGGGCTTGATAAAGACGGAGTTAGCGATATGCGGCGGTATCTGCTTGAACTGAAGGAGCAAGGCAAGACTATTCTTATCGCTTCCCATAACAATGAGGATATTTCAGCGCTTTGCGATACGGTTTGTGAGATGGAGAAGGGTGTTATTTCTGAGATACGGTAATGGGCGAATTAAGATATAATGAATACCCCCGAAAACCTGCTAATACAGTTTTTCGGGGGTAACTTTGTGTTGGCTACAAATTGGCTACAACCTATAAGCCGCTTGCAGCTACTTCATATTTTCGGATTTCGGTATCAAAACGGTATCGGAGAGCCGTTTGAAGCTCAGTAAACCGCATTGGTATGAGGGATTTTATAGGGTGGCGATTATTCCCACTCGCAAACTTGATGTGTTCACCTCGTTCAAGATGTGATTATAACCGCATTTCTGAACCGATTTTTCTTGATATTATTTATATTTTATGCGGTTTTCAAATTTTCGGTATCAAAACGGTATCACTGTTTTATGCGTTGCCGTCCGATTTTTTCGCTTTGCGTTTTACTCTAATGGAACTCTGACACTCTTCGGCGTGCGACAGAGGATACCTCTTGCACCAAGAAACATACTCCTCTTCGGAAATCTCTCCCTTTGACAGCTGCTCCTTCTTCTCATTCCAAAGGGGCAGCATTTTTGCGAGAGAGCCGTTCTTCTTCGTACCGTCGAGCTTCAGGCATACAACCCCGTCAACCTTTGCCACGGTTAGCCCATACATCTCCTCTAACTGAAACAGGGTATGGAGAACGCCGTTATAGTCCTCAATTTCGGGGTCTGAAATAGCATATACGCTTACATTCAGAGCAGCCGCTATCTTCTCAAGCTGCTGCGGCGAGGGGGTACGGTTGCCTAACTCATAGTTGCGGATTGCAGGCTCGCTCAATCCGCTCATAATACCTAATTCCTTTTGCGACAGTTTTTTAGCTTGTCGCAATTCTTTTATTTTCTGACCTGTTGTCATAGCAAATTCTCCCGAAAATCAAATTATACATATATTATATCATAACCGCAAGGTTATGATATAATTTGCCGATATGCACAAAGTTCGCCAACGGCGAACGAATGTGCAAGGCATTTTAATCATATAATAAACGCTTGCGTTTATTATATCATAACCGCAAGGTTATGATATAATTTGCCGATATGCACGAAGTTCGCCAACGGCGAACGAATGTGCAAGGCATTTTAATCATATAATAAACGCTTGCGTTTATTATATCACATACAGTTCAAAAATGAAATAGTTTTTTAAAAAATATTTCAAAACGCCTTGACGGTTCATAAATGAACTGATATATATAGTTCGATAGTGAACTGAATACAAAATAGGAGGAATACGTTATGACAAATGCAGTTTTAATCGACGCAGCAGAGGTTGCACAGATACTTGATGTATCAAAGGCTTTCGCTTACAAGGTTGTCCGTGAGCTGAACGAGGAACTCAAGAACAAGGGTTTCATCACAATAGCCGGCAAGGTTATCCGCAAGTATTTTGCGGAAAAGTTCTACGGACTTGCAAAGGAGGGTACATAATGCCTGTTTACAAGGACAACAAAAACGGGACGTGGTATGTTTCGCTGTGGTTTACGGCGTGGGACGGCAGTAAAAAGAAAAAGCTGAAACGAGGTTTTGCCACAAAACACGAAGCTGCGGAGTATGAACGCAAGTTTCATAATCAGGAGCAGGGTAAAATGGAGATGACCTTCAGCGATTTCTTTCAGCTCTATAAGCAGGACATAAAGCCCCGTCTGAAGCTGAATACCTAGCTTACAAAAGAAGCAATCATAACCAAGCACATTCTCCCGTACTTTGGAAATCGTGTTATATCGGATATTGCCGCAAAGGACGTAATCAAGTGGCAGAACGAGCTGCTGTATTGGTGCGGCATTCGTGAGGGTGAGCTGCTTGCTCTGACATCTGCTGATTTCGATTTTGAGAACAGTACCCTTACAATTAACAAGTCGTATCAGCGGCTGAAAGGGGAGGACGTTATTACATCGCCCAAAACCGTGAAAAGTAACCGCACTATCAAAATGCCCGATTTCCTATGTGACGAAATGCGTGACCTTGTTTCATCGCTGTATGATTGCAAGCCTACCGACAGGCTGTTTCCCGTAACCAAGCACTTTCTGAAGCACGAAATGGAGCGTGGCTGCAAGGAGGCAGGTGTAAAGCGTATCAGAATACACGATATAAGGCACAGCGCAATCTCTCTGCTGATTGAAATGGGCTTTTCGGCGGTTGCTATTGCGGAGCGAGTAGGACACGAGAGCATAGATATAACCTACCGCTATGCCCATATGTTCCCGTCAACACAGACGGAAATGGCGGACAAGCTGAATAATATCAGAAAGGAGAGCGAGGAGAATGTCGGCTAAATCACTTGACCCGAAAGGTCGCTTTCGTGGGAAAATCGTATCGTTCCGCTGTTCCGAGGAAGAAAATGCTGCGCTTGATGTGGCGGTACAGCTTTCGGGGCTTACGAAGCAGGACTATATCATATCAAGGGTGCTGCAAAGGGATATTATCGTTCAGCCAAATCCGAGGGTTTACAAGGCTCTGAAAGACAGGCTGGAATTGGTGCTTGCAGAGCTGAAAAAGAATGAGGAAGCTGCAACAAACAGCGACTTGCTGGAAACCATTAACCTAATCGCTATTACGCTTAACGGGGTAAAAGGCGGTGAGGAATAATGGACGAAAATGAAAAGACCGCCCCTATTTCATCTGTTGGCGCAGATGAGGGGCAGTCTATCTCAAGCAACTCCATTATACCACAATCAAAGTCCGAAATCAAGTGGTTAAGCGACGAAAAGAAGATAAACGAGCCGCTTTTCTGCGAATGCTTCTGCCAAAGCCGTGAGCTAAAGTGCATTGACGGCATATTCTACTCGGTGGACGGAGCGGAGAGCCAAGACAAAATCGCCGCTGAAATCTCCGAAATGCTCATTGAAAACGGCATTACAACGGGGATTGCCAAGCGGTCAAAGTCGCTGCTAGAAGCGCTGAAGCTCTATTGCCACAGCGCACCGATTAATCCGAACGAAAGCGAAATCCACGTCCTGAACGGCGTTGTAAAGGTGGACGGCGATTGTGGCAAGCCGCCCACTTTCATACCCGAAAAGAAATTCTGCGTAAATCGGCTCAATATCAACTACGACCCCGAAATCTGGACGCACGGTTACTATCCCGAACACTTTCATTCATTCCTTTTGGAACTGCTCGACCTCGAAGATGTCCTGACGCTGCAAGAATACCTCGGCTACTGCCTTATACCGTCCACGAGGGCGCAGACCGCCCTTTTCATCATCGGCAACGGCGGCGAGGGTAAGAGCCGTATCGGCGTTGTTCTAAATGCGATATTCGGCTCGGCTATGCTGTCGGGCAACTTTCAGCGTGTGGAGGACGACAAGTTCTTCCGCTACAACCTCATCAACAAGCTGTTGATGAATGATGACGATATGCAGATGACTGCCCTTAAATCCACGGGTTACATCAAGAACATCATCACCGCAGAGATACCGATTGATGTTGAAGCAAAGGGCAAGCAATCCCAACAGGCGCAGGTTTATAGCCGTTTCCTGTGCTTTGGCAACGGCTCGCCTAAAGCCTTGTATGACAAGTCGGACGGCTTTGCCCGCCGCTTGCTTATTCTCTCAACCAAGCCTAAACCGCCAAACCGCAAGGACAATCCGTTTCTTGCAGATAAGTTCATAGCAGAAAAGGAGAAAGTGTTCTGCTGGATGTTGGACGGTCTGCGGCGGCTTATCAAGAACAATTATCGGTTTACGGTAAGCGAGAAAACACGGGCGAATGTCGCCGAGGCGGTTGCGGAGAACTGCAACATTGTGGATTTCCTCGCAGAATCGGCTGTTATCAGCGATAATTCCGCAATCAGCTCCACTACGCTTCACCGAGTGTATTCCGAGTGGTGCGAGGACAACGGCTTGACCGCCCTGAAGCGGGAAACCTTTATAAACTGGCTGAAATCCAACGCCGACAAATACGACGTCAAATACTCCAACAACATCTACGAAAACGGCAAGCGTGTCCGAGGTTTTGAGGGAATTTCTCTTAATATGTGAATTTGGTGTACAGTTGTACGATTGGCTTTACAATGCGGTATTTCGGCAATATCAGCGTGTACAAAGGGTGTACAATGGCGTACAGAGTACAAGACCGGTACGCTGCCGTACATCAGCGGAAAGCCCGTCAAGCCGCTTGGTTATGCGGAATGTACACCTGTACACCAAAACCGGCTTAATTTTCCTTTTAATTCTTTTCAGCTTTGCCTTGATATTAGTTGGACAGCGAATTTATTGCAAAGCTGAAAAGAAGAAAACGGGGTCACTGCTCGCCGCAGCACCCTGCCTCTATCCGAGCGCCTTTCCGCCAAATCGCCACATTTTCTTTTTTCAGATTTGGAGTTAGAGGCGTTGTTGGTAGATGAAAGCGAGCGGAGGATAACAGCAAAGCCGCGCTCGGTGTCGGGTGCGGCTAAATGCGATATGTAATCTGCTCGATAAATGGAAAGTTTACTTTTTGCTTTTAACCTTTTTTAAAGTTGAAAAAACTAAAACAGGAAGTGAAACCAAATCAATCACTCCTAATACTCTT
>JBJESD010000079.1:0-11420 GCA_051882595.1 Oscillospiraceae bacterium | reverse complement strand
TTCTACGCTAACGACGGCGAGAAGGGCACTGTTTACGACCACCTCAAGAGAGCTATCGACTTCTCAATGAACCACCTCGGCAACCACGGAATGCCCGCAGGTCTGCACGCAGACTGGAACGACTGCCTGCGTCTGGGCAAGCAGGGCGAGTCCACCTTCGTTGCATTCCAGCTGGTTTATGCAATCAAGATTCTGCGCACCTATGCAGTTGAGAAGAACGATACCGACTACATCAAGTACCTCGATGAGATCGGCGCAAAGCTGGACGGCATCCTTTCCGCTTGCTGGAACGAGGACAGATGGATCCGCGGCTACAAGGAGGACGGCACCATTATCGGTCAGCGCACCGATCCCGAGGCTTCTATGTGGCTTAATCCCCAGAGCTGGTCGGTTATCTCCGGCTTTGGTACAAGAGAGCAGCAGGAGAAGGCTATGGACAGCGTTGAGCGCGAGCTTAATACTCCCTACGGCGCAATGGTTATGTATCCTCCCTACGTTAAGCACGGCTTTGACGGCGCACTGATGCAGTGCTTCAACAAGTGCACCAAGGAGAACGCAGGTATCTTCTCTCAGCCTCAGGGCTGGCTGATTCTTGCCGAGTCCAAGCTGGGTCACGGCAACCGCGCGTACAAGTACTGGAAGGAAGCTGCTCCGGCTACCTACAACGACAACGCAGAGCACAGAGTGCTTGAGCCGTATGTATACGGTCAGTTCGTTGAGGGCAAGGACAGCCCGTTTGCAGGACGTGCACACGTTCACTGGCTGACAGGTACCGCTTCCACCGTTATGGTAGGCACAACAGAGGGTATCCTCGGACTTAACCCCGAGACAAAGGGTCTGGTAATCGACCCGTCTATCCCCTCCGAGTGGAAGGAATACACTATGGATAAGACCTTCCGCGGCAAGAAGCTGCACGTCACCGTAAAGAACCCCAACGGCTCCGAGCACGGCGTGAAGTCCGTTACCGTAAACGGCGAGAAGATAGAGGGCAAGCTTATCCTTGACTCTATCCTCAAGGCTGAAAACGATGTTGTGATCGAAATGTAATTTCTTTTTATATAGCTATCCCCCGTTCGTGAGAGCGGGGGATTTGTTATTTTAGGGCGTGTATCAGTTTTTGCAGAAGATTAAAAAGGAGCTTTTTTTCATCTTCGGTCATGTTTTCTATTGCGTTGATTAGCGCTTGCTTGCTTTCCGAAACTGCGCTTACAGAGGAATTAGTTTTGACATCCGTCAGCCCTGCGAGGTAATCAAGGCTTACGTTATAATACTTTGCCAACGCTATGGCACGCTCGAATGAAATCTCACTCCCACCCTTTTCGTACACCGCATAGTATTGATACGGCGTGCCCAGATACTCCGCAATCTCACGCTGTGTTTTGTCGTTATCCTCTCGCAGCTCGCGTATTCGCCTGTAATATGCCATGTTATATCATTCCTCCTTGGTGAGAAATTATAACATATATCATTAGTATATCTTGACAAATCCAATATATTATGTTATAATAGCAAAAGAAACAAATGATATATCATTGGTTTTGCTTCTTGTTATGGCTTGGGGGTCTGTCAAACGTATATAGTAAAAATTGTCGTAAGTGACAAAGCAAATACATTTCCCATATTAATTGTATTAAATAAGCAATGCCTTATATAAGGTGTAATAAACACTAATGCCGGTTTGGTTCTTTTGCTCTTTAGCAGATGAACTCGGTTTTTGTAAAGGAGCACATATGTCTAAATTATCGATTAACTTACGGGTTGATTTTCATCATGATATGTACGAAAGATATCGCGAAAGTACATCGTATACCGCGAACAGTACATTCACAGGTGATATTAATATCACACCCACGACAAATTATAGTTTTTCCGGTTTCTATTTTACCAGAAAATATAATGTCATAGGCGCTATTAATTATTCAACAGACAAGGCAATTAAGTATGTGAGAACATCTTTATTATTCTGTAACAGGGTTGGCGACCCGGTAAAGAAAAAGGATTATGAATTTATGGGTCCATATACCGGAAGTGGAAGCCTTGATTTAGGCTATGTCCTTGACTGCGGCAATACCTCAAGTGCAGAGAATCCGGAATACTTGTATGCGAAGATAAACAAAGCTTCCGTAATCTATATGGACGGAACAAGCGAAGACTTCTCCGCAGATTACAGTGTTGAAGTTAATGTATGTAGAGTTATAACGCCCAAGGAGAGGGAGAGAGAAGAATATGCACAGATGGAAATATCCGGTTGGATGATATTTCTGTGTCTTATCATACCTATATTGGGTTTAGTATACGGTATCTATCTCTTGATCAAGGGTGCAAAAAAACCCGGTATGATATACCTGATTATAGGAGTATTGCTCTTGGTATTCATGTTTTTTTACGTCTTGGTAACTTGACAATACCATATTTACTTCGTAGAGATAATATCCACTTTGAGCAGGCTCTCGGAAAAACATATATTCCGTTAAATAGTCCTGCATCATAAGCAACCTCACCCCGAAAGGCTCATACCTTTCGGGGTTTCTCTGTATCGTGGAACAAGCGAAACAGCGAGGAGTTCAATTTGCCGAGTTAATGGCTGCGGCGGTACTTACCCAATTAATATGTGTTATGCGCGACACAATTTTTGTCGCGCATTTTCTTTTGTATCACTCTTTTGTACCTATAATATACTACTAATAGATATAAAATGCACATTTGTTTGTGCAAGTTGCATAAAATTCACTGTAAATCTCTATAACGTCAACAGATTGACATATGACGATTTTTATGTTAAAATCTAATCATAGGAATAATTACTGTTTTTATTGCATAATCGGTAATAAGGTATTTTCCGGTGCATTTACAACATTGTGGTTATCCTTGCAATATCTGATCGATAAAGGGTGGAGTTTGCTATGAAGAAAATCGGAACTAAACTATCGCTAGCTTTCTGTGCGTTTCTGGCTGTGACCATCTTATTTACTGTAACCGGGTCACTGCTGCTGTCGTCACGTCATAACGACTCGATAATGCAGAATATGTCAAAGGTGAGCCTTAGCATTGTCCGTAATGAGGTAAGCAATCAGCTTGACCGTCTTGAGAATATTTACAGTATCATTGATTCGATGGGACTTGTGGGCGACACCGTGCTCAGCGGAGATTCCACCGAGCTTGCGACCAAGTGGAGCGGCTATGCCGCTTCGTCGAGCGATTTTGCGGTATTTGCCAAAAAGAGCGGCGACGTTATCTGGTCGACGTCGAGCTATAACCTTGCCGACCCCGATTTTGTAGCCATTTCGGAGAGCGAGCCTGTAAAAGGAATTGTCGTTGATTCGCAGGGTGGGCTGACTCTTCAGTTCATCACTCCGGTCGTTATGTTCGACACCGTTATCGGCTCTGCTGTTATCGGCATGAAATTAAGCGAGAACGGCTATCTTGATGAGATAAAGGAGCTTACCGGCTCAGAGGCAACGCTGTTTTTCAACGAAACAAGATATGCGACGACTGTTATCGACAAAACGGGCGAAAGGGCAGTCGGTACAACTATGTCCGAAAAGGTCAGCAAAGCCGTGCTGACAGAGGGAAAGGAGTACCGCGGTACTGCCGATATCCTCGGTCAGAATCACTATGTTGACTATGCGCCGTTGACGGATATCAACGGAAACGTAGTCGGCGCTTATTTTGCCGGATTTTCATCCGCCGAAAGCGACGGTGAGTTTATGGTGATGGCTATCCTCAGCGTTGCTGTTGCAGTTGTTTGCTGTATAGCGTCCATACTGCTTATCTCGGTTATCATTAAGAGGATGATAACAAGACCTATCGCGGAGGCGGCTGCGCTGTCCGATAATATGAGCAGGGGTATTCTTAATTCCGCAGACTCGGATTATCGCTTTGCGGACGACGAGATCGGCACCTTTGTAAAGCAGCTTGAAAGCACAAAGCATACGCTGCATGGATATATCGACGATATCTCACGCATCCTTTCGCATATGGCGGACGGCGATTTCACCGACAAGCCCGGAGTGGAGTATATCGGCGATTTCGAGGAGATACGTATTTCGTTTGAGAAAATCCACGAAACGCTGCATTTCCTTATTGCCAATATGAACGCTTCCGCAGATGATGTGATGAGCGGCACAAACCAGATCGCAGACGGCTCCCAGATGCTTGCCGAGGGTACAACAAGGCAGGCTACCGCGATTGACGAGCTTTCCTCCAGTCTTGCAAGCATCTCGGAGAAGGTCGAGAATACCACCGAGAATGCAAAGAAAGCAAATGAGCTTTCAAAGCAGAGCCATGAAAAAATGACAGAGCAGAACAGGGAAATGGATACCATGCTTTCTGCTATGGATGAGATACGCGACAAGTCCGGACAGATAAGCGAGATAATCAAGACTATCGAGGATATCGCTTTCCAGACAAATATTCTTGCGCTTAATGCGGCAATCGAGGCGGCGCGCGCCGGTGAGGCGGGCAAGGGCTTTGCCGTAGTTGCCGACGAGGTAAGAAACCTTGCGGCAAAATCCGCAGAGGCGGCAAACAACACAAACGAGCTTATCACCGCAACAGTGGAGGCGGTGACCAACGGAGTGAAGATCGCGCGCAATACCGCGGATACAACCGGGGAAGTTATCAGCTTTGCCGAGCAGACAGACAAGGTCATCGGCGAGATATTCAATGCCGCTGCCGAGCAGGAGGAGGCTATCCGACAGGTCACACTGGGTATCGGTCAGATATCCGATGTTGTTCAGCAGAACTCTGCAACCGCAGAGCAGACTGCGGCGTCCTGCGAGGAGCTCAGCGGTCAGGCTACGCTGCTTAAGGAGCAGGTAGATAAGCTTATCGTATAATTGCGCGGCTCAGAAAACGTGCGGCAGGAACCTGAAAGGTACGCCTGCCGCCTGTCAGCACCGACGGATCAATACAGCACCTGCCGGGTCAGCGCCCGGCTTTTGCTGTTTGTACATACCCGCTTAATTCGGGAGCTGCAATGCGTTGCGTGCTGCCGTGGTTATTTTGTACAATATCTACATATCTTTTCTACAAAAATGAAATATACTATTGACTTTTTGGTATTGATGTAATATAATGTTATTGTAGTTTATTGTTTAATGAGCAACTATATTCTTAATTTTGGCTTTGTGCCGATGGAGGTATTTTAACGTGAAATTAAAAAAGTGTTTGTCGGCTGTTACCGCAGCGGCAATTGCAATATCAGCTATTGCTGTAACACAGTTTGTTTTCGCTGATGCGGAGGTAAACACCGCTGCTGCTGAGGCATACTGGGGAAGCGACTATGGCATGGCTGAAACAGATGCAAGCGAGTTTACATATTACTATGACGATCGCCTTGAGGGCATTGTGGTAACCGACTACAACGGTATCGCGAAAAAGGTCAGGGTCCCCGAGGTAATTGATGGCAGCCCTGTTCTTGAGCTGGATTTCAGCAACTGCAAGTATAATTTCAAGGCGCTGATGATCCCCGATACGGTAGAAGAGGTTTCGCTGGCAACATACAGCTCGCTGCTGGAATATTACAACCTTATGCCTGCGGCTTCCGTAAACGATCTGGAGTACTATTACGACGCTGAGATAAAGGGCGTTGTTGTTACCGGCTACAAGAAGGATTCTCTTGAGCTTAAGATTCCCGAAAAGGTCAAGCTTGCCGACCCTAACGACTCCTCCAAAATCAATGAGTACAAGGTAAAGAAGATAGATCTCAGCGAGTGCGATAAGACGCTTAAGGCGCTTGTGCTTCCCGATGCTGATGAGGTTGTCATTCCCAATCATGAGGATGTTGCTATTCGTATTTCTGACCTCAAATCCACAATTACAAGATCAAGCAAAGGCAAAAAGGTGGATGGTTATCCATATACCAATATCGGCGTTGAAAAAACCAACATCCCTGCACAGCTTGAGGAGATCGGCACAGGCGACTTTACCGGCTGCATGATCAGAGAGGTATACATCCCCGACAACCACAGCGAGATCGGAAAGTGGGCGTTTGGCGAATGCTTCATGCTCTCAACGGTCGTTATCAGCAACGAGAATACAAAAATCGACGACGGCGCTTTCAGAGACTGCTATGCACTCAAGAATATTGAGCTCTCAAATATTGACGCTATGGGCGATTGGGCATTCAGCGGATGTGCAAATCTCGATAAGGTAAATCTTTCCGAAGAGCTTGCCGCTATTGGCAAGGGCGCATTCAGCCGCTGCCAGGCTCTTTCGACCATCCGTATTCCTGCAAGCGTTCGCGTTATCGGCGACTATGCGTTCAACGGATGCGATAACCTGCTTGCAATCAATGTCGCAGAGGAAAACGGCAGCTTTGTTTCGATCGACGGTGTGCTTTTCAACAGCGCGCAGACAAAGGTGCTTAAGTTCCCCGAGGGCAAGAGCGCTAATGAATATACCATACCGGACACTGTTTCCGAGATTACAAGAGGTGCTTTCCGTGCGTGCTCTGTCACAACAATTATCATGCCCGACAGCGTGAAAAAGATCGGCGACGGCGCATTTGAAAACTGCGAGGATCTTCGCACACTGGATCTGCCCTCCTCGGTATCTGTTATCCAGCCCGGCGCTTTCAATGGCTGCAACTTCCTGAAGCTCCATTACAAGAGCAATACTTATAAGAACAAGAATTCCGGCGCAGAGTACGATATGTCCAGAACATTTGAAGAGCTTTACGTCGACATCAATACCTCTATTTTCTGATACCTCATCCCCGTCCGTCCGGACGGGGATATGTTTTTCGATTTTGAATTTTTCTATTGACACGGGTACTAATATGTGATATACTATATAACGACAGAAAACCTTATCAAGAGCGGCTTCTGGCGTATCGCGGGGGACTGGTCCCTATGAAGCCCGGCAACCTATTTTGCGATTGAGCGAAAAAAGGTGCTACATCCTGCCGATAATTCGGAAAGATAAGGAGTGTATAACGAAAGTTGCGCACTCCTTCGAGTGCGTTTTTTGTTTGTGCTATGGATTTATGAAAGAAAGGAAATGTTTATGGAAAAGAATTTTTTATTTACCTCCGAGAGCGTTACAGAGGGTCATCCCGACAAGATCTGTGATAATATCTCCGACGCTGTGCTTGACGCTATTCTTGCACAGGATCCTATGGGCAGAGTTGCCTGCGAGACCTGTACGACAACAGGTATGGTTATGGTTATGGGCGAGATAACCACCAGCGCTGTGATTGATATTCCTGCACTGGTTCGCGAGACCGTCCGCGAGATCGGCTATGACAATTCAGAGTACGGCTTTGACTGCAATACCTGCGCGGTGCTGACTACAATAGACAAGCAGTCGCCCGATATCGCTATGGGCGTAAACAATGCGCTTGAGGGCAGAGAGCAGAACGCTTGCGACACCGGCGCAGGCGATCAGGGCATGATGTTCGGCTATGCGTGCAACGAAACTCCCGAGCTTATGCCGCTTCCTATAAGCCTTGCTCATAAGCTTGCGCTCAAGCTTACCGAGGTTCGCAAGAACGGCACACTGCCTTATCTTCTTCCCGACGGAAAGACGCAGGTGACAGTAGAGTACTGCGATAATAAGCCGGTTCGCATTGACACTATCGTTGTATCCTCTCAGCACAAGGCAGAGGCAACGCTTGAGCAGATAAGGGCGGACGTTATCGAAAAGATCATCAAGACGACCGTTCCCGCAGAGCTTCTGGACGAGAACACAAAGTATTATGTAAATCCCACCGGACGCTTTGTTGTCGGCGGTCCTCAGGGTGACAGCGGACTCACGGGACGCAAGATCATCGTCGATACATACGGCGGCTACGCGCGCCACGGCGGCGGAGCTTTCAGCGGAAAGGACCCGACAAAGGTTGACCGCTCTGCTGCATACATGGCTCGATATGCGGCGAAGAATATCGTTGCAGCAGGTCTTGCAGACCGCGCAGAGGTAGAGGTCGCATATGCCATCGGCGTAGCTACTCCCGTTTCCATAATGGTAGACACCTTCGGCACAGGCAAATACAGCGACGACAAGATCGCACAGGCAGTCGGCAAGGTGTTTGATTTCCGCCCTGCCGCTATCATCAGCACGCTTGAGCTGAGAAAGCCTCAGTACAAGCAGCTTGCCGCTTACGGTCATATGGGAAGAGAGGATCTCGGCGTTGCATGGGAGCGCACCGACAAGACAGAAGAGCTTAAGGCTGCCGTACTGTAACGGCGCGGCATATTTCGAAACAGAAACGGAGCTTCGGCTCCGTTTTTTTTATTGCTGCGATTGTTCGTGCGCAATAGATTTGTTATGTTATCCAAAAAAATGAAAAAAATATGTAAAAATTTTAGAAAATGCGCGTTTTCGCTTGATTTATTTGGTTCAATATTGTATAATTAAATGTGAAGTATTCTGCTATATTATGTGCGTCATTGGAATATTATGGTTTTGATGCAGCCCGGTTAATTCCGATTGCTTAAAGCCCCGGCTGTGAATGCGGCTTTGTCTGCGTTGTTTCCGGAATTGTTGGCAGTTTTTTCATAGCTGTCCGGACTTCCCGGCGGATCGCCGCGGCTTGTCCGGCTGACTTTTAACAAATTCACAGATAAGGATTTGATGCTTTTGTTTTTGGGTAATAAAATAGTAAAAGTTGAAATCCTGGATAAAAGCGGCGCGGTTGCCGTTACATCAGAAAAGAACTTCGTTTTCCCGAAAAATATAGATACCGATGAGGACAGTATCCTCATGATAAAGGGTAAATCACTCGTTGAGTTTAATAAGGATGAGTATGTTTCTATCATCTCAACCACAAAAGCGGGAGACAGGATAAAATATCCGGGAATAGTTACCGTATCCATAGATACGCAGCTTAATGTAAGGATACTGAAAACCCGCGCCACCGAGGTGCTTCAGGAGCGGCGCAGGTATTTCAAGATAAAGGTCGTCGAGCGCGGCAGGGTGCTTTTTCTGGTCAGGGAGGATGAAACCATTCGTTTTCAGGAGCCCGTCCAGATGGAGATTCAGGACATAAACATCGGTGGAATATTCATGGTGACAAGCCTTACTCTGCAGCAGGAGGATGTAGTGTGTATCGACATTGACCTGTTCGTCGATTACAGACTTAACGCAATGGCGAGAGTGCTGCGCGTACAGCGTAATCCCGATGGCTCGATAAAGGGCTATGGCTGCGAGTTCCAATGCCTGACAGCCTCACAGGAGGACTACATCGGCAAGTATATCTACAAAGCACAATCCGCTCAGCGGCAAAAGGAAATGTCAAACGATCTAGGGTTCTGAAATGTTTATTACGACATTTTATTATATAACATATAATTCAGGGGGACTGGTAAAACATGAGTAATGCGAAGCTAAAGGTAGTTCTGACAGCCATACTGTTGGTGTTTGCGATACTGCCTGCACTGATAGTCGGCGCAGTGGGCACTTTCTCACTGGTTGGCTATGAGAATAATACCAAGGGCGATACTTTAAAAACAATATCTCAATCCAAGTCAATTGCGTTGGATCAGGTGTTTTCTCATTATGTCAGCAATGTAAATATGCTGGCAGGCACACAGGTGCTTATCGACGCGGTGGACGACGGGGATGAAGAGAAAATTCAGGCGGTTCTGTCTTCCGTTGCCAAGGCTAATCCGGATATTATCGACCTTATCGTTATCAATACATCCGGCACTGTCATTGCTTCCGCCAACGGCGTGAATGCTGGCGGTACCTTTGAGCATTTCGATGATACCCTTTCTCCCGTTTCCGGAATACGCACATGGAGCAGCTACAATAATGCACAGGCTTTCTATGTGTCTAAAGAAGTGTATGCAAATCCCGCCGGACTTACCGGCTTTATGGGTCATGTCTGCGCTATCGTTTCTGTCGGTGATAACAGTGGTATTGCAAAGGCGCTTTCCGGCACCTTCCTTGAGGACGGACATATGATAGCCTTTGACACCGACGGAAATATCATCAACTATAACGGCGATATGTCAATAACCGCTGCGGACGCAGGCGTTATGAGCGACCTTAATGACATCATCAGCTCAACACACAATGTTGATACCACCTCTGTTCAGCAGGAGCTTGTTAGCGGCAAGCTTGGCAAGAATGACTACTACGCAGGTATTATTCCCCAGATCAACACATGGAGATGGGCAGGCATCGTAAGCTCGGGTACTATCGGCTCCTTTGCTCTGAAGTCAAACCTTATCTGCTGGGCGGTTGTTCTGGTGGCAAGCGCACTGGCAGCACTTTGCGGCTGGGTGATCGTTTCACGCTTCACCGACGGAATGAACGAGATGCTTCGTACCATGGACGCTATCTCGGAAGAGGAAAACGGATACGAAATCCGCTTTAAGATCAAAAACAGAAAGAGCGAGCTCGGCCGTATCAAGGAAGCGTTCAACGATATGCTGGACGAGGTTATTATGAGCGAGGAGCGTCACCGCACCATCGCCGAGCTGTCCGATAATATGCTGTTCGAGTGGGATTTCCACAAGGAGAGTATGTATGTTTCGGCTAATACACTTGCAAAGTTTGATATTGACACAGCAAATTCCACACTTTCCAACGGACGTTTCATCGACGCACTTATGAGCAGCGAGGACGCCGAGAAGTACAAGAGAGATATAAGCCAGCTGCTGCGAGATAAGAACGGCTACAGCGCAGAGTATCAGCTTAAGGCAAAGTCCGGAGCGATTATCTGGATATCTCTTCGTGCGGTATGTATCACCGACCGTCTTGGCGAGCCGCTGAGAGTAATCGGCGTCATGACCGATATCGACAACGAGAAAAAGATGGAGCTGCAGCTTTCCGAGCGCGCAAGCTTCGACTTCCTTTCACAGATCTACAACAGAAACACATTTACAAGAACACTTACAGCCGAGCTGGAGCGCCGCGGCGCAAACAAGATCGCGTTGCTGTTCATCGACGTAGACGACTTCAAGTTCATCAACGACCGCTACGGTCATACCATCGGTGACGAGGTCATCAAGTTTGTTGCGGATACCATCCGCGTGAAGGTTGACGACAAGGGCGGCTTCGCCGGAAGATTCGGCGGCGATGAGTTTGTACTCTGCTTCACCGACCAGGAGGATATCGAGAACATCGAGAACATCTCCATGGATATCATCAACGAGCTTTATGTCGGATGCACCACCTCTGACGGCAGCACAACGATCAACGTTAAGGCAAGTATCGGTATCGCGCTGTGTCCCGAGCATTCCGAGGATGTCAACGAGCTTCTTATGTTCTCTGATACGGCAATGTACTTTGTTAAGAAGAACGGTAAGACCAACTATCATATGTATTGTCCCGAGGATACCGAGTCCGGAGAGTACATAGATCCCGAGTTCTGATATCTCTGCTTTTTGCAGCGCGCCGGGATATACTGCTGCGCGGACGCGTCCTTGATTCGCGGCAGATAAACAACATAAACATTCAGGGCGCACAGGGAT
>JBJESD010000078.1:0-2499 GCA_051882595.1 Oscillospiraceae bacterium | reverse complement strand
ACCACGATCCGAAGCGTTCCAGATAGAACGACTGTTTTTCCTTATCCAGCATCACGAATGCGCGCTCGGCACACTCCTTCATCATATGATGAAAGCGGAAAGTCACGCCGTCAGGCAGACATTTGACAAATGCATTCTGGTCAGTCAATACGGCAAGCAGCTTTTCTGCATTGTCATCCCCGGTAACAAATCGTGCCATTTCCACGGTAAACTCATCGGCAAGCCCCATGACCGCCAGGAACTCCTGTTGTTTCTCAGGGAGCGGGTCTATCATAGCGGCGGTGAATGTGGTATAAATGTCGGAATTACGTTCGGGCAATGCTCCACGTTCGTTGAGTGTCAAAAGGTTCAGATATACGGCAGAAAACCAACCCTCGCTGGAATATAACAGGGCTTCTATCTGAGCATCGGAAAGCTCGGTACCGCATCGGTGAGCATAAATGGCAAGCTCAGTGTAGTTTAATCGCAGGTGCTCCGTTCCGACCCGATAAACCTTGCTCCCCAGTCGAACGATTTCTGCAGCGGGAAGAAAACGGTCACGACTGGCAACGATCAGATGAACATTACTCGGCATACGATTTGCAAGGGTACAGAGAAAATCAGAAACGCGACCATCCGTCAACAGGTGAAAATCATCAATAAAGATATAGCAGGCGGTTTCCCCTGCCAGTTCGTGACAAAGTTCGTCCGCCAGCAGTCCACCTCCGGCGGTATCCGTGGGGCAAGTATAGTCCTGCAGGAAGTCAAAACCTGCACGGGCAAAGGCATCCTGCACGCTTTTCCAGAAGATTGCAAGATTGTCAGAATATACGCTGACGCGAACAATTCGCAGAGAATACACCTTTGCTTGTTGCTCTAAATACCAGTTTACCGCTGTTGTTTTGCCGTAACCCATAGGCGCCACAACTGTTGTCAGGGCGCAGCGAGATATGGGTCGAAGACTTTCTTGCAACCGCTCGGATATGTAAATGGTATTCAGGTTCCATTTTGGTCTTGGCATTATTTTCACCTCAAACTCGGTCTATTTATATCCGCTTTATGCAGATAAGGATAGTTTATATATTGTAATCATACTTCAAAAATATAATTTTGTAAAGAGAAAAACACTAAACTTGCCTGACAACAACGACTTATGCAAAATTATCAGGTAAATTAACAGATTTCTATTTTTCTGCCGATAAGGAAAAGAATATTGTTTACTTTGGGGCGGTAAAATTGTATAATAAACTTGATAAGCAGATGGTATATTCAGAAAATCGGAATTTGGCGGGGCGCACCCGCCGCAAATCGTAATGTGTGAGGATGAATATGGAACTCAAACTTTTGCCAATGGCACAAACGGATATAAAAAATTTCAAACACGATATTCAGGAGGCTTTTCAGAAAGGCTTTGAAGCTGTTTACGGAAAAACTGAAGGTACTATACTGCCGGAAAAGGATATTGACCGTTCTCTGAATGCCGTTGGAAGTGTTGCATACAAAGCAGTTATAAATGGTGAAATGGTAGGCGGTGCAATCGTCGTAATAGATAATGAAACACAGCACAATCACCTTGATTTGCTATATGTGAAATATGGTATTCAGACAAAAGGGGTTGGCTTTGCCATTTGGAATGCAATTGAAAAATTCCACCCTGAAACCAAGGTGTGGGAAACCTGCACGCCTTATTTCGAAAAGCGGAATATCCATTTTTATGTCAATAAATGTGGATTCCATATTGTGGAATTTCTGAATGAGCATAATCCCGATCCTAACGATAACGAAGAATTTATCGGTGATGGCGGAGAGGGAATGTTTGTTTTTCGGAAGCAGATGTGAACAGTTTGATAACTTCCGATTGTATAATCACATAATTTAAGGGTTACATTACCTGTCTGTAAGTGAGTTTTCTCTTATGTGTTCCCTTGTGTTATATCGTTTTACAAGGATTTACAAACCCTCATAAGGGCAAGCACAAGGGAAGCAAAATCACATAACAAATTATAACGCAATATGAAGTAAAAATCTTATGAATAAAGCCAAAAGACTCGTTGAAAATATGGAACCCGAATCTGCTTCTGCCATTTGTTCTGAAATAGGAACGATTAACGAGAACGCAACTCCTCTCAAACAAGCAAGATACATCAATGATATTTTGAATACCGTCGACATAAAATGTATATATGTATGACAGACACTATGCGTATGTGTGGCGGTTGCTGCATCTCTGCTAATGCTCTTAAAATCGCAAAGAAACTATATGCAAAGTCAAATAACATTGCCGAATTCCTTGATCTGCTCAATGAAGCCGATATAGGCGGCAGAAATTTACATATCTCCGATAATAAGATCATCGCTGTCTATACCAAATGCTATTGTAACATGCCTAAAAAGATTACAGGTATGAACAAGAATTACTGTGAATGTTCTGCCGGTTGGTATAAGAAGCTGTTTTCAGAAGTTTTTGAGAAAACCGTTTCTGTAAAAATTCTTAATACGATCCTCAATGGAGCAGAAGAA
>JBJESD010000077.1:0-44106 GCA_051882595.1 Oscillospiraceae bacterium | reverse complement strand
CATATTTTAGCACGGCTGTCAAGAATTTTTTTCAATTTTCCGTTGGTAACATTGGGAAATCGCCGGGAAAAGCTGAAATCGACAGATGAACTCGACCAACGAGAGCCGAAAAAGCGTGTTTTGTTCCGAAAGAGGAGTTGTTTATTTCGGGCGATTTTCTGCTAAGCACTTGAAACATCGCGGTTTTTATGCTATCATAATTTCAACGAAAGCTAACGGAGGCATTGCATGAGCGACAAAATATTCATTCCACAAAACAAGAATGCGCAAAGCTGCGTAAAGAATGTTATGAAATATCTCTCCGACATAACATACGAGAAGATAATAACCGGGCAGCATACGCAGAGCATGGCACAGGAGGAGCTTCACCGCATTGAAGCGGTCACCGGAAAGCAGCCGGCTTTGCTGGGGTTTGAGCTGCTGTCATACTCGCCGAACATCAATTACTGCGCCGCGGACGAGGAATGTCTGAAAGAGGTCGCCGACAATCTCGGCACGCTGCGGCGCGCATGGGAATGGGCAGAGCAGAAAGGGCTTATCACGTTTACATGGCATTGGTTTTCGCCGCTTTACGGCAAGGGCAAGTCCTTTTTCTCGCGCTGTACGGACTTTGACGCGCAAAAAGCGGTGACAGAGGGCACTGCCGAGAATGCCGCGCTGATCTCGGATATGGATGTTATGGCAGGAATACTCCGCCCGTTCCGTGACAGGAATATCCCGATACTCTGGCGGCCGTTCCACGAGGGCGAGGGAGATTGGTTCTGGTGGAGCGCAAAAGGCGCGGAGGTGCTGAAAAAGCTGTGGCGCATGATGTACAGCCGATTTACGCAGCTGCACCGCCTTGACAATCTGATATGGGTTTGGAATTCTCCCGACCCCGAAACATATCCCGGGGACGATACGGTGGATATTATCTCGCGCGATATGTATCCGCCTGCGCACGAGCACACAAGCCGCAGCGAGCAGTACAGCGAGCTGACGAGAATAACCTCGCAGCCCAAGATAGTGCTTATCGGAGAAACGGGCAGCATTCCCTGCGCGCAGGCGGTGCATGATGAAAAGGTGGGCTGGTGCTCTTATATGACATGGTCGCACGAGTTCTGCCTGACCGAGGACTATACGACGAACGAGGAGCTGCGCAGGATGTACTCAAGTCCCTATGCCGTTACAAAGGACGACCTGCCGATATTGTACTGAAACAGTTATTGCCCCGGCATGACCGGGGCAATCAGGCTGTCGATAAACCGCCATCTGCGGCGTCAACCACATAACGGCAGGCACAAAGCCTAGCCGTTATGCGGTTTCAGAGTAACACGAAGTGTTATTCGTGCATCTGACGGCTTCTCGCCAGCCTGATATTTTACTTTTTCGACAAGCTATATTGCCCCAGTATAACCGGGGCAATAGCATTTGTTACATCTGACTTATCTGATACCGTACTTCTCAATGATATAATCCATATCCTTATCGCCTCTGCCGGAGAGGTTGATGAGTATAGAGCCGCGCTCCATCTGCTTTGCGAGCTTCATTGCATACGCAACTGCATGGGAGCTTTCTATTGCCGGGATTATGCCCTCAAGCCTTGACAGCTTGAAGAATGCGTCGATCGTGTCGTCGTCGTTTACAACATCGTACTTCACTCTGCCGATATCGTGCAGGAAAGCGTGCTCGGGACCGGAGGACGGATAATCAAGACCGCTTGCTACGGAGTAAACGGGCGCAGGCTCGCCGTTCTCATCCTTAAGCATAATGCTGTTGAAGCCGTGCATTATGCCCTCTGTGCCGTATTTGAGGCTTGCTGCATGGTCGCCCAGCTTTTCGCCTCTTCCCAGAGGCTCGACGCCGTAGATGTCAACAGGGTCGTTAAGGAAGCCGGAGAACATTCCCATTGCATTGGAGCCGCCGCCCACGCAGGCAACCACCGCGTCGGGAAGCTCGCCTGTCATTTCGAGGAACTGCTCTCTCGCCTCGATTCCGACAACGCTCTGGAAATCTCGTACCATCATGGGGAAGGGGTGAGGACCTACTACCGAGCCGATGCAGTAGATGCAGTCCTTGTATTCTCTGCAATAAGCTGCAAAGGCGGCGTCAACAGCCTCTTTCAGCGTCTGAAGTCCGTCTGTTACCTCGACAACGTTTGCGCCGAGTATCTTCATCCTTGCAACATTGGGAGCCTGCTTTTTGATATCCACCGCGCCCATATAGATGTCGCACTCAAGTCCGAAGTAAGCAGCTGCGGTAGCAAGCGCAACGCCGTGCTGACCGGCGCCTGTTTCGGCGATGACCTTTTTCTTGCCCATGTATTTTGCAAGCAGCGCCTCGCCCATACAGTGATTAAGCTTGTGCGCGCCGGTGTGGTTGAGGTCCTCTCTCTTGACGTAAAGCTGAACGTTGCCAATGCTGTTTGAGAGCCGCTCGAGGTAAGAGATAGGGGTGGGTCTGCCCTGAAATTCCTTGCGTATCCTGCGAAGCTCGCTGATAAATCTGCCGGATTTGCAGATGGTGTAGTATGCCTCGGTGATTTCTTCCATGGCTTTCTGGAGTTCCTCGGGGATAAAGCTTCCGCCGTATTTTCCGAAAAATCCGTTCTTGTCGGGGTAGTTTCTGAAGTAGGTGTCAAATTCGATTCCATTGTGATTCATAGTGGTTTCCTCCGTATAAATATCGTCGTCGGCATCTGCCGGCTGAAATTCTTATCATTGCCGTTGTTTACTGATTGTCTGAGTTGTGAAGTCATAAAAAAGACTCGGAAATTTCAGCTTCGCCATCGCTTTGTAAACAGCTTCATAAATTGTCCCTCCGATACAGGCGGCACAGCCGCCGCGTTCCTGCTGTCGGGGGAAAACAAAAAACGCCCCCGACAGAATACCAGCGATTCTGTCAAGGACGAATAATTACTATCCGCGGTGCCACCTTGATTCACAGCGTGAAGCTGTGCGCTTGACGGGATACCTGCATATCCCCGGCAACTGACGTATGCCAGCACGTCGCGGAATACTCTGCGCAAATACGCATTTGACCGCGCCCTCCGCGGTCCATTTGCCAATCTGTTTCTTACCCGACTCTCAGCAACGCAGGCTCTCTGTAAAGGCATAACTGACTTTATCTCCGCTTCAACGGTTTACTATTCATTTGTTACAGTATATCACCGACTTTTAGATTTGTCAATAGTTTTTTGAAAAAAACTCAGCCTGTCGAAAAAGTCGAAACATACTATATCCAAAACTGCTTGTGGGGGAAACTCTTGTTTTTCTCCCCCCCACACCCCCCCCTTAGCGCTTTGTACGCGTAAATGGCGCTGCCGCGGCGAGTAGCTCACACAGCCTTTTGAAAAAAACCGGATTTTGCTTTCGGTGCTATATGCGCAGGAGGTGACGTATAACAAAAAGCTATTGCGCAAACGGCGCATTTATGCTATACTATAAACATATCTATTTACAATACATTCGGGCAGCGCCGCTGTTTCGGCAGGTGCTTGCATATGCGCCGTGATGTGCGGTTTTGCCCGACAACGCGCTATTCAGAAAGGAACCGATACTATGACAGCATTTACAACCGCGGATATCCTGCTTCCTAAGCTTGACGCAGAGGGGATGACAAAGTGGTCTGTGGTCGCCTGCGACCAGTATACCAGCGAGCCGCAGTACTGGGAGGCTGCCGCGCAGACGGTGGGCAGTGCGCCCTCCGCGCTTAAGCTTATTCTGCCGGAGGCGTATCTGGAAAGTGCGGACGCCGCGCAGAGGATAGCTGCGATAAACGCAGAAATGGAGAGGTATCTCGCCGAGGATATTTTCGAGCGGTATCCCGACTGCTTCATCCTTACCGTGCGCACACAGGCAGACGGAAAGGTGCGCACAGGTCTTGTCGGAGCTATCGACCTTGAGCAGTACGACTACAACAAGGGAAGCACCTCGCAGGTAAGGGCGACGGAGGCTACCGTAGCCTCGCGCATTCCCCCGAGAATGAGGATACGCCGCGACGCCGCAATCGAGCTGCCGCACATCATGATACTCATAGACGACATCAGAAGAACGGTGATAGAGCCGCTTGAAGCAAGGACGGACTCGCTTGCAAAGGTATATGATTTCGAGCTTATGAGCGGCGGAGGACATCTGGCAGGCTATCTTGTGCAGGGTGATGACGCAAAAGCGGTGCTTTCGGCGCTGGATAAGCTTGCGGATAAGGAGGACTTCAACCGCCGCTACGGCGTGTGCGGACAGGATGTGCTGCTGTATGCCATGGGCGACGGCAACCACTCGCTCGCAACCGCAAAGGCGTGCTACGAGGAGAAAAAAGCCGCAGGCGCTCCCGAGGCGCAGCTTGCGCGGTATGCGCTCGCCGAGGTTGTCAACCTCCACAGCCCTGCGCTGGAGTTTGAGGCTATTCACCGCGTTATCGTGAACACCGACGCCGACGAGCTTATGCGGCAGATGACCTCCGAGCTCGGGCTTGAAAAGGGCGGAGAGGGACAGAGCTTTACCGTGGTGCTTAACGGAACCGAAACGCGGTATGTCATCACAAAGCCGGAAGCAAATCTCACGGTGGGCAGCCTTCAGAACTTCCTTGACCGCTATCTCGGCTCGCACAGTGGCGAGATTGACTATATCCACGGCGATGATGTGGTAAGGTCGCTTTGTGCGGCTGAGAACAGCATCGGCTTCCTGCTGCCCTCCATGACAAAGGCGGAGCTTTTCCCGACGGTGATAAAGGACGGGGCGCTTCCCAGAAAAACGTTCTCCATGGGACACGCGCACGACAAGCGCTTTTACTGCGAAGCAAGAAAAATAAAGTGAGGTAGCAGACATGAACATGGTAAAGCTGGAGCGCATAACGGATATGCTGAAATCGCAGCTTGATGACGGAATAAAGGGCGCGGCAGCCTGCGTGCTAAGGGACGGCGAGCCGATATATAAGGCGTGCTGCGGCATGGCGGACGAGGCGAGAGGGATAAAATGGACAGAGGACACCATTGTGCGGCTGTATTCCATGACAAAGCCCATCACCGCTGCGGCGGCTATGATACTGCTGGACAGGGGAAAGCTTGACCTTGACGACAAGGTTAGCTGGTTTCTTCCCGGCTTTAAGGACCAGAAGGTGTGGACAGAGGACGGACTTGTGCCGGTAAAAAACGAGGTCACGATAAGGCACCTGCTTAATATGACATCCGGACTTTGCTACCCCGACGACTGTTTTCCTGCCGGTGCGGAGATGTCAAAGCTGTATTCGCGGCTTGATGAGCAATGCAGGAACGGCTCGCCTGCGGATACGCTGACCTATGCAAACCTTATCGGGCAGCAGCCGCTTGCATTTCAGCCGGGCGAAAAGTGGCTGTACGGAACAAGCGCGGATATCCTCGGCGCGGTTATCGAGGTCGTTTCGGGAGAAAGGTTCGGCGAGTTCCTCAGAAAGGAGCTTTTTGAGCCGCTTGGCATGACGGATACCGATTTCTATGTTCCGGAGGAGAAGCTCTGCCGCTTTGCCGAAAACTACGAGTGGAGGGACGGAAAGCTTGTCCCCTGCGAATGGCAGCATCTTGGGCTGACCTATCTCTGCCGCAAAAAGCCCGAGTTCGAGTCGGGCGGAGCAGGTCTGTGCTCCACCATGAAAGACTACGCCGCCTTTGCGACCATGCTGCTTAACGGCGGCACCTACCGCGGCAGGCGCATAATCAGCCGCAATGCGGTGAATTTTCTCACCACCGCCCAGCTTAGCGATGAACAGGCGGCAGCGATAGACTGGGAGAGTATGCGGGGCTACAGCTACGGCAACCTTATGAGGATATGCAAAGAGGACAGCGGTATCAGCATACATAAGGGCGAATACGGCTGGGATGGCTGGCTTGGCTGCTTCTTCTGCAACGACCCCGAAAAGCAGTATACATTCATGTATTTTGTGCAGGTTTGCGGCGGACTTGGCGCTCGCCCTATCCGCATGATAAAGCAGATTGTATACGGCGCGGAGGACTGACCGTGCGATAGGTCATCGCGAATATATAAGGTGCTCTCAGCCAATACGGAGCACCTTTTTTTGCTGCATATTGATTATTTTGCTGCGCGCCGCCAATAATACCGATAGAAAAGAGGTGCGCAGCATGAAAAGAATTACACTGGATATCATTATGGCGGCAGGACTGATACTATCGCTTTTTCTGGGAAGCTTCGGCGCGTTTGCTGCCGATTGTGAGAAGCTGCAGAATGAGGTGCTGCGTCTGCATATCCCGGCAAACTCGGACAGCGCCGAGGACCAGCAGATAAAGCTTATGCTTAGGGACTATATACTGGAGGAGTACGGTCCCGTGCTTTCGGAGGAAAAGGACGTCGCTTCGGCAGTGCGCAGGGCAGAGCAGCTGCTTGACGATATCGAAGCCTCCTGCAACGAATTCCTGTGTTCGCAGGGCGCAGGCTATACGGCTTCGGCAAGCCTTACGCAGATGTACTTCACAACGCGCGTGTATGACAATGTAACCCTGCCTGCCGGTACATACACCGCGCTGAGGATAACGCTCGGCAGCGGAGAGGGGCAGAATTGGTGGTGCGTGATGTTTCCGCCGCTGTGCATTCCTATGGCGGCAGACAAGGATGAGCTGTGCGATGTCATACCCTCTGAGCTTTCGGACGGTGCGGACACGGGCGAAGTCAGGATAAAGCTTGCGCTGTTCGAGTTTTTCAAAAGTTTTCTCGCAGATTAAGATAATGGCTGCATACGTGAAAAAATGTAGGTTTGTCAATGATGTTGTACACGATAGTTAGAAAGAAATTCAAAGGGAGATAACCAACCAAGAGGGCGCATAGGACGGTCGTTGGAGCGTCGCAGGTGGGCTTTTAACTGCTGATTAAGGTCATCACAGGAATAAAAACTGTGGCAGGAATAGAATTTGTTGTGGTCTTCGCGATGGCTACGCTCGACCTTACCGTTATGGCGTGGAGTATACGGACGAATGAGTTTGTGTCGGATACCAAGCTTTGCAGCAGTTATCTGGAATAGTGTTGGCTTGTCCTTTAAGCCTTGAATAAACCGCGTTGTGAACTCAGGACCGTTGTCGGTCTGAACGCACTCAACAGTAATTCCGCGTCGCTTGAACCACTCAACAGCACGTTTCAAGAAATCCGCCGAGGAATAGGTGCTGTGTTCCTCGTAGCCGTAAACATATCTTATCCTGGTGAACTCGTCGATTGCGGTATATTGGTAGAGCTTTTGCTCCTTGTTGGCAAGACAGCGTAGTGGAACAAATTTGACATCTATCTGAACGCGTTCACCGGGGTGGGTCATCTGCTCGTAAGGCTTGGGTTTATAGGTTGGCTTTGGTGGAGCTTGCGGAAGCAAAGCCAACCTTTTGAGGACACGATACAGGCTCTCAACACGACGGGTGTATCCTCGCTTGCGAAGCCTATGCCACAGCTCGGTAAGACCGAGCTGTGGGTTGCGCCGCCGCATACTCCTGATGAGCTTAAGCTCATCAGGAGTATGCTCGTTCGGGTGATGATGTGGTCGCCTTGAACGTTCAGCTAAAGACTCAATCGTACCGTCCCAACGGGCTTTCCAAAAGTATATGTACGAACGGCTTTTGTTGTATTTGCGAGAAGCTCGCTTTACACCAAATTTCTCGCAATATTTCATTAAGGATTGACGAAACCGCATTTCTTGTGTTATACTGTTCATTGAGAGATAGACCTTCTTTCACTTGAATTTTGTGTGACAACTTTATTCTAGCAGATTTTGGTCTATCTCTCAATATTTTTTCTTTCTTTTGTCCAATATCTATTGTAGCACTACAAGATAATGGCTGCATACGTGAAAAAACCTCTTGCAGAAATCGCATTTGTGTGCTATACTATTCTGTGCAGAAGACAGAATTCAGCCTGCCGGATAACCGATCGGCGGTCTGTATTATTTAGAATGTGTAGGAGAAAAGAAATATGTCACTTGATATAGGAATTGATCTCGGCACCGCGAATATCATCATTACGATAAACGGCAAGGGCATCGTGCTTAACGAGCCGTCGGTCGTAGCATACGACCGCAAGAAAAAGGGAGTAGTAGCAGTCGGCTCCGAGGCGTACAAAATGATAGGAAGAACTCCCGAATACATCGTCGCCGTGCGTCCGCTGAAGGACGGAGTTATTTCGGATAACGACATGACTCAGGAGATGATAAGGGAGTTTATCCGCAAGGTAAGCAGCGGAAGCTTTCTTGTAAAGCCGAGGGTGGTTCTCTGCGTTCCCTCCTCCATTACGGATGTAGAGCGCAGGGCGGTGGTAGAGGCTGCACTGTCTGCCGGCGCAAGAAAGGTGTATCTTATCGAAGAGCCTATCGCGGCGCTTATCGGCGCAGGCATAGATATCTCCAAGCCCAACGGCACGATGGTAGTGGATATCGGCGGCGGCACGGCTGATGTTGCGATCGTATCCTTCAACGGTATCGTTGCCAGCCGCTCGGTGAAGATGGCAGGCAACAAGTTTGACGCGGCTATAATACGTCACATCACCCAGAAATACAAGATACTCATCGGCGAGAAGACCGCCGAAAAAGCCAAGATAGACATCGCGGATGTATACAAGCCCTCCGGACTTAAGAAAATGGTGATACGCGGCAGGCATCTTCTTAAGGGACTTCCCGAGAGCATTGAGATAACCGATATCGACATCGACGAAGCAATACACGAGAACGCTATGGAAATCGTCGAGCAGGTCAAGCTGGTGCTTGAAACGGCGCCGCCCGAGCTTGTGGGCGATATTCTCAGCAACGGTATCATCCTCACCGGCGGCGGAGCTATGCTGGGAGGTCTTTGCGAGCTTATCTCGGAGCACGTCGGAGCGCCGTGCTTTGTCGCAGATAACCCCATAGAGTGCGTTGCGCGCGGCGTTGACCTTGCATTCAAGATGTCGGGCGACCTGCTGGACGGCTTCGAGCAGGTGCAGCTTTACGGCTATCGCTGAGATAGCGTGCGGCACGCATAAGCCGCATTTCCCGTTATCTGTGCAACAATATCTGCCAAACCGAAACATCCCGTCAGACCCATGTAAATCAGGGCTGACGGGATGTTGTTGTTTATGTCATTGATAGCGTATCGGGCTAAATCGCCGATTTTTCGGCTTTCGGGAGATCAATAGTTTTCGGCGTTTACCTCAAAGTAGCTCTGGGGATGAGCGCAGGTGGGGCAAACCTCCGGTGCCTTTGTACCGACAACGATATGACCGCAGTTGCGGCACTCCCACACCTTGACCTCGCTCTTCTCAAACACCTGTGCCATCTCCACGTTCTTCAGCAGGGCGCGGTAACGCTCCTCGTGATGCTTTTCGATGGCTGCGACAAGGCGGAACTTCTTTGCAAGCTCTGTAAAGCCCTCCTGCTCGGCGGTTTTTGCAAACTCCTCGTACATATCCGTCCACTCGTAGTTCTCGCCGTCAGCGGCAGCCTCAAGGTTTTCGGCGGTGCTGCCGATTCCGTTAAGCTCCTTGAACCACATTTTTGCGTGTTCCTTTTCGTTCTCCGCGGTCTTGAGGAACAGAGCAGCTATCTGCTCGAAGCCCTCTTTCTTAGCTTTGGAGGCAAAATATGTATACTTGTTTCTTGCCTGAGATTCGCCTGCAAAGGCTGCCTCGAGATTTTTTTCGGTCTGTGTTCCGGCGTATTTGTTTTTGATGTCTTTCATAATTTTAGTCCTTTCGTAGTAATATATTTAAGTCAACATCGCAGCACAAAGCAGTGATTGCGGTATTGCCTTGATCCGTTATTGCGGCTGCATCCGATTGCAGCCTGTGGGGAAACACCCTACAATATTATACGATAATTTTTCCGAAAAGTCAATCCAAATCTTATCGGTAGAGCGCCGCCGGATTTCGTATTATCTGCGCAGCGCTGCGTCGAAATGCTCCACCGCATATTCCGAAAACGGAGTATCCAGATAAACATAGTTGAATTCGCGGAAAACATCCCAGCCCTCTATCCCGAACCGGGCGAGGGCGCTGTTGTTCTCCCTTATGGCGCGGTAGGCAAAGGTGATGCAGTTGTCCTTTTCAAGCAGCCTTGTTATCAGCCCGAAATTGCTGACGGTGGTGATACGGCTGAACATATCAAAGGTGTAATTGCGCTCTGCCAGCAGCTGAGAGAGGATGTTCCGAGTTCCGCTGCCCTCTTCGCGCAAAAGCAGGTTCTCGCTCCATATCTCGTCAAGCTTTACCGTTCGGTTTGCAAAGTGATGATTTACACCGCATATCCCCTCAAACGGCTCGTTGCGGTACAGCCTTGAGGAGTATCTGCTTCGGTCAAAAAAGCCCTCGATAAGCGCGAAGTCGATCTCTCCCTGCGACAGGGACAAAAGCAGGCTCTCGGTGTTCTCGACCTTTACGCTGATGCTGTTCTGAGGGTCAGCCAGAAAGGCAGCGACATGATCTGCAATGACATATTCGCCTATCGTCTTGGTCACGCCCACGCAAAGGCTTATGCCGTCCTTTTTGTTAAGCCGGGCTTTCAGCTTCTTCTCCTGATAAAGCACATTCTCGGCGTATTTTTTCAGGATTGCGGCTTCCTCGGTCATGTGCAGGGTTCTTCTATCGTAGACAAACAGCCGGCAGCCGTACTGCTCCTCAAGATAATGGATATGCTGAGTCACCGCCGGCTGGGTCATGCTGAGGATTTCGGCGGTTTTCCGATAGTTCATTACCCTGCACAGCGTCAGAAAGGTTTCGATTCTTGCGTCGATCATTGCATTCACCCTAATTATCGTAGTTATCATTATTATTTTACCACACCCGCGCAATAATTGCAAGCGTATTTTCAAGCAGGGGAGTATACCGCGCACAGCCGTGGGGATGATCGAACGCCGCTAAAATTATAAACAGGTGTCGATAAACTCCGTAAAAGCGGTATTTCCGACACGGCGGCAGGATGATTTTTGTGGTTTGTTCCAAAAAACGGTATGTAATTTTTTGCACAAAATCTATTTACTTTTTTTCCTCAAAGTGGTATAATATTACTATACTCACTCTGTTGTGTTAAAGTACTATTTATGAAAGGAATGTCAGCATTATGGCTATGAACATCTTAATCACAGGCGGTGCTGCAAGCGGAAAGTCCAGATGGGCGGTAACGCATTTCGCCGCGTGCGACTATGTACTGTACCTGCGTGCAGGCGAAGCGGTAGACAATGATACAATGCAGCGTATCAAATACAGCAACGAAAAGCACTGTGTTGAGTGGGATATTATGACAGGCGCATATAATTGTCCGTCACAGTATTTCACCGACCACAAATTTGTCATCTTCGACAGCCTTGGGTCTTATACCTCGGGTATCATCAAGGAGATGTGCCCCGATGTGGAGAACATGAGTGAGCAAATGCGCAAGGAGATCGAAAAGCGCGTTATCGGCGATATTTCCGAAATGATGGAGCGCATAGAAGAAAAGCAGGGCAGCATGATAATCATCACGCTTGAGACCGGCTTCTCGGTTACTCCCGAAAACCGCGCACAGGCACTTTTCAGAGAGATACTCGGAAACGTAAACCAGCGTATCGCAAACACCTGCGATGAGGTGTATTTCTCCGCGAGCGGAATACAGTTCAAAATCAAGTAATTCTGTTATTTCACGAAAGGACGGACTTTATATATGACATTCGAAGAATTTATTATGCAGGCGAGAGAGATGAACGCCTCGGACATTCACCTGACGGTCGGCGCCCCCACTGTTGTAAGAGTAAACGGCGAGCTTCGCAAGTACACCGAGCTTTCCGATCAGGTCGTAAACCGCACTATTCTTTCCATCCTCTCCGCTGAGCAGGAGAAGATGCTGACAGAGGGCAAGGATATCGACTTCAGCTTTGAGCTCAAGAACGGCGCAAGACAGCGTGTTAACGTGTTCCGCCAGAGCGGCAAGCTTGCGGCTTGTATCCGTCTGCTCAATGCCGAGATACCCACGCTTGACGAGCTTAAGATGCCCCCTGTACTGCTTGAGTTTGCGAAAAAGCGCCGCGGTCTTGTGCTGGTAACCGGTCCTACGGGCGCAGGTAAGTCCACCACCCTTGCGGCTATGGTTGAGTTTATCAACAGGACGCGCGCCTGCCACATTATCACGATCGAAGATCCTATCGAGTACAGATACACGCAGGAAAAGGCTACAATCCACCAGCGCGAGCTCGGCAGGGATGTTACAAGCTTTGCCGACGCACTGAGAAGCGCACTGCGTGAGGACCCCGATGTTATCCTTATCGGTGAGATGCGCGACTATGAGACGATTTCTCTTGCAATGACCGCTGCCGAAACGGGACACCTTGTGTTTGGTACTCTGCACACCTCCAGCGCAGCGCAGACGGTAGACCGTATTATCGACGCCTGCCCTATCCACGCGCAGGATCAGACGCGCTCGCAGCTTGCTAACATGATTCAGGGTATCGTAGCGCAGACTCTGGTGCCCACCAGCGACGGCAAGAGCAGAGCTGCCGCAGTTGAAGTAATGATCGGCACGGACGCTGTAAAGAACCTTATCCGCTCCAACAAGATTCCCCAGATGGAGACCATCATGCAGGCAAGCACCAGCATGGGAATGTCCACCCTCAACACCAGCCTTGCAAGACTGTATCAGGGCGGCATAATTTCTTACGAGACTGCGCTTGAATACAGCACCGACCGCAGCGAGATGGAAAAGAAGCTTATGTCGGGACTTATCTGAGTTTGCACGGACAGAGCACATAAAACAGCCCGGGATAATATCCCGGGCTTTCTGCTGTAATTATTTTTGCGACAGGCTTTCGATGATATCCGCGGTATAGCGGTATTCGGGGAATTCTCTGCGTATCTTTTCTGCGCTTCGGCGGCAGAACAGCTCTCTTTGCACAGGGTCATCGCGCATTGCCTGCTTTGCTCCCCACAGGTGGGTGAAGCTGTCCTGCGGAAAGAACAGGTTATCCTTGTCCAGCAGCGTCCTTACCGGAGTGGAGGTATACTCTGCGCACATTGCAGCCATGCGCTGCTCTGCAAACACCATATAGCACAGCCTGTCATCGCTGCGGCAGGCGGACTTCATAAACGCGATAGCCTGCGATACATAGAACTCCCTGAAAGCGTCGTCCGGCAGGTACAGAAACGCGGTATTAAGCGGAAGAACCCTCTCGTCAAACTGCGGCAGGATGTGCCCGTTAAGCCTGAAATACGCAAGCGGCGGATAGATGTCGGGGTACATCTCCTCGCGGTGCGCCGCGACAAGCTCATTGCCAAGCTCAAGCTTCTTCCACACGATGAAGTCGGTATCTATCATAACGCAGGGCGCTTTTGCCTCGCGCAGCGCGAACAGCTTGCCGCCTGCCCAGAACATAAGTGGGTCTATGCCCTCAAGGTCGTCGGGTATGCAGATACGCACATCGTTCCAGATGCCCGAAAGACCGATGCTTTCGTAGTATTGCGCACCGGCGCGGTCGGTGTACAGGGAGATTTCGCCGTTGCGCCTGCGCCAGTTCAGCGCCGACAGCACCGTACAGTAGAGGTCGAAGTCCTCGACTGAAAAAGCTCCGCTTTTTTTGGCAAAAAACGGAGCGGTAGAGATTATATGGATTGCATTCATTGATGGTTCCTCATATCAGATGTATTCCGTATCCGAAGCGGTTAAGCGGACACATATTCAGGCAGCGGTACATTATCTCGTCATATTCGCACGAGGTCATCGGGCGGAAGCTTCCGCCGAGGGGAAAACCTCTGTACGAGCCAAGCTCAGCTCCGAAAGGCATAAAGCGATAGCTGCCGCCGAACGAGCCGAGGCGATAGCTTCCGCCGAAGCTCCCCGCAGAGAACGAGCCGTATCTGAAAGAGCCTGCACCGAACGAGCCGAAGCGATATTCCCATTCCCACTCCCACTGCCATGTGCGGCTGCCAAACGAGCCGAAACCGCCGAAACCGCCGAAAGAGCCAAAGCTGCCATACAAGCCGAGCGCGTAGCTGCCCGAGCCGTACAGCGCACTGCCGGAGGATGTGTAGCTTCCGGAGGAGCAGACGCCGCCTGCGCCCTTCATTGCGTCAACCGCGCGGATGAGATGTTCGTCAGCCCTGTGAACGGGCACGGTGCATTTTTCTTTCGTAAAAACAGAGGAGAGCTTGTCGTTAAGCTCGGGGTCGGCAGGGTCAAGCGCAGACAGCGCCTTGGCATAATCCTGTCCGCCGTTGGCTTCAAGCCATTTTATCAGACTGCCTCCCAGAAAATAACCGCGGATCGCAGCAATATCAAAATTAGCGGATATCTCATCCGCCGAGAAGACTTTTCTTCGGTTAAGCCATATTGCACAATCCATAAGTTCCTCCGTAAAATGCATGGTCATTGAAAACCGCATTGAAGTATTGCCTGACTAGGCTGAGATAATTGAAGCCTGCTGAAAAACTACTGTTCGGTGAAGTTAATCGACAATCTAACTTAATTATAGCATAAGTTTTATACAATTTCAATAACTTTCCGAAAAAACATATTTTTTTGCAGAAAGTTTTGTCGATAATACACAACTTCATGTGTGCATAATATATATTGCGCGCCGTGTTAAGTGCGGCACCGGTTGGGATTGTCCTTGTTCTGTGCAAAAATCTGTGGGACGGCAAATAATATTTGCGGCATAATGGGGAAAAATGTTTTTTCCCTCTTGAAAAATCGGATAATATATGTTATACTGTATTGTAAGCAACAGGGCTTTTGCCCCGGGCAAACACTATTATCAAGAAAGAGGTGTTCCTTTTGAAGCACATCACTACTATCAACAAGGCAAATCTCAAGTCTACTGCTGCCAAGGGCGGCTGCGGAAACTGCCAGTCCTCCTGCCAGTCTGCCTGCAAGACCTCCTGCACAGTAGCTAACCAGAAGTGCGAAGCCGTTAAGTAATTTACGGATACAACAGAAAATAATGCGGACGGGTTTTTGCCCGTCCGCATTATTATTTCCGCTATTTAATATGTATCGTGATGGGCTTTCATGGCTTTCTTAAAAACACATCCGCACGCCATACATTTTATATTGATATTATAATGTTCTGTTGTACGAATACCGTTTTCCCTATGCTGAATTTCTCCAGCATATAAGCCTACTCCATTAGTAGATATTATTGCACCGCCAAATGAGTCAGAAGCAGTTCTTGACACCGAACTTTGGGTGTATCCTTTGTCTACGCGCCAGCCAATTTGTTTCAAGCAGTTAAAGTGACGGCAAAACGGGCACTGACGCTTACAAAGAAACGCATGGTAAATAAACAGGTACAAAAGCAAAGCACCCAATATCAATAACTCCGCATCAAGCGTTCCAAAATACTGAACGATTGCAACTCCGAACACAATCGCACTTATCATTCCAGCCCAACCGATAACACCAAGCATAATAATTATTGCGCCAAGAATATCATGCTTTTTAACTACTCTGTAATCGCCTCTAAGTACAAGGTTTTCTTCGGTCAGCTTCATCAGACACCTCCGAAAGAAAAATGCAGCAATAGGAACAACGCTAAGACAATACCCAGCAACACAGCTATAGCCGCAATTATTTTACGTCTGCCAGCTACTGCCGCATACGGAGTTTTTTGCTGCGGCGGATTGGATACAAATGACATAAGTCCAGCTTGTATATCCGGTGAATCCAATCGGTCAAGAAAGCAAATGCATACATTTTGGTCAGTGACATATTCCTCGTTTAGCCTGCAAAATAGTATATCACCGGCGTAATGGGTACAATATGCACAGCAGCTGCAATCCTCCTGCGAACTCATCCCACAAGACCTCCCGGCTGTTTGCTTTTTACAGCAAGGTATATACACCTAAAAATAGCAGCTACCAACATTACTATTCCAACAAGGTATCCGACAACTAGGAATAATACAATGATGATTGTACCGAAAATAATGTTCTGCGTTAAGAATGCAAGTAGTGATACTCCGCCTGTAAATTTCCTGAAAAAACCTGCGCCCCAGTAATATGCTGTTAATGCGACTATTCCAAGCGCTGGACGAATAAAGATACCGGCAAGTATTCCTAAAACAACAATTATTACAGAGACGATTACGCGTACCTTTAAATACTCATATTGCTCCGCTTCATTACTTCCCCATAACTTAAACATAATAAACCTCCTAATTTGATAATACTACATATATGTAGTATTATTTATTATACTACTGATTTGTAGTTTTGTCAAGCTATATTTGCGAATTATGGTATTATTTATCATAGAGGGCGTGATTTACTATGAATAATTACCAAGAACGAATAAGAAACCTTCGTGAAGACCATGACCTTAAACAATCTGAGGTGGCAGAGCTTCTCTGCCTTACAAATCAGCAAGCATATCAACGCTATGAATCCGGCAGGGTTAAAATGCCTGTTGAATTGCTGATAAAGCTTGCGGTATATTACGATGTATCATTAGATTATATTGTAGGTTTGACAGATGACAAAACAAAAAAATGGTAAGCACCTTTTCTTGATAAAAGGTGCTTTATTCGTTAAGTTCTTACTACTTGAAATAAGCATAAAGATGTGCTATAATATACATTAATGTTTTTAACAAAAAATTGTCTGAAAGGAATTATAACATGATTCATAAGTTTAAACAATTAGGCTATAATATAGTCCTTGATGTAAACTCCAACGGTGTGCACGTTGTTGATGACTGCACTTATGACCTGCTCGACTATGTTGACGGAAACATGACCGAGGAGTGCCCGGAGAAGCTTTTCGCGAAGCTTGACTACCCTGAGGAAACCATCCGTGAAACCTACGCAGAGGTATATGATCTGGTAAAGAGCGGAATACTGTTTTCACAGGATGATTACGAGCGCTACACCAACACGAGGATGAAGTCCCCCGTAAAGTCCATGTGCCTTAACGTGTCGCACGACTGCAACCTGCGCTGCGAATACTGCTTTGCGGAAACGGGCGATTTCGGCGGTGACCGCTGCGTTATGAAGCCCGAAACGGGCAGAAAGGCTATTGATTTCCTTATCGAAAACTCGGGCGACAGGGTGAACCTTGAGCTGGACTTCTTCGGCGGCGAGCCGCTTATGGCATGGGACACCGTTGTAGAGACCGTAAACTATGCGCGTTCTATCGAAAAGCAGCACGGAAAGAACTTCCGCTTTACCATCACCACCAACGGAATGCTGCTGGATGACGAAAAAATCGAATATATCAACCGCGAGATGAGCAACTGCGTTCTCTCCCTTGACGGAAGAAAGGAAGTCACCGACCGCATACGCAAGACCGTTAACGGCAAGGGCTGCTATGACATCATCGTTCCGCGGTTCCAAAAGCTTGTGAGCAGCCGCGGCGATAAGGACTATTATGTCCGCGCGACCTTCACTAAGTATAACCTCGATTTTGCGGACGATGTGCTTCACATGAGAGAGCTCGGATTTGAGCAGCTTTCCGCAGAGCCGGTCGTAACCGACCTTAAAATGCCGTATGCCATCACCGAGGCAGAGCTGCCAAGGGTATTCTCCGAGTACGACAGGCTTTGCAGCATCATGGCAGAGCGCACCGAGGATAAGTTCAACTTCTTCCATTTCATGGTGGACCTTGATCAGGGCCCCTGCGCGATAAAGCGCCTGCGCGGCTGCGGCTGCGGCAACGATTATGTTGCGGTAACACCGAATGGTGATATTTACCCCTGCCACCAGTTCGTCGGCGTTGAGGAGTGGAAGATGGGCAACCTTTACGACGGAACCTTTGACGAGGACATCAAGAATACTTTCGCAGGAACCCATGTATACAGCAAGCAGGGCTGCCGCGACTGCTGGGCGAAGTTCTTCTGCTCGGGCGGCTGCAATGCCAACAGCTTTATCTACGAGGGCGATATCAACAAGCCGCACAAGCTCTCCTGCGAGATGCAGAAAAAGCGCCTTGAATGCGCGCTTGCGCTTGCAGCAAACAAAGCTGTCAAGGGTCAGTAAGCACGCTGAGCCTGTACCTCATATCGCACCTGTATCGGCATACAAAGAGTACCGGATGAACAGCACATGATTTTCGGACGAAAGGATTGATTGTTATGAGAAGAACCAAGATTGTTTGTACGCTCGGACCTGCTACCGAAAACGAGGAGATACTCCGCCGCCTTATCGAAAACGGCATGAACGTTGCGCGGCAGAACTTTTCACACGGAACGCAGGAGAGCCACAAGATAACTCACGACCGCGTTGTTCGTGTGGCGGCGGAGCTTGGAAAGCCTGTCGCAACGCTGCTTGATACAAAGGGTCCCGAGATACGCCTTAAAAAGTTTGCAGGCGGAGAGCGCCCCGAGCTTATCACGGGCGCGAGCTTCACGCTGACAACGCGCGAGGTAGAGGGCTGCTCGGAGTATGTCTCGATAACCTATAAAAATATCGCAAATGATATCGAGGTGGGCACTCGTATACTCATCGACGACGGAAATGTTGCGCTTCGCTGCACGGATATCATACACAACGAGGACGGCACAGCCGACATTATCTGCACGGTGACAAGCGGCGGAGTTGTTTCCAACAACAAGGGCGTTAATATCCCCGGAGTAAAGCTCTCCATGCCGTATCTCAGCGAAACGGATATTTCGGATATCCGCTTTGCGGCGAGAGAGAATTTCGACTTTATCGCGGCGTCCTTTGTGACCTGCGCGGATGATGTTATCGGCGTGCGCAAAATTCTCGAGGAAGAGGGCAGACCCGACATCCGCATAATCGCGAAAATAGAGAACGGCGAGGGCGTAAAGAATATCGACAGCATCCTGCGCGTTGCGGACGGCATTATGGTAGCGCGCGGCGATATGGGCGTTGAGATCCCGTTCGAGGAGATTCCTCAGCTTCAGAAGATGCTTATCAAAAAGGGCTACAACGCAAACAAGCAGGTAATCACCGCAACTCAGATGCTGGAGTCCATGATACACAATCCGCGTCCCACAAGAGCGGAAACCACCGATGTTGCCAACGCGATTTACGACGGCACATCCGCTATCATGCTCTCGGGAGAAACTGCGGCAGGCGATCACCCCGTCGAGGCAGTAAAGACTATGGCGCTTATCGCGGAGACCACCGAAAAGGCGATTGACTATAAAAAGCGCTTCTATAAGCTGGAGGCGAGAAGCTCGCTTAATGTATCCACCGCTATCTCCCATGCAACGGTAGCCGCGGCAATGGATCTGGGCGCAACAGCGATAATCACCGTTACAAAGACAGGCTCAACGGCGCGTATGATCTCAAGATACCGCCCCGAGTGTCCCATTATTTCCTGCACCACCAGCGAGACCGCTATGCGCCAGCTTAATATGTCGTGGGGCGTTATTCCGCTTATGGCAGAGGAAATGATGACCAATACCGATGACCTCATTCACCACGCAGTGCACAAGGCTTGCGAGGCTGGTCTTCTTAAAAACGGCGACCTTGTTGTGATAACCGCCGGAGTGCCCCTGGGCGTCAGCGGCACGACAAACCTTATGAAGGTCCACATCGTCGGCGACATCCTTGTCACCGGAAAGGGAATAGGCAAGAGCTCCGTAACCTCCACAATATGCGTTTGCGCAAGCGAGGAGGAGGCTCAGGAGCGTTTCGAGGCAGGTCAGATACTCTGTATTCCAAAGACAAGCACAAACATCCTGCCGCTTATGAAGTCAGCTTCCGGCATCATCACCGAAGAAACCGACCCCGAGTGCCATGCCGCTATTGTCGGAATGACGCTTGATATCCCAGTCATCATCGGCGCGGCTAATGCGACGCTTATCCTTAAGTCGGGCACAGCCGTAACCATGGACGCGGAAAAGGGCACGGTATCCTCCGGTGAGATGTAACCCGAGGTCAGTTGGCAGAAAGGAAAATGCAAATGAAAAAGTTTTTATCGGCAGCTTTAGCGGCGGTTATGCTTGCTGCTATGGCAGGATGCAGCGAGCAGCCCGATACTTCAAGCGATACTGCGGATACATCCGGCACTGTTGTATCTGCGGACGAAAGCAATGCGGATGCCTCCGGCAGCAGCGATTCTTCTCAGGGTACGAACGAGATTACTCTCTCTAACCCCGTTGCAATGACGGAGGACGGCGATGTGGATATGTCGGTAGCCCTGTCGTATCAGACAGACTATGACGCGCTGATAGCCTCTCTTAACGAGCGCAGCGTAGACCCCGGCAGCCCCGTGTCGCAAAACCTGAACGAAAAAAGCAGGGAGGTGTTCGACTATCTGCGCAGCGTATACGGCAAGCAGATAATCTCCGCCCAGCAGATGATGAACAGAGACTGCCTTGAGGATATCGTATACTATAACGCAACGGGAGATATGCCTGCCATCAAGGGCTTTGACTTTATTTTCAGCACAGGCAGCTATCCCGACCACTACATGATAGACGAAGCGATAAAGTGGCATGAGGAGAGCGGAGGTCTTGTTACCTTTACATGGCACTGGAATGTTCCGCGCGACATCAACGACGAGAACATGGGAATTGCATTCTATCAGAAGGAGATCATAAACTTCGATCCGCTTAATGCTACCACTCCCGGAACAAAGGAGTACGAGGTCGCGGTGCATGACATCGACCTTATCGCTTCTCAGCTTCAGCGACTTGAGAGCGCAGGCGTTACCGTGCTGTTCAGACCGCTTCACGAGGCGAGCGGCTCGTGGTTCTGGTGGGGCGTGCAGAACAAGCAGTTTGTCCAGAACGAAACCTATCAGCGGCTCTGGTACATGATATACGACAGGCTTGAAAATTACCACAAGCTTACCAACCTTATCTGGGTGTGGAACGGTCAGTCGGAGTTCTGCTATGTTCATCCCAATACATATGACATCGCAGGCATAGATTACTACGCAAACTCCGAAAATCACACCGCCTGCGTAAGCCAGTACAACAGTCTCTCCAACCTCAACGAGAAGAACTACAAGAAGTACCTCGGCGAGGACGCTGCACTGCCGACAGAGCCATACAGCGGCAAAATGCTTGCCCTGTCCGAATGCGGCTACATCCCCGACCCCAAGGACTGCGTAGATACCGGCTGTATGTGGCTGTACTACATGATATGGAACGGCGATTTCGTCTACAAGGCGAGCGGCGGATCGGCTATCACAACGCTTGACGGAACACCCTCTCCCAACGAGGAGCGCATGACCAACGAGATGCTTGTGGAGTATTTCGCAAACGAGGCGTTTATTTCCTATAAGGACCTGCCTGCCGCTTATCTTGAGGGCAAGGCGTTTCCGCAGAGAATACGCAACTGGGAATACTTCCGTATAGAATGACATACCATAAATGCCGCGGCGATTTCTGCCGCGGTATTTTGTTATAATTTCGCCTGATGTTTTTGTGAAAAGATACAAAATAATTAATCTGCCTTGACTTAACTACGGGAAAATGTTACAATATATTCAAATGGCAATCGCACAGAATGGAGGCTGAATATAATGATTAACAACGAGATACGTGCGGAGCTGTCGGAGGTAGGACTTGACTGCACCGAGATGATAGAGAAATTCATGGACAGCGAGGCGATGTTCCTTAAGTTCTTCAAGAAATTCTTCGCCGCGGCTGAGGAGGTAGTAAACGAGCTTTCCGCCGCTGTTGCAGCCGATGACCATGCTGCCATCGAAAACAGAGCTCATGCGCTGAAAGGCCTTTCGGGAAACATCGGTCTTTTCGGGGTCTACAACCCTGCAAAGAAAATCGTGGATGATGTCAGAGCGGGCGAATTCGGCAGCTATAAGCAGGATTTTGAAAAGCTGTCCGCTGCATACCGCAGGGCGCAGCAGATATCCGAAAAGCTTGACTGAGCTATTATCGTGCAGACAGGCTGCACGGTAAAATAAATCGGCGGCTGCCGTTTTCTGCGGTGCCGCACTCCGGGAAAAGAGGTAATTGTTTATGAAGGAATACATTATTCCAATTGCTATTGTTGCTGCGATCATTATTTTCATGTTTGCGGCAGGCTATCGTAAGGCGCCGCCGGATAAGGCGTACATAATCAGCGGTCTGCGCCGCAAGGCAAAGGTGGTTGTCGGCAAGGCTACGGTCAAGCTGCCGTTCTTCGAGCGCTGCGACGTGCTGGAGCTTGCGCTTATGTCTGTTGATGTCAAAACTGCGCAGGCAGTTCCTACGGCAGACTATATCAACATCTCGGTTGACGCAGTTGTCAATGTAAAGATTTCCCCCGAGCCCGAGATCATCCTTAAGGCTCAGCAGAACTTCCTTAATAAGAATGTCGATTACATCACCAAGGTTGCAAGAGAGGTTCTCGAGGGTAATATGCGTGAGATCGTAGGTCAGATGCGCCTTGAAGAGATGGTTTCCAATCGTCAGGCGTTCGCGGATAAGGTAAAGCAGAATGCCGACCCCGACCTGCGCGCAATGGGTCTTGAGATAGTATCCTTCAATGTCCAGAATTTCGTGGATGACAATGGTATCATCAACGACATGGGTATTGATAACACCATGCAGATAAAGAAAAAGGCTGCAATCTCCAAGGCTGAGGCAGAGCGTGATATCAAGATAGCTCAGGCAGAGGCAAACCGCAAGGCGAACGACGCACGAGTTGACTCCGAAACCGCTATTGCCGAGCGAGAGAACGAGCTTGCCATCAAGCAGGCGGAGCTTAAGCGCGAGGCGGATATCAAGCAGGCTGAAGCAGACGCTGCATATACCATCCAGCAGGAGGAGCAGCGCAGAACCATTGAGATAACAACAGCAAACGCAAACCTTGCAAAGCAGGAAAAAGAGGTCGAGATCAAGGCTAAGGAAGCCGAGATCAAGGAGCGCGCTCTTGAGGCAGAGGTAAAGAAAACCGCAGAGGCTCAGAAGTACGCAGCACAGCAGAAAGCAGACGCAGAGCTTTATGCTATCCAGCGTAATGCAGAGGCAAAGAAGTACGAGGATATCCAGAACGCGGAAGCAGAGCTTGAGATCAAAAAGAACGAGGCTGCCGCAATACTGGTAACTGCAGAGAACGAGGCTGCCGCACAAAAGGCAAGAGCCGAGGCTGCGCGTTTCGCCGCCGAGCAGGAGGCAGAGGGTATCCGCGCAAAGGGTCTTGCAGAGGCAGAGTCCGTCCGTGCAAAGGCTCTTGCGGAAGCAGAGGGTCTTGACAAGAAGGCAGAGGCTATGAAAAAGATGGAGGAGGCAGCCGTCCTCCAGATGTACTTCGAGCAGATGCCTGCCGTTGCACAGGCTATTGCAAAGCCGCTTGAGAATGTGGACAGCATCACGATGTACGGCGACGGCAATACAGCAAAGCTTGTCAAGGATATCACCGAGGCTACAACTCAGGCGTCCTCGGGTCTGCTTGACGGTCTGGGCATTGACCTTAAGACCATGTTAAGCTCCTTTGTTACGGGAAAGGCAATGGCGGCAGGTATCAACTCCGAAAACGATAAATCCACCGACCTTGAAACCGTATGATAAACCGTCCGCAGGCTCTGCGCCGCCGCAAGGCATGACGTAAAAGCTTGCCGACGACAGAAACCGAGGCTTACGGAATAATCTAACATAACATAATTACCGCTAAAAATCTTAATTTTGGCGGTAATTCAGTCTGTCGAAAAAGTCCCGTTGGGACTTTTTCGACAGGTTCTCCGCAAAAGCGGAGGTCGGAATGGCTAAAGCCATCCCGAGTCGTCCCTCCTGCGCGCAGAGCCGCTTTGCGGCTCCACACTTGTCGGGACAGCGGTATTTTTTGCGAGGGAAACCCTCGCAAAAAATAGATTACAAATGCTCGCTGCGCGAGCATAAACTAAGTTTTTCGACAAGCTGAATTACCGCTAAAAACCTTAATTTTGGCGGTAATTTTTGTTAAAATAATAATTTTTCATTGACATTTTGGTTTTAATATGCTAAACTATAAAATAGAGTTTATACAAAAACCGAATCAACAACAGTCAACGTTTATATATAAGGAGCTTAAAATGAAGAATCTGTATCTTGTTCTTACAAGGTCAGAGTCGGTCGTATCAAGACTTATCCACTTTGCTACCGATGATGAATATACACATATTTCCCTTTCTTTCGATAAAGAGCTTAAGTATTTGTACAGCTCGGGCAGAAAAAACGGAAAGACCGCTTTTCCTGCCGGTCCGTGCAGAGAGTCGTTTAAAAATGAGTTTTACAGCAACGGCAGGATTCCCTGCAAGGTTTACGAGCTTTCTGTAAGCGATGAGGTGTATGATATGGCTCGCCGGGAAGTCAACGAAATCCTGAGCAATGCGGATGAATATCATTACAATATCATAGGCTTGCTTTTATGCCGTATGCAGATATCGCTCAAGCGCAAGCACCATTTCTTCTGCTCGCAGTTTGTAAGCGAGGTGCTCTCGCGCAGCAATGCTGTCATTCTGCCAAAGGCGTCCTCATTGATGTCGCCCTGCGATTTTATGAGACTTCCGGGAATCACCTGCTGCTTTGAGGGGTATATCGACGAGCTTCCTGTGAGAAATCCCGTTACCGCCTGAGATAATGATTATTGCCGATACCGAGCGCTTTGCGGTATCGGCTTTTTTGCTGCGGATTTTTCAGGCGACGGGCGTTGTTGAAAATGACGATATTGTTTCAGGCTGCCGCAGACGTCCTTTCGGATGCTCACCATATGCAGCCGCATGGCAGGAGGTTTGTCAGTCTGCCGTCAAACCGCATAGCAGCGCTGACCGGATAGGGATTATTCAACTCCTCTGCGTGGGGCAGCTAAGCATTTGGAAAAGCGGAATATATCTCTGCTATTAGAAATATTGCATAATAATTTGTGAAAAATGTCTAAAAAACAGAATGTTATGAAAAATGACTTGTATATTTCGGATAAATATGGTACAATGTTCTCATAGGAAGCTTATGCTTCTTTGGCGGGAAACCGCTATTAATCTCGAGAGGATGATTTTCATGAAAGTTATTATCGCAGCTAAAAAACTCGACATTTCTCAGGCTTTTACCGATTATGCTGAACAGAAGCTCAGCGCTAAGCTCGACCGCTTTTTCCCCGAGGAAGCCGTTGCAAAGATTACCCTTGCAGAGCGCCGCGAGCAGATTATTCTGGAGCTGACCGTTAATTACAACGGCATTATATATCGTGCAGAGCAGTCTGCAAAGGACAAGAATGACGCACTTGACGTTACCGTTGACCGCATTATCCGTCAGATCAGAAAGCAGAAGACAAAGGTTGAAAAGAACCTGCGCGCCGGAGCATTTGTTGGTCTGGAGCCCGAACCTGAGGAAAAGGAGTACGAGGTTATCCGCTACAAGACCTTTGCTCTCAAGCCCATGACAGTGGACGAGGCTATTCTCCAGATGAATCTTCTGGGACACGAGTTCTTTATGTTCAAGAATGCCGAGACGGGTAACGTGAATGTGGTTTACCGCAGAAACGAGGGCAACTATTCCGTACTTGTACCGGAGGATTGATTACATAAGCCACTGACTGAAAGCTATAAGCCCCCAATGCATTAGCATTGGGGGCTTCAGACTGTCGATAAAGGCACATCTGCGTCGTCAGCGCCGCTACGACAGCCACAAAGGCTAGTCGTAGCAACGCTTCCTAGCATCTGCACCTTTCTCGACAGCCTGGGAAAGATACTTTTCATGCTATAAGCCCCCAATGCTAAAGCATTGGGGGCTTCAGTCTGTCGATAAAACCGCCTTCTGCGTCGTCAGCGCCGCTACGACAGCGCAGACAGGACGTCTGCGCTGTTGCCCACCAAGCCCGACACGATGTCGGGCAACAAAGGGCAACACGGCACAAAGCCTAGCTGATATGCCGCTTCAGAGTAACACGAAGTGTTATTCGTGCATCCGCACCTTTCTCGACAGCCTGCAAAATCGACTTTTTCGATAAACCGCGATCACACCTTGCAGTAAACCACCGCATAATCAAACGGCGAAACGGTGATTGTACCGTCCTTGATTCCTCTGCCGAAGCGGTCGAACGCAGGCTTGAAATCGAAAAACATATCCGTAAGGTCATTCTTTATTTTGAAAGAATGTCCCTGTGTAGACTTGTTGAGATAGATAATCGCAGCGTCACGCGTAATCTTGTCGTAGCGTGCGAATACGCAGTAGTTGTCGGTAACCTCGATAAACATAAGGTCGCCCTGTTCAAAGGCACGGGTGCCCTTTCTTACAACGGCAAGCTGACGGGTAAACTCGATAAGGTCGAGGTTTTCGCTGCCCCATGGATAGCAGCGGCGGTTGAACGGGTCGCGGTAGCCCTCCATACCTGCCTCGTCGCCGTAGTAGATGGAGGGTATTCCCGGCAGGAAGAACTGGAGCACCATCGCGCACTTAAGCAGCGAGATACCATACATATACTGCTGACCGTCCAGATGACGCTCGCACTGCCACTCCTTGTCGTGCCAGCCCACATCCTCGCCGCCCAGACGGGTGAGGGCGCGCTCGGTATCGTGGGTGGAAAGGAAGTTCATCAGCATATCAATTGCCGGCTTCGGATAGTGGTCCATGATAGTGAGTATACTGTCGCGGAACGCCTTGGGGTCTGCATATTTGCAGTAGTTGAGGATAGCCTCCTTGAACGGGTAGTTCATTACGCTGTCAAGCTGACCGCCTGTCAGGTAGCGGCGGCGCACGCCGTAGCTCTCCTTGTTGGAGGCGTCCTCCCAGACCTCGCCGTAGATTATCTTATCGCTGCCCATTGCCTTGACCGCCTTGTTAAGATTGTCAAGGAACTCATCGGGAAGCTCGTCCGCAACGTCAAGGCGCCAGCCGCGCGCACCGAGCTTTATCCACTTTTGCAGGATACCTCCGTCGCCGCAGATGTAGTTTGTATACTGCTCGTTGTTCTCGTTGACGTTGGGCAGGGTAGTGATGCCCCACCAGCTTTCGTATCTGTCCGGATAATGAGTGAAGCTGTACCACGGGTAATAGGGTGAATTCCTGTCGCGGAATGCGCCGGTGTTCTCGCCGTATCTTCCGAACTTGTTGAAGTATACGGAGTCTGCGCCCGTGTGAGAGAACACGCCATCGAGGATTATGTCTATTCCCATTTCCTTTGCCTTTTTGCAAAGCTCGGTGAAATCCTCCTCGGTACCCAGCAGGGGGTCGATTTTCTCATAGCTTGCGGTATTGTAGCGGTGGTTTTCGTGCGCTTCAAAAATAGGGTTGAGGTATATTACGGTAGTGCCCAGACTTTTGATATACGGAAGCTTTTCGATAATTCCGCGGATATCGCCGCCGAAATAGTCGTTGTTGCGCACGATACCGTTATCGTCCGGTCTGAAATAGGGCGTGCCGTACCAGTCATCGCGAATTATTCTATCGGACGGAACACCCTCGTGGGGCTGTCCGCTTTTTGCGAAGCGGTCTGGGAATATCTGATACATTATTCCGCCGCGAATAAACGAGGGGGTATACATATTCTCATCGTATACAGTAAGCTGGAAAAGCTCCTCGCCCTCAAACACACCCTCCGAAGCACCGCGGCGTTTGATATAGCGGCGTCTGCCATCGATTACGCCGGTGAAATAGTAGTGGTGCAGTCCGAGATTATTCGGCGCAAACACGCAGGAGTAGATGTTGTCGTTGCCGCTTTCGTCCTGAAGCACCAGCTCAATAAAGCGCTCCTTGTAGCCCGGCCTGAACATAACCAGCGTAAGGTCGGATACCTGCATATATTTTGGTATGCGCACGTTGAATATGGACGGCTGACCGCGTCTTAACGCACCGAAAGGATGCTTGTAGCCGGTGTCGAAGCAATCAAATAACGGAAGGCTCATAAATAGGCTCCTTTTATACTGTTTTCATTTCTCCCTGTTAAAACCATTAGGGAAAACCAACCAAAATTCTGTTTCATCGGCGCAGCCGCTGAAAACCGTATAGTATTCCGGATAACCGGATAAATATGTAGGGCGGCAATAAGCCGCCCGTACACATTCAAAATAAGTTACTTAAGATTCCAGATGTCGCGTGCGTAGTCTGTAACCGCTCTGTCTGCGGAGAAACGTCCTGCGCCTGCTATGTTGTAGAGGGACTTTCTGTTCCACTCTTCTGCATTCTTGTAGGTATCGCTGATGTACATCTGTGTTCCGCGGTAGCTGTCGAAGTCTGCAAGAGCCATATAGAAATCCTTGAACTTGATGGTGTTGGCAAGCTCCTCGAAGGTTGCGCCGTTTATGCCGTTATACATACGCTGCATTGCGTCGCGGATAACTTGATTTGTGTTGATATACTGCTCGGGGTGATAGCCCTTGATACGCAGCTCGTTTACCTCGGGTGTTCTCATACCGAAGATAAAGATGTTATCCGAGCCGACAGCCTCGTGGATCTCAACGTTTGCACCGTCATATGTGCCGACGGTAAGCGCGCCGTTAAGCATGAACTTCATGTTGCCGGTACCGGAAGCCTCAGTTCCGGCGAGAGAGATCTGCTCGGAAACCTCTGCTGCGGGCATGAGTATCTCGGAGAGGGTTACGCGGTAGTCCTCGAGGAATACGACCTGCAGTTTCTCGCGCAGCTTGGGATCGTGCTTGATTTCCTCGCCGATGCACCAGATCATCTTTATGATCTGCTTTGCGATATAGTAGCCGGGCGCTGCCTTTGCTGCAAAGATGTATGTCTTAGGTGTAAAGGGAGCGTCGGGGTTCTGCTTGAGGTAGTTGTAGTCTGCCAGAATATTAAGGGCATTAAGCTGCTGTCTTTTATACTCGTGCAGACGCTTTACCTGTACGTCGAATATGCCGTCAAGGTTGAGCACGATGCCTGTTGTCTTTTCAACATACTTTGCGAAGCGCTCCTTGTTTGCTCTCTTGATCTTGCCGAGCTGTTCAAGCACTGCCTTGTCGTTGGCGAATACCTGGAACTTGATAAGCTCGGAGGCGTCCTTCTTGAAGCCCTCGCCTATGCACTCGGAGAGCAGGTCGGTAAGTCCCTGATTGGACTGAAGCAGCCATCTTCTGTATGCGATACCGTTTGTGACATTCTTGAACTGAGAGGGCTTGTCAAGCGCCTGAAGCTTGAATACATCATCCTTGATGATCTGGCTGTGCAGCTTGGAAACGCCGTTTACGCTGTGGGAAGCGGCTACGCACAGATTTGCCATATGGATCTTGTTGTCCTGGATAATGGACATCTTGGAAACCTTTTCGCTGTTCTGTGTTCTGTTGTACAGCTCCTCGCAGTAGCGGCGGTTGATCTCGCAGATGATGGAGTAAATTCTGGGCAGTATCTTCTGGATAAGCGGAACATCCCACTTTTCAAGCGCCTCTGCCATAACGGTGTGGTTGGTGTAAGCGAAAGCGTTTGTGCAGATATGCCATGCCTGCTCCCAGCCGTAGCCGCAGTCGTCAAGCAGTATTCTCATAAGCTCGGGAACGGCAAGCGTGGGGTGGGTATCGTTGATGTGGATAGCAACCTTCTCGTGGAAGTTCTCGAGTGTTCCATAATTCTTCATGTGGCGCATTACGATATCGCCGACGGAGGCAGCGCACATAAAGTACTGCTGTCTTAATCTCAGCGCCTTACCCTCCTGGTGGTTATCGTTGGGATAAAGCACCTTGGAGATGGAGTGTGCGATGTTTGTAGCGCCCAGAGCCTTTGCGTAGTCGCCGCTGTTGAAGCTGCTCATATCAAAGGACATATTTTCTGCGCTCCACAGGCGGAGCTTGGATACAGCCTTGCTGTCGTAGCCGGAAACGTACATATCGTAGGGCACAGCGTTAACAGAGGTGTAGTCAACGTGCTCGAGGTGGTGGTAGTTGTTGTCCCAGTACTCGTTTATTCTGCCGTCAAAGTGAACCTCGATAGCCTGGTCGGGAGAGGGCACCAGCCATGCGCCGCCGCCGGGCAGCCAGTTATCGGGAAGCTCTGTCTGCCAGCCGTCTACTATCTTCTGCTTGAAGATACCGTACTCGTAACGGATAGAGTAGCCTGTTGCAGGGTAGTCGCAGGTTGCAAGACCATCAAGATAGCACGCAGCCAGACGGCCGAGACCGCCGTTTCCAAGACCTGCGTCGGGCTCTTCCTCGTACAGTCTGTCGATTTTGATGTTCCAGTCAGCAAGGGCAGCTTCGGCTTCCTTTTCCATGCCGAGGTTGTAAAGGCTGGTCTTGAGAGAGCGGCCCATGAGGAATTCCATGGAGAGGTAGTATACCTGCTTTTTGCCCTGAGAGTTTACCTCGCGCATAAAGTCATGGCGCTTTTCCTTAAGGTAGTTTACTACGATGGAAGACAGTGCGCGGTACATCTGTGCGTCTGTCGCGTTGCTGCTGTCGGTTCTGAAATCATACTCCAGAATACCTGCGAGCTGCTTTTTCAGCTCTTCCTTAGTGAATGGAGAATTCATTTAATGGTGACCCCTTTCTTGATATAGGCGCACTGCGCCCCTGTTTTTTTATATCCATACTTTTTAATTATACTATTTTTTTATGAAAATTGCAAGGCATAACAAGCATAAACGTTATTTACCCTAAAAATTAACAACATCATTTGAGCATTTTAGACAAATTGACGCACGCAAATAAGTGGCTTACGCCAACAAATCGACCATTAATTCAAAGTGTCGATTTATACCGACCGCAAAAATCCGCATAATTCTCTTAACGCGCAGCGGACAAAGCCGACCTTATCTGTAATATACCTCGGCAAGCTCTTTAAGGAAAGCTGCCCTTGAGGGGGAATCCGCGCCCTGCTTCATGCGCCAGTTCCAGTTTCCACCGAGGGTGGAGGGAACGTTCATTCTGCCGTTTTTGCCAAGACCTATCACATCCTGCATGGGGATTATGCAAAGTCCTGCCGTGCTTGCATATGCGTTGCGGATAAAGCACTTGTTCATGCTCTCGAAAAGGCGGGGCTTGAGGTATTGACGCGCCATAGCGCGCGACTTGTCGTCAGCCTCCTTGTACCACTGCATGATGGTGGCGTTGTCGTGGGTGCCCGTATAGCAGCAGCAGTTTTCGGGGTAGCGGTGCGGCAGGTGGTCGTTGTCGCTGAATTCGGGGTTAAAGCCGAATTGAAGCACCCTCATTCCCGGGAAGCCGCTGTCGCGCAGCAGCTGCTTTACGCTGTCGAAGATATCGCCGAGGTCCTCTGCGATGATGTTGACGTCGCCCAGCTCCAGCTTTATCGCATTGAACAGATCCATTCCCGGGCCCTTTTCCCATGTGCCGTGCTCTGCGGTTTTGTGACCGAACGGAATAGCGTAGTAGGTATCGAATGCGCGGAAGTGGTCGATGCGCAGCATATCAAAGCAGTCCGATGCCTTGCCGATTCGCCTTAGCCACCATTTGAAGCCGTCCTTTTTCATTGCCGCCCAGTTGTAGAGGGGGTTGCCCCACAGCTGACCGGTCGCGGAGAAGTAGTCCGGCGGAACGCCAGCCACGCGGCGCGGATTTCTGCGCTCGTCCAGCTCGAACAGATCGGGCTGAGCCCACACATCGGAGCTGTCTGGGGAAACGTAGATAGGAATATCGCCGATAATTTGTATGCCGTTCTTGTTGCAGTAGCGGTGGAATCTGTCCCACTGGCGGAAGAATATGTACTGCACGAACTTTACGAAGCGAATTTCATCCTTAAGCTCCTCGCGGTACTTTGCGAGGGCGTCGGGTGTGCGAAGCTTGATGTCGTCGTCCCACTCTGTCCACGGCTTTCCGCCGAACTTTTCTTTCAGCGCGGTGAACAGGGCGTAGTCCTCCAGCCAGCTTTCCTCCTCGATTACGAACGAGGTATAGCCGACGTCGTCCGTAAAGCTGCGGTAAGCCTCGCGCAGAAGCTGGGTTTTTGTCTTGTTCACTTTCTCGTAATCCACATAGGACGGGTCTGCGCCGTAGTCGGCGTCCTCGCACATCTGACGGGTGATGTATCCGTTCTCAACAAGCTCGTCCAGGTCGATAAGCAGGGGATTTCCTGCGAAAGACGAAAAGGGCTGATATGGTGAATCTCCGTAGCCGGTAGGGCCGATGGGCAGCACCTGCCAGTATTTCTGTCCTGCCTGCTTAAGCCAATCGGCGAAGCGCTCTGCCTGTGCGCCGAAAGTACCGATGCCGTAGGGGGAGGGCAGACTGGTGATATGCATAAGTATACCGCAGCTTCTGGTCATTAAGGTCACTCCTTTTTTCGGGGTTGATAGGGCGCGCCGTGCCGCAAAAACGGCTGTGGGTAAGCGGTATCACGCAATCCGGCATACCTTTTTGAAGTGTTGGCGCTTGCATATAATTCAAGGTTCACACAGCCGTCCAACGATTAGTGCGTGCGGTTTTGCGACAGCAAAATTTTCTGCCTGCGGCAGAAAAAGGCTGCATATCTCGCACGAAGTGCGCTCCTTATACTGATTTGGGAAACGGCGTGTGGTTCTTTTTATATTATACCACTTTCTGCATATAATTACAACTGTTTTTGCTTATGTTGCGGCGGCAATTTTTTTGTTGAAAGTGTTGAAAAAAATGAAAAAGTGTGCTATAATTACTTTATGTAGTATATTTGCAAAAGACCTGTGCGGATATACAGTTACGCAAACAATATTTTCAGGAAAGAGAGTATAGTTATGAGATGCCCCGAATGCAGCTGCGAGGACAGCAAGGTTATTGACTCACGTCCGACCGAGAACAAGGTGCGCCGCCGCCGCGAGTGTGTTCATTGCGGCTACCGCTTTACCACCTACGAGATAGTGGAAGAGGTTCCGCTTATGGTGATAAAGAAGGACAACACCATCGAGCCCTTTGACAGGGAAAAGCTTGTGGACAAGCTTTGCCGCGCTGCGGTAAAGCGCCCTATCACGCTTGAGATAATAGAGAACATGGTCGAGGATATCGCCTCGGAGCTTAAGAACACGCTTCAGCGCGAGGTCACATCCGACAAGATAGGCGAGCTTGTGCTGCTTAAGCTCAAGGATGTGGATGATGTTGCGTACATCAGATTTGCCTCGGTTTACCGCGATTTCAGCGACGTAGACAGCTTTATGAAGATAATCTCCGAGCTTACCGAGGAGAAGAACACCTGACGCCGTTAGCACAAACGCTGTGGTATTACTGCGCCGTTTCTGTGCGTTGCGCGGTGTGATGAAGCAAATATGAAAGCGCCTGAGAAGCACTTGCACTTCTCAGGCGCTGTTGTATGTTGTTACTCGGGAGAGATCACTTGATAACTCTTACTGCGATAACGTTGTCGATTGCCTTAAGGGTTGCCTTGATACCGTCAGCGTTGCCTGTGATATCAAGTACGGTGTAAGCCAGATCCTTCTTGGACTTGCAAACCATGTTCTCGATGTTCATGCCTGCTGCGGTGGCTGCGCCTGTCAGGCTGTTGAGGATGCCCTCGACATTCTTGTGCAGAACGCAGATCTTAGCGTCGCCTGTCATGGGAACTTCTACATTGGGGAAGTTCACGCTGTTGATGATGTCGCCCTTTTCGAGGTAAGCGATTATCTCGTTTACTGCCATAACTGCGCAGTTGTCCTCGCTCTCGGGTGTGGAGGCGCCGAGGTGGGGGATGGCGATTACGCCGTCAACGCCGATGATATCATCTGTTGCGAAGTCGGTTGCGTATGCTGCCATCTTGCCGCTTGCAAGGGCGTCGATGATTGCCTTGCTGTCTACGAGGTCAGCACGGGCAAAGTTGAGGATGCGGACGCCGTCCTTCATCTTTGCGATGTTCTCGGCGTTTATCATGCCCTTTGTTTCTGCTGTTGCGGGAGCGTGAAGTGTGATGTAGTCGCAGGTCTTGAAGATGTCATCGTTGCTTGCAACAACGTGAACAGAGGGGTTAAGACGGAGTGCTGCGTTTACGGAGAGGAACGGGTCTGTGCCGTATACATCCATGCCGAGTGCAGCAGCTGCGTTAGCAACAAGCGCACCGATTGCGCCAAGACCGATGATACCGAGCTTCTTGCCGAGTATCTCGGGACCTACGAACTGGCTCTTGCCTTTTTCTACAAGCTTGCCTACCTCGTCGCCCTTGCCCTTGAGGGTCTTTATCCACTCTGTGGAGGGAACGATCTTTCTGCTGGAGAGCAGCAGACCTGCGATAACAAGCTCTTTAACGGCGTTTGCATTTGCGCCGGGGGTGTTGAATACAACGATACCCTGCTCGCTGCACTTGTCGATCGGGATGTTGTTTACGCCTGCGCCGGCTCTTGCGATAGCAAGCAGGTTCTCGGGGAGCTCCATCTCGTGCATGGAAGCAGAGCGAACCAGAATTGCGTCGGGGTTAGCAGCGTCGTCGCTTACGCTGTACTTGCTCTTGTCCATCAGGTCGGTTCCGCAGGCAGCGATTTTGTTAAGTGTAAGTATGTTATACATAATAAGTATCCTTTCAGTCAGTGCCTTAACACCGAATATTATGTTTTTCTCCCCCATTAGCTTGGGGGAGAAATAAATTTACTTGTCGATTGGGGTGACAACGGGCTTTCCGTCCTTGTCGAGAAGCACGGTGAGACCGCCGGCGTTTCCTTGATGAACGAAAATGTAATTCACGCCGGTTTCTTTGTCAACGAATATTTTCATCACGTTGACCATTCCCTGCTCGTATACGACTTCAAAACGGTTATCAGCCATTCTCGGCCTCAAACTTCTTCATGAACTCAACGAGCTTCTCAACGCCCTCGATAGGCATAGCGTTGTAGATGGAAGCTCTCATGCCGCCGACAGAGCGGTGACCCTTAAGGTTCTCAAAGCCTGCTGCCTTTGCCTCCTTGACGAACTTAGCGTCAAGCTCCTCGTTGCCTGTAACGAAAGGAACGTTCATGATAGAGCGGTCCTTCTTCTCGACTGTTGCCTTGAACAGCTTGCTCTGGTCGAGGAAATCGTAAAGGATCTTAGCCTTCTTCTCGTTGTGAGCCTTCATAGCCTCAAGTCCGCCCATCTTCTTGAGCCACTTGAATACCTTGCCGCAGATGTAGATGCCGTAGCAGGGAGGTGTGTTGTACAGAGAGTCGTTGTCAGCCTGGGTCTTCCACTTAAGCATTGTGGGAGTGCCGGGGAGAACATCGTCTGTGATAAGATCCTCGCGGATGATAGCGATAACAACGCCTGCGGGGCCTACGTTCTTCTGAACGCCGCCGTATACAACAGCGTACTTGCTTACATCAATCGGCTCGGACAGGAAGCAGGAGGATACGTCGGAAACGAGATCCTTGCCCTTTGTGTTGGGGAGCTCCCAGAACTTTGTGCCGTAGATGGTGTTGTTCTCGCAGATGTATACATAGTCTGCATCCTCGGGGATGTCGAGGTCGGAGCAGTCGGGGATGTATGAGAATGTCTTGTCGGCAGAGGACGCAACAGCGACAGCGTCACCGTAGATCTTAGCCTCCTGCCAAGCCTTCTTTGCCCACTGGCCGGTGATTATGTATGCTGCCTTCTTGTTCTTCATCATATTCATGGGAACCTCAGCGAAGAACTGGGAAGCGCCGCCCTGCAGGAACAGAACCTTGTAGTTGTCGGGGATGTTCATCAGCTCGCGCAGATCCTTTTCGGCTTCCTTGATGATGTCGTCAAAAGCCTTGGAGCGGTGGGACATTTCCATAACGGACATACCCGTTCCGCGGTAATCCATCATTTCTTCTGCTGCTTCTTTGAGGACTTCCTCGGGCAGAACAGCGGGGCCTGCACTGAAATTGTATACTCTCATAGTATGCCTCCTAATTTTTAGCGGCGTTGCCGCTTTTGTTTATTAACGTAACATTATTATTATAAGACAATTTTCCTGATATGTCAAGTGCTGTATGGATAATTAGAAAAATTTTTCTGCGCGTGCTGATTTGCGGCGGCAGCCTGTCGGCTGCTTACGGAACAAGTTCCCGTAACATTTATTATAAGAACCGCACGCCGTTACCCAAATCAAAGATTTGGACGGCTGAGCGAACCTTGAAATATATGTTCGCCGCTTCGCGGCGGCAGCCTGTCGGCTGCTTACGGGAACAAGTTCCCGTAACATTTATTATTGACAACCGGCGGTTTTGGTGGTATACTATAAAGTAGGGTAACAGTGCGTTTGCGCAATCCTGCGGCGTGCTGCTCTGCTTGTTCGGGATTATTAAGGGGGCAGGAAATGAATACTGCTTATGATTATGCTGCTTTGACATTATTAATAGTACTGCTGGTTTCTACTATTATAAGAAAAATGACAAAGGGCAATACAAACCGCGTCTTTCTGGCTATACTCATAATGATGCTTCTGGCTACCTGCTTTGACATCGGTGCAATCAGGCTTAATCAGCTGGAAAGCACGAATTACGCGCTCAGGTATCTTATGCATACGGGGTATCTGCTGTTTCACAGCCTTACTCCGTTGGCTTATGTGATATATACCATAAGCCTTGCGGACACATGGCACAAGGTCATCACAAACGTTTTTCAGCAGCTGCTGATAATGGCTCCTGCCGCGGCAATAGTAGTTCTGCTTGCGGCAAACCTTTTCACCGACTGTATGTTCGGGTTTGAGCAGTATCAGTATGTGCGCGGCGAGCTTTTCTGGACGCTGTACGCTGTTGCGATATATCATATGGCGCTTGGAATGGTGCTGCTGTTCATTAACAGAAAGCTTATCCCGCGTTCAAAAATCATCGCTATCGGCAGCATTGCGCCGTTTCTCATGGCGGCGGCTCTGGTTCAGTTCTTCAGGTTGGGTCTTTCTATCGAGATGTTTGCAAATTCGCTGTCGCTGCTGCTGATAAGCGCGACTGCGCAGCGCCCCGAGGAGCTTCTCGACCCTATTACGGGTATCGGAAATTACAGCGCGTATTCGGAATACACCAAGCGTTCGTTTGTTACGGAAAAACACATCAGCATCATTATGCTGCATATCACGAATTTCACGCGGCTGCAAAGCATGGTCAGCTATGATATCACCTCCGAGGTGCTGCATAAGGTCACTGCGGAGCTGGTTGCGGCTGACAGGCTTTATCGCAGCGGAGGAGAGCTGTACTATCTCGACAGGGGCAGATTTCGTATAATTCTCCACGGCAGAAACATCAAAAAGGCGGACGAGATAGCGCGGTACCTTGACGAAAAGATGAACGAGCTCAGCCGCGGAGTGGCGCTGCCATTATCGCTGTCGCTGAGCATCTGCGTAGTTGACTGCCCCGAGGATATCAAGGATTTCAAGACGCTGAACGTTTTCGGCTCGAGCTTCCACGAGAGGGAATACAACAGCGGCGGCGGAGTGCTGTATGCTTCGGAGCTGTTCAAGAATAACCGCTTTGAGATACTCAACAATATCGACTCTATCATCGACAATGCACTGAGAGAGCACAGCTTCCGCGTATATTATCAGCCTATCTTCAATGTGGAAAAGAACAGGTTTTCCACGGCAGAGGCGCTGCTGAGGCTTATCGACGACAAGTACGGCTTTGTGCCGCCGGATGTGTTCATCCCTGCTGCGGAGAAGAGCGGCGCGATACATAAGATAGGCGATTTTGTGCTGGAGGAGGTATGCCGCTTTATCGCGAGCGACCGCTTTGCAGAGCTGGGGCTGGACTATATTGAGATCAATCTCTCGGTCGCTCAGTGTATGCACAGCGACCTTGCGGACAAGGTGCTGGAGACGCTTGAAAAGTACAAGCTCTCGCCGGACAAGATAAATCTTGAGATAACCGAAACCGCAGCGGCGACCGCGCACGACGAGATGCGCAGCAATCTTGAGAAGCTCTCGGGCGCCGGAATAAGCTTTTCGCTGGATGACTACGGCACGGGCTATTCCAATATGCGCAGGGTGATACAGCTTCCGCTTAAGATAGTAAAGCTTGACAAGTCTTTCGTGGACGAGCAGAACAACCCGAGAATGTGGATAGTATTGCAGAACACGATAAAGATGCTCAAGGATATGAATATGGAGATAGTGGTGGAGGGCATCGAGACCGAAAAGATGGTTCAGCAGTTCTCGGCGCTCAGCTGCGACTATATTCAGGGCTATTACTACTCAAAGCCTATCCCCGAGGAGGAGTTCGTAAGCTTCCTTAAAAAGGCGCGCTCGAATGAGCAGACAATGGTGACCGCCGGGGACGGCAACGCATGATTTACGGATAAATCAGCCGACGGGCGCACAGCCGCGGCGGAATAAAGAAAGGATATCAGAAAAATGTCAAAAGGACGATACGGCGAGTTCGGCGGACAGTATGTCCCGGAAACGCTTATGAGCGAGATACATAAGCTTGAAAAGGCTTATGAGTTTTACAAAAACGACAAGGCATTTAACGAGGAGCTTTCCGCGCTTTCGCGCGAATATGCCGGCAGACCCTCTCTGCTGTACTACGCGGAGAAGATGACAAAGGATCTCGGCGGCGCGAAAATCTATCTTAAGCGCGAGGACCTCAATCACACAGGCTCGCACAAGATAAACAATGTGCTTGGTCAGGCGCTGCTTGCTAAGAAAATGGGAAAGAAGCGCATCATCGCCGAGACAGGCGCAGGTCAGCACGGCGTTGCTGCGGCGACTGCTGCGGCGCTTCTCGGACTGGAGTGCGAGATATTCATGGGCGAGGAGGATACTGTCCGTCAGGCGCTCAACGTGTACCGCATGGAGCTGCTGGGCGCTAAGGTAAATGCCGTTACATCCGGCACAAAAACGCTTAAGGACGCGGTCAACGAGGCTATGCGCGACTGGTGCAGCCGCACAGATGATACGCTGTATGTCCTCGGCTCGGTAATGGGTCCGCATCCGTTCCCGATGATAGTGCGCGATTTCCAGAGCGTTATCAGCCGCGAGGCAAGAGAGCAGATACTCGAAAAAGAGGGCAGACTTCCCACGGCGGTCATGGCTTGCGTGGGCGGCGGCTCTAACGCTATGGGTATGTTCTACAACTTCATCGGCGACGAGGGCGTCCGCCTTATCGGCTGCGAGGCGGCAGGCAGGGGCGTAGACACCGGCGAGACCGCCGCTACCGTTGCGACAGGCTCTCTCGGAGTGTTCCATGGAATGAAGTCGCTTTTCTGTCAGGACGAATTCGGACAGATAGCGCCGGTATATTCCATATCCGCCGGTCTTGATTATCCCGGAGTAGGACCCGAGCACGCATATCTGCACTCTATCGGCAGAGCGGAGTATGTTCCGGTAACGGACGACGAGGCGGTCAATGCCTTTGAGTACATCGCACGCACAGAGGGCATAATCTGCGCTATCGAGAGCGCGCACGCAGTCGCACACCTCATGAAGCTTGCTCCCACGCTGAGCAAGGATGATATCGTTATCTGCTGCCTCTCCGGACGAGGCGACAAGGACGTTGCGGCTATCGCGAGATACAGAGGGGTGAATTTGCATGAATAAGTTAACGCAGGCATTCAAAAATAAAAAGGCGGTCATCGGCTTTATGACCGCAGGCGACCCGACCTTCGAGCAGAGCGTAGCGAACATTCTCGCTCTTGCAGAGGGCGGCGCAGATATAATCGAGATAGGCATTCCCTTCTCCGACCCCATTGCAGAGGGCCCCGTTATCCAGAGGGCGAATATCCGCGCTCTCGGAAACGGCATGACCACGGCAGGCATTTTCGAGCTTGTAAGAAGAGTGCGCGAGAAGACGGATACTCCGATTTGCCTTATCACATACCTCAATCCCATATTCAAGTACGGCTATGACAGATTTTTTGCCGATTGCGAAAAGGTCGGCGTGGACGGCATTTTCGTGCCGGATATGCCGTTTGAGGAGCGTCCCGAGGCGGCATCCTTTGCAAAGGCTCACGGGATAACGATAGTTCCGCTTATCGCGCCCGCAGAAGAGGAGCGCATCAAGGCTATCGCGCAGAGCGCAGAGGGATACATCTACGTCGCTTCCGCAATGAGCGAGGCAGGGCTCACCGACAGCAGCCGCGACGAGCTTAAGTCGGTCATTGATACGGTAAGAAAGTACACCGACCTGCCCACCGCAGTGTGGTTCGGCATACATACCGCTAAGGAAGCAAAGCGCGTATCCGAAATCGCCGACGGCGTTATCGTAGAAAGCTCGGTGGTTGACCTTGTAACAAGGCACGGGGATAAGGCGGCTCCCTATATAGCGGAGCTTATCGAATCCATGAAGGCTGCCGTTGAGAAATAACTCCTGTGCAGTTTGCGGCAGCAAAACCGGCATGAATGAAACGGGGTGCGCTTTTGAATAGGGTAATAGTTGTCTGCGGACCTACCGCTTCGGGCAAGACTGCGCTTGCAGTGGAGCTTGCAAAGCTTTATGACGGCGAGGTCATCTCCGCCGATTCCATGCAGATTTATACGGATATGGATATCGCCTCCGCCAAGGCGACTAAGGAGGAGCAGCAGGGGATACCGCATCATCTGATGGATTTCCTCGATCCCGGAGTTGCTTTTTCCGTCGCGGACTATGTGAAGCTCTGCGACGAGTGCGTAAGGGATATCCTCTCGCGCGGCAGAACGCCCGTTATCTGCGGCGGCACCGGACTTTATATATCGTCCTTTGTGGATAATCTAAGGTTTGACGACTCCGGCAGCGACCCTGTATTCCGCGAGGAGATGCGCCGCGTCGCGCAGCAGCAGGGCGGCGCAGCCCTGCTCGAAAGGCTGCGCGAGATAGACCCCGAGACCGCCGCACAGCTTCACGAGAACAACATCGGCAGGGTAATCCGTGCGCTGGAGGTGCACCATATCACAGGGCATACCATCTCCGAGGCGAAGCGGATGTCGCGCGAGCAGCCCTCGCCCTATGAATTCATCATGCTCACCCCCGAGTACGAGAACCGCGAGCGGCTGTACGAGCGCATCAATATGCGCGTTGACCTCATGGTAAAGCAGGGACTGGTCGAAGAGGCGAGAGCCTGCTTTCTTCAGACCGACCGCCCTACTGCGGCTCAGGCGATAGGCTGCAAGGAGCTGTACCCGTACTTCCGCGGAGAAAAGTCGCTGGAGGATTGCGTCGAGGAGCTTAAGCTGCGCACCAGACAGTACGCGAAGCGCCAGATGACATGGTTCAGGCGCGACCCGAGAATTCACCGGATACTGCTTTCGGACGGCGATGGATTGGCTCAGGCGGTCGAAAAGGCGGTCGGCATTATCAATGCGGTATCGCAAAATAACCTAACTTCGCCATTAAAATACAGCAATATCAATAATATTTCATGATTTTATTAAAAAATTATAAAAAAAATCTAGCTTTTTTTAAAAAAGTATGTTATACTGTTTTCATATAGTTGGGGTACTATACGCACGGTCGTGTGGACTATATTACAGATATTAGAAAAGGTGGTAAATCATGGCAAAGGATATCAATCTTCAGGACATCTTCCTCAATCAGGCAAGAAAGGACAGGATACCTGTTACTATCTATATTACAAACGGCTTCCAGTTCAAGGGTATCGTAAAGGGCTTTGACAGCTATACCGTTATCCTCGATACCGACGGAAAGCAGAACCTCATCTATAAGCACGCTATTTCTACGATCACCCCTATGAAGCCGGTTTCCATTCTTGACGCTTACGACAAAAACGACGAAGAATAATGGAATCTCGCTGGACGATACTGATAATCACAGTGCTTGCACTGTTTGTTATCATTTATTTCTTCGGTCATACGTTCATGACGGGCAAAAGCGATATCCGCACCGAAACGGCTTATGCCTACGACATCACGGATGATATCCCGTTCGAGGGCGTTTATCTTCGCACCGAGGAGGTTATTTACAGCACGGGTACGGGCGTTCTCAGCTATCAGCACGAGGACAGCGCAAAGGTGGGCAAAAGCTCCGTCGTTGCATACCGCTACCGCAACGAGGGCGATATCGACATCAATCGCCGCATAGACGACCTGGATGAGCAGATCGCCGTCCTGCGCGAGGCTGAAAAGCTTATCGGCACGGATAATTCCCAGCTGGATACCATAACCAGCCAGATAAATATGGTGCACTCGTCGCTGGTGGATATGATAGTCAGCAAGGATTACACCGCAGCGGCAGAGTACGAGAGCCGTATGCTCGAGGCGCTCAGCAAGCGCGAGATAGCCAAGGGCGAGAGCAGCGGCTATTCCGAGAAGATCTCCCTGCTCGAGCAGGAGAGAACACGGCTTAAGGCGCAGCTTTCGGGCGATGTTCAGACCATTTATGCAAACAGCACGGGCTACTTCGTCAGCGATGTGGACGGCTACGAGGACAAGCTTACGTTTGACTCTGCGGACACCATTACCGCCGATAAAATAGAAGAGATAGTCGCAAATCCGGATATTTCGTCCGGCGGAAATGCCGTAGGAAAGCTTATCGCGGACTATACATGGCGCGTTGCGGCGGTGCTTGACAGCACCAAGCTGTTCGGCGTGTACGAGGGCAGCACGGTCAACCTGCGCGTTGGCTCGCAGAATACTCCGCTTAAGGCGAAGGTGGTTGCGGTAAACGATACAAAACGCGGCGACAACACCGCAGTTTATGTTTTCGAATGCGACAGGCTTAACTCTGCGGTGGTCGGCGGACGCACAGCGCATTTCAAGCTTGCTGTCAGCAGCTACGGCGGACTGAGAGTTCCCAGAGCCGCCATACGTCTTGACGAGCAGGAACAGCGCGGCGTGTTTGTTGTGCGCGGAAGCAGCCTTGTATTCAAAAAAATCAATGTTATCTACTGGGCGGAGGATTACGTCATCTGCTCACAGGAGGCGGATGACAGCTATCTTAAGCTGTATGATGAAATCGTAACAGAGGGCAAGGATCTTCATGATGGAAGAGTTATTGAGTAACACGCAGACAAGCTTTTCCGATATCGAGGAAAGCTACCGCCGTATCTGCGCAGATATAAAGCAGGCAATGTCAGATGCCGGAAGAACCGATAATGTAAGGCTTATGGCGGTCACCAAGACGGTTGACCCCGACAGGATAAATCATGCGATCGGTCTTGGCGTGGAGCTTCTTGGAGAAAACCGCGTTCAGGAGTTTCTGGAAAAGCGCGACAGCTACAAGCCTGCCGAGGTTCATTTTATCGGCGGGCTTCAGACCAACAAGGTCAAGTACATAATTGATAAGGTCACAATGATTCATTCCGTGGACAGTATGCGTCTGGCAGAGGAGATAAACCGCCGCGCATTAAAAAACGGAAGCGTCATGGATATATTGGCAGAGGTCAATATCGGCAGCGAGCTTACAAAGGGCGGCATTGCCCCCGGGGATGTACAAGCTTTCTGCGCAGAGGTGTCACAGCTGCCTAACATCAGGCTCAGAGGTCTTATGACCATTCCGCCGCCCGGCTGCCCCGAGGAGCTGTATGCAAATATGCAGCAGCTTTTTAAAGAGGTGCAGGCACACTCAGGCGAAGCCGCACATTTCGATACGTTATCTATGGGTATGTCGGGGGATTATGCGACAGCCATCAGATATGGGGCCACAATTATCCGAATAGGCTCCGGCTTGTTCGGATATAGAAAATACAAGGGAACGGTCTGACCGTCCCGAAATAATTGGGAGGAAAATATTATGGCATTGACAGATTTATTCTCAAGGTTTCGTCAGTCTGACGACGAGTATGCGGAGGATTACGAGGAGTATGTAGACACTTCCTCTTCCGCAGTGACAGAGGCAGAGGCGGATATCGCCCCCAAGTTCTCTTCAAGAAGCAGCGAGAAGGTGATCAGCATGCACGGAGGCGCACACAGCGGCTCTACACTGGTAGTGCTCAAGCCCAAGAACTACGACGAGATCATGAAAGAGGCGGTAAGATTCCTCAAGGAGAACGCTATCGTTATCCTCAATCTCGACAACGTTACCGCAGAGGCAAGAATGAGGATCGTTGACTTCATGACAGGCGTTATCGCGGTTATCGACGGCAAGATGGAGAAGATCGCAAGCTGCACCTACACCGTTACACCCAAGAACGTAAGCCTTCAGGGAGATCTGGTAGAATACGAGCAGTTTGACTGATAGTGGCTTTTTCGTTTTTGAATGAGGATGAGCGCTTTCTCAGCGCGCATATCTCCGACCTTCAAAGGCTCAGCGCAAAGTCGGGAGTGCCGAGGTTCTCGGCATTCCTCAACGAGCGCGAGGCAGTGGTGGCGGAGAATTCGGCAAATCAGCGTCCGCTGTTTTACGGCGGATATGACGGTGCGGCAAGGGTGGTCTGCGGCTTTGTACAGGATACATACGCGCAGGAGCTTGAGCCGTGCGATATCTTTCCTATCACGCCGCTGACGTTTTATTTCAGAAAGTGCGACAGCCTTTCCCACAGGGATTTTCTCGGCGCGATGCTTTCGCTCGAGATAAAGCGCGAGCTTATCGGAGATATCCTTATCGCGCAGGGGTATGCGGTGGTGTTCGTTCACGAT
>JBJESD010000076.1:0-2567 GCA_051882595.1 Oscillospiraceae bacterium | reverse complement strand
AAGGGTTATTGCAACATTTTTCACCGGTTTTTTGCATTTACTTTTGCATTTGACCCAATTATTTAATTAATTACGGACTAGTCTATTGACTTTTTAGCTTTATTGTGATAAAATAGGAGCAGTGATTTACATACTGTACCTACAATGAATAGTAATTATGGAGGATGTTATGATCAAAGACGCTAATATGGATTATCTGTTCAAGGCAATTCTTACGCTGGAATCTGTTGACGACTGCTATGCTTTTTTTGAGGATCTCTGCACTCCGCAGGAGCTTAAAGCCATTTCTCAGCGCCTGCACGTTGCAAGGCTTCTGACCGAGGACTGCGTTTATAACGAGATAGTAAAGCAGACCGGCGCAAGCACAGCGACCATCAGCCGCGTAAACAAAACGCTCAACTATCAGGCGGCAGGCGGCTACAAAATTGTGTTCGACAGAATGAAGGATGATAAGTAATGTCGGGCTACGGCGAGTTTGCCGAGGTCTATGACCTGCTTACGGTGAATGTTCCGTATGACGAGATCGCGGCATACTATAACAGCTTGATTGAGAAATACGGTGCACCCGGCAGGCTGCTTCTGGATATGGGCTGCGGTACGGGAAACCTTACAACACGGCTCGCGCAGCTGGGTTATGATATCATCGCCTCGGACGCTTCTCCGATGATGCTTACGATAGCCTCATCAAAGCCGTGCGTCGGCATACAGTATATCTGCCAGAGTATGACGCAGACTGACCTCTATGGTGCGGTGGATATCACCGTGTCAACGCTTGACAGCATCAATCATCTCGACAGTGCCGAGGATATTCAGCTTTGCTTTAGCAGAACCGCAGCGAATATGAACAGCGGCGGACTGTTCCTGTTCGACGTCAATACCATCTACAAGCACCGTTATGTTTTGGCGCAGAATACGTTCGTCTATGACGTGGATGGAGTATATTGCGTGTGGAAGAATGAATACTGCGCCGCCGATGACAGCGTGGGAATAGAGCTTGATCTGTTCTACGAGAACGACGACGGCAGCTATGACAGGGGCGGCGAGAGCTTCCGCGAGATAGCTCTTTCACAGGAGCGGCTGACCGAAATGCTGATAAAAGCAGGGTTCGAGCTGCTGGATGTGTACGAGTATTTGACGACGCAGGCTCCCTGCGAAAAAAGCGAGAAGCTTTTGTTCGCTGCAAGAAAGATCTGAGGCAAATTGCTGCTATGATGTCCGAGCCGCTTCTGAAGCATTCAGGAGCGGTTATTGTTCACATTTTTGCAAAAGCCTGCGTCGGGACGATAAAATCTAGGGTTAACAAAAAATCAATATACTGCATATAATGGAGATAGAGACATGGGAAAGATAGTAAGAACGCTGTCCGAGGACGGAAGCGTATTGTGCTCGGCAATTGATTCGACCGATATGGTAAGAGAGCTTCAGCGTCTGCACGAGGCTACTCCTGTGGTCACTGCCGCGCTGGGTAGAATGGTTACCGCAGGCTCAATCATGGGAGCAATGCTTAAGAGCGACGGAGATACCCTCACCCTGAGAGTAAACGGCGGAGGCCCTGCCGGAACGCTTATGGTCGTTGCGGATAACTGGGGCAACGTAAAGTGCTGCGCCGGCGACAGCAAGGTTCAGCTTGCGCAGAAGCCGGACGGAGGACTGGATGTTGTGGGCTGCGTCGGCAGCGATGGCTTCCTCACCGTTGTAAAGGATATGGGACTTAAGGAGCCGTATGTCGGTCAGATACCGCTGGTGTCCGGAAATATTGCGGACGATATAACTGCATATTATTCGATAAGCGAGCAGATTCCTACCGTATGCGCGCTTGGAATAGTGTTTGATGATGATGCTTCCGTTAAGGCGGCAGGCGGCTATATGGTTCAGCTTGTACCGCCGGTAGTGGATAAGGCGGTGGATGTTATTGAGAGAAATCTCGGCAGCATGGATTCCATCAGCGCAATGCTTGAAAAAAGGATGCAGCCGGAGGAAATCGCGATGATGGCGCTAGAGGGTCTTGGTGCAGAGGTGCTGGACAGTTGGGAGGCAGTATATCACTGTGATTGCTCTAGGGAAAGAACAGAAAAGGTTCTTATAAGTATGGGCAGGGAGGAGATAGAAAAGCTTGCAGCAGAACAGCAGAAAACCGAGGTTTGTTGTCACTTTTGCAATAAGAAATATGAGTTTTCAACAGAGGAAATGTTGAACTTGCTCAAATGACATCTTTTTTGAAAAAGTTTTGAAAAAATGCTTGACAAACAAACGGTAAACGTGTATAATATAATAGTCGTCAGGAACGAGAGCAAAAAAACTCAAGTGAATGACTGCTAAATGGGAGTTTAGCTCAGCTGGGAGAGCATCTGCCTTACAAGCAGAGGGTCACAGGTTCGAGCCCTGTAACTCCCACCATATGGCCCGGTAGTTCAGTTGGTTAGAACGCCGCCCTGTCACGGCGGAGGTCGTGGGTTCGAGTCCCATCCGGGTCGCCAATCGCCTTTGGCGATTGTGCCTCTGTAGCTCAGTTGGTAGAGCAGAGGACTGAAAATCCTCGTGTCGTTGGTTCGATTCCGACCGGAGGC
>JBJESD010000075.1:0-2571 GCA_051882595.1 Oscillospiraceae bacterium | reverse complement strand
GGCGTTAGCCATTCCGACCTCCGCTTTTGCGGAGAACCTGTCGGAAAAGTCCCAAAGGGACTTTTTCGACAGACTGAGACCCACACCCGATGTATGACATCACGGTGTGGGTCTTTTTGCTGTAAGCGAGTTTAGGGGCTATCCGTCAAACTCGCTGCCTGTGTGCCTTTGCTGACAAATGTGGCTCACAGGTCATCCGCGTCCTGAACAGGTACTTCGTAAGGGTTTTCCGGCACGCCGGTATACATTCCCTGCGGATCTGTTTCGCTCGGCACGGTAGACATAATACTTCGTAGTCTGTTGTTGATGCGCTGTACTTTTTCGGGTGAAGGCTGCTTATACATAAAATCATCCTTTCTCAAAAAAAGATGCCGCGGAACCATCCGAGGCATCCATAAGTATTATGTCCGCAGGCATTTTGCAGATACGCGTTATTTTTTTCGCATATCGTTAGCAGTATATACCACCTCTGCGTAGATGGCAGCCACTATCTGGTAAAGCTCTTTTGGTATGGTTTCGCCTGCGTTGAGCATAACAAGCAGTGCGGCAACGCTGTCGTCGCGGTATATGGGCACGCCGGATTCGTCGGCGATGTTGACAATGCGCTGGGCAAGCTCGCCAAGACCGGACGCGACCACGACGGGAGCATAGCTCATATCGGGATTGTATTTCAGCGCAACTGCGGCATTCTGCCCGTATATGCGCTTGTTGTTTGCAGGAGCTTTAGGATGCTTTCTGTTCATTATGTACCTCCTATACTCTTGTGTTAAGCGTTGTGCGCCTGTCAAGTATCTTCGGGAATATCTCGGTGAGGTTGTGCGGTGATTTCAGCGGTGCGGTTTCAAAAGTCTTTGCGTGATAGCCGATGTTGTTTATGATTTTGTTTATGCGTCCTTTCATTGGCTCTACACGGGACTCGAACCTCGGCGGATAAAGCAGCGTGAGGTTAACATCCTCTCCCAGAGCGTACAGATCCACCTCGAAACGACCTATGCTTTCGATGTCAAACGTCAGGAAAAGGTGATAGTTGCGCTGTGTTCCGGGCGTGTTGTTGGGATTGTTTTCGTCGTTGTCCACCCACAGCTCGCCGAATGCCTTTGTGCCGTCCACATCAAGCGGCAGGATATAGTGAGCCAGCGGCGTGAATACTCCCGGCGCATTAAGCAGGCTTTGCAGCAGGTTTGTCGCATTGAAGCTGTCGAGGGATTTCAGCGCAGGATGATTGATGTTCTCCTCGATAAACTCGGTCAGGGAATCGAGGGTCGAGCTTACCGGCGGACGCACTCCGTGCTGGGGAAGCTCATTTCGCACGGACATCTGCTCTATGATATCCACAAACGCGCCGTACAGCCGCTCTCTTATGGGAATATCCGGCATGGCGCGCAGCAGCTCGTTGAGCTTGTCGATCGCCTCCTGCATGGTGTTGATCTTGGAGAAGTCCCGGGCGACAGCTTCTGCCTGCTCGTCGCTTTCGTCGTTTACGAACAGACCGGTTACCATTTTTTCCAGAGTTTCCATGCCGCTTGCCTTTCCGCGAGAGTAGGCAGACATAAGCCGCTCGATATTATATCCGCTGTGTTTGAGCATTGGCATAAAGCTCTTTTCGCTCATTGTATCATGCAGGAATTTATTATAACCCGTCAGTTCGTCGATTTCACCAAAATCGTCGTTGGCAGTTTCTACATTCTGCTGAATATCATTTTCAGGGGGTAAGAAATTTGAATTTTTCTCTTCAGAATTGCTCTGAAATGGTTGATTTTGTTGAAGATTTGTAGTATAATTATCTAAAGGTATCTCTGTGGACTGCTGATTGCTCTGCGCAGTGTGCAGGTCGTTCGCATCCTTTTTCCCGAACAGCGCGCTGTATAATCTGCCGAAGGAGTTTTTCAGCGACTCTCTCAGCGTGCCCGAGGATGTCTGCGACAGCAGCAGGTTGAAATACTCCTTGCACATATACGGGCTGTTGTTGTAGCGCGACAGATTGTGGATTATCAGCGGAATCAGCATCTGCGTCTTATCATCGTTAAGCAGACTGCCGCTTACATCCTTCAGTATCGTAAGGGTTTCCGATTTGAGATAGTCGAAATACTGCTCCGCGTCATCCGCTCCCCACTGACGGGAGAGGTTCATCAGCTTTGATGAGAGCTTTTCGTTCGGTGAAAAGTACTCGGACAGGAATTTCATGTTTGCCCTGAGCGCACCGAGTATCTCGTTTTTATTCTGTGCAAAGTTAAGGGATTTAAGCAGATTTCCGATTATCTCCTTTGTAGTAGGATCGGTTGTTGTCTTTGCGATATCGCGGAGAACATCGTAAAACTCATGGCCGCTGAACATCGTGTTCTGCTGCTCTTGGTTCTGTATTTCCTGAACAAGCTCCTCCGGCTTTACATAAAGAGAAGCCGCCAGATCCTCCAGCTTTCCGTAAAGCTCGGTGTGACCGTTGATGAGCGCCTGATTAAGCACCTCAATGTTAAGCAGATCCTTGAGCGTTTCCACGGCAAGCGTCGGGTCTTTTGCGACCTGCACCTGAAGCGGAATAAGCTCCCGATTGCCCATTTCCAGACGGCTTCT
>JBJESD010000074.1:0-44513 GCA_051882595.1 Oscillospiraceae bacterium | reverse complement strand
CTTGAAATGTCCTTTGTGGATATGGACGATGTTATGGATATGGCGGAGGGCTTTATCCGCAAGCTGTTCAGCGAGCTGCTTAACAAGGACATTGATATGCCCCTGCCCAGAATGAAATATGTGGACGCAATGGAAAAGTACGGTTCCGACAAGCCCGATATTCGCTTTGGTATGGAAATTCAGAACATTTCCGACCTGGTGAAGGACTGCGGCTTTGGCGTGTTCACCTCGGCAATTGCTGACGGCGGTTCCGTACGTGCGATAGTTGCGAAAAATGCGGCTTCCGTCCTTACAAGGAAAGAGATAGACAAGCTGACCGAGTATGTCAGGGGCATAGGCGCAAAGGGTCTTGCGTTTGTGAGATGGGTTGATGACGCTCCCGCTTGCTCCTTCGGCAAGTTTATGGGCGAGGGCGAGCTTGATAAGATACTCAGCTTCCTCGGCGCGGAAAAGGGAGATGTTGTGCTTATCGTTGCGGATAAGAATAAGGTTACTCTGCCCACGCTGGGCGCGCTCCGTCTGAAGGTCGCAAAGCAGCTGGATATTATCCCCGAGGGCGAGTTTAAGTTCCTGTGGATAACCGAGTTCCCGTTCTTTGAATGGAACGAGGAAACAGGTCATTGGGACGCTATGCATCACCCGTTCACAATGCCTATGGACGAGTGCTTGCAGTACCTTGACACCAACCCCGAAAAGGTTTATGCAAAGGCGTATGACCTTGTGCTGAACGGCACGGAGCTTTCCAGCGGTTCTATCAGAATCACCGATTATGAGCTGCAGCAGAAGATGTTCGAATCTTTGGGACTTACCGATGAGGAGATAGAAGCGAAGTTCGGCTTCCTTGTGGACGCATACAAGTACGGTGCTCCCCCTCACGGCGGCGCAGGCATCGGTCTTGACAGGCTTGCAATGCTAATGTGCGGCTGCGACAGCCTGCGCGATGTCACCGCATTCCCCAAGGTTCAGAACGCAAGCGAGCTTATGAGCGAGGCGCCCTCCGTTGTATCGGAAGAGCAGCTTAAGGAGCTTGGCATTGCGGTAGTTGCATCCGCCGAGGAGTGATTTCGGTCTGATTCGCCGTACCGCGGCAATGTGTTGAAAAATGGCATTTATGCGCAGCCGGCAACTCTAGCCGGCTGCGCCGATAATACTCACGGCGGGATTTGTTCGCTGTGTAAAATAACCGGAGCATTATGTACGAAATCAAACTGATACGCCCCTGTGCGGAGTTCTCGGGGCAGATCATGCAGTATCGCAGCGAGTTCCTCGAGCATGACCCTACCGAGTGCATGGGCGGCTGCGGCGACCTGCGCAAATGCAGTTCCGCTATGGAGTGGCTGGAGCATACCGCTCAGCTATCCTCACCCGAGACCTGCCCGACAGGGTATGTTGTGTCGGATACCTATCTTGCGGTGCGAAAGCCCGATAACAGGCTTGTGGGAATAATCGACCTGCGGCACAGCCTTGACAATCGGGCGCTGAGCGAGTGGGCAGGGCACATCGGCTACTCCGTAAGGCCCTCCGACAGGCGCAGAGGCTACGCAAAGGAGATGCTGCGGCTTAATCTGCTGAATTGCAGGGCGCTGGGGCTTAAGCGCGTTTTGCTGTGCTGTGATGCGGACAACCTCGCAAGCGAGCGAACTATCGTAGCAAACGGCGGAGTGTTCGACCGCATAACGACAGCGAACGGCACGCCTATGAAGAGATTTTTTATTGATATCGAATAGCTGTGGGTTAATGAGCCAATGCTGAAAAAGAACATAGTATCGGCTTTTCCGCGCTCTCCGAGAATTGAAGCGCAACGCAGATATCGGCAGGAAAACTGCCGCAGTTCGCCCGTAAGTCAAAGGAAAGGTGTGAGAGTGATGGAAAAAGAGGAGTACCGGGAGCTTCGGGAGATGGCAGCGAACGGCGGCTTTTCCGCGCTCAGGAAAACTGCCGCAGTTCGCCCGTAAGTCAAAGGAAAGGTATGAGAGTGATGGAGAAAGAGGAGTACAGAGAGCTTCGGGAGATGGCAGCGAACGGGGATATGAAAGCCTTTGCGCACCTGTACGAAACGATATACCGCGAGATGTACTATACCGCCTATTATTCGCTTGCGGACGATACCGACGCGGTAGAGGTCATCTGCAGCACGGTTAAAAGCACCTTTGCCGCGATAGGCAGGCTGCATACCGAGGCTGCGTTCCGTCTGCACATGATGAAGACCCTGTGCGGCAAGATAAAGGCAAAGTTCAGGATGTACGCTGCCGAGGGGATAGAGATACTCTACGACAAGGAGCACCTTATGCCCAACGACTACGGCGTAGACATCAAGCAGGAGTTCAACCGCCTGTCCGATACGGTGCGGCTGATAACCGCGCTGTATATCGGCGGCAAATGCACAAGCGAGGAGATTTCCCAGTATATCGGGCTGTCCGCTTCTGCTGTAAACAAAAAGATAAGGCGCGTGCTGGAAGCGTTTGCGCTGGATTGACGTACCGCATATTCCCAAAAGGAGGTGAAACGCTTGACGGTTTCGCAGATTTACGATTATATGACAGAAAAGGTTATACCGGAGAGCGTTATGCCCCAGAATATCTCGGTATGCCTCAGAGATGACGACAGCGTCATTCCCGAGCTTGACGCATTCACCTTTCTCAACAGGGTAAGGGCGCTGGGAATAGGCTCGGCAGAGTTTTTGTACCTGCTTAAGGGCTGCGACGCGCCGCAGGCTGCTATCGATAAAATCGAGAGCAATCCTGCCATGAATCTCCAGCACCTCATAGTCACGCTGGAGGAATCGGGGCTCACCTCGCAGGACTATACAAGAATGCTGTATACGGCGCGGCAGATGTGGGAGCGCACGCTCACCATGCGCATCGAAAAAAAGCCTGCGCCTTTGACGGAAGAAGCCGAGCAGCCATCGGAGTACGACGAGCAGCCTCTGCCGGATGTATCGGAGGAATACGAGCCCTCCGCCGAACCGGAGCAGTACGAAGAAGCCGTGTCGGACGATGAATCCGAGCCTGCCGACGAACCGGAGCATGATGACGAAGTCGAGGAAAATGACGCTATCCTTACCGCACGTCAGAAAGCAAAGCCGCAAAGCGAAGCAAAATCCGATGTAATTCCCGATGGCGCAGCGCGCCAGCAGCCGAAAAAGGAGTATGTCGGCAGGGAGGGCTTTGACGGATTTTACGACGAGGATAAGCCCGTAAACCGCCATAGCGGCAAAATCATAGCAGGCGCGATAGGCGCGGCTGTACTGATTGGGTTAAGTGCGGCAATGAGCGTATTCGGCATCGGCACAAAGGAAGAGCCGCCTGTGACGGCATACTATGCCGAAAACGAGCAGGAGATATTCACGCGTATTCACAACGCCTATAACAGCGGCAGGCTCGGCGGAGAGGCTGCCGCAGCATACGAAAGCTGCGACAGCGTGGTTTTCGGAGATATGCTGATACAAAAGCCGCAGGGGCTGGAGCAGCTGGGTGTGTTCTATCTGGACGACCGCGCATTCTCGGCAGAGCCGGACCTTATCACCGGATATGAGGCGGTCGGCGGCGAAGCCGAAGCGGTGTGCACCATTGTTCCGCCCGAGGGCGCCGAGTTTATTCAGCTTATTGAGGGAGAGGACCGACTTAACGCAGTGTATCGGGGCGCCGACAGCGTTGGAATAATGTCCTTTGACAGCAGCGGCAAAACGCTTTACACAGCCGAACAGTGCGGAATGCTGACCGATGTATATGCGTCGGATGACAAGATTTCGTTCGGCACGGTGTACACTCCGCAGTTCAGTAAGACGTTCAGCGTACAGCAGACCGACTGCTATCTCCCGGGGTATCGTATCGACGGAGCAGCGCTTCTGCTGCCGCCGCAGGAGGTTATACTGTGCGAGTCGCAGGGCTGCTCCTATGCGGTGTACGGCTGCTTCAGCCTTAGAGACGGCTCTCTGCTTAAGAGCGCGGCGGCTCTGGGCGACCCGATGTTCTCGGGCGCGGAGGAGTTCTTCGCTGCGATGAAGACAGAGTCGGGCGCTGTGCTGATAAGTAAGCACAGCAAGACGTACGAGCCCGTAACAATGCCGACGGGAGAGCTTATAGCCTGCAATGTGGCGGATACATTCACTGCCGAGTTCGAGGAGGCTTCCCTCACCGACAGCACGCTTGATATCGCGCGTTTTCAGGCGATGACCGCCACCGCAGAGAAATCCGAGAACGGCACGGCGGTGTATCTGCGCGGAATTGATTTTCAGACGGTTGCGGTCATTCAGAACCTCGGCGGCGAGGTAAAATCGCTTGATATGCGCGGCGGATTTCTGTATATCATCGGCGACAGCGGAGTGCTTATGGCGGTGGATATCACGCAGGAAAGCCCTGTCGTGCCCGAGCTCAGGGCGGCAAGCGGAATTGTCAGCGGCAACCGCGCGCTGTGCGCCGCGACGTCCGATTCGCTGATAAGCCTCACACTGTACACAAACGGAGAAAACGGAGTATCGGAGACAAGCTCGGCGTCAAGGGTAGTCACTCTTGCGCAGGGAAGCGAGATACAGCTTTGCAGCCTTAATGCAATGTACATCGGCACTGACAGGTACGGCGCGGCGTACCGCTATTTTGACGGAGTATCGCGCGTATCGGAGTTTACGGTGTTCGGAAAAACAAAGGCGACCACCACGCTGTTTGACGAGGGCGAATACACCTGCGCGGCGGAGCTTGACGGAGAGCTGCTGCTGATAAAGTCCGAATAGTCTGATTTGCTCAGCATGATTATAAAATGAAAATCCCATCAGAGCCGTACAAGGCTCTGACGGGATTTGTTGTGTTATGCAATGTAAACCGCAGCAGCGCAGTCAGGTAGATGTCCGCTGAAAGTGCGGTGCATTAAGCGCTCATTCTCTCTTGCTGGAGCAGAATGTGCAGGTGTCGTTCTTTGCGGAGTTGATAAATCCACAGCCGCGGCACTGCCAGTCGGGCTGTGCACCGGCGTCACTCTGTCCCTGAGCGGCAGGGGGAACAGGCGTAACACTCTGCATAGCGGCAGAGGAATGTACATTCTGTCCCTTTTGCAGCATCGGAGGAATAGAGGTGCTCTGACCGGTCACGGGGTCAACCGCATTGTCGCTGCGATCTGTGGGAGTAAGCGGCGCAAAGCTGGATGGAGGAGCAACATACGGCGCAGGAGCAGGCTCGTTGTTTCCTGCCGTCGCAATAACGGAGCCGATAAGCATTCTGATAACCGCGATACGCACAAGTACAACGAATATTCCGCCCTCTACCGTGTCGGCAAAACCTTCAAAGCCTCCGTTGATTATCAGCGCCACCGCGTAGAATATAAACGTTATCGTCGTGAGTATCACGGATATCAGCGATACGATAAACGAAAACCGCACGCGAAAAATCATCAGTATGCCCATAATGCCGATCAACGAGTAAAGAACGATATCTATCGGGTTAATCACATTAAGAGTGTGTACGACCTTTAGCGCCGACTCGACATCCTTGCGCGTTTCAGCGTCAAAAAATGTGCCGTCGTCCATCTCCAGCATTTCTTCTGCGACAGCCATATCCTCCGAAAGCTCATCAAGCTCTCTCATGCTGTCCACCGTTGTCCATAGGTTGACGCCGCAATAACGATCGTTATCAGTGCCAGTATTACTACACTGAGCATATCGTTTTTTCCGATTCGGCGGCTGATAAGTGAATTTGACATGATAGCCACTCCTTTTCAAAATTACCGTTACCGATTGATTATGCACTCAGCCGAAAAGCCCTGCCGCGGCGGATGAACCGAATCCGCTTTTGCTCGCTTTGAGCAGCGAAGAAGGAGCCTTGCGATTGGATATGCATGATATAATTATATAGCAAAACCTATTCCCTGTCAACACTTTTTGCTCATCTCCGACAAAAAATGTTTATTATCGCCCCTACACGAAAGCAGGGAACAGGCAGTGACTGCTTTTACAAAAGACAATATCCGGATTTGTATTTTATGACGAAATTTGGATAATCGGCGCACATTCTGCTTGACATAAATTACAGCGAATGTTATACTATATAATGTATTGGCATAGTTAGCGCACATATTGTGGTAATTATGTCTTAGTCAATATATGATTTGGGAGATATTAATATGGCGGTATTCAAGTGTAAAATGTGCGGCGGCGACCTTGACGTTGTTCAGGGCATGAAGGTAATTCAGTGCGATTACTGCGGCACCAGCCAGACCGTTGCCGGGGCGGATGACGAGAAAAAGGTCAACCTGTTCAACCGCGCCAACAGCCTAAGAATAAACAGTGAGTTTGACAAGGCGGAGGCGCTGTACGAAAGCATTATTGCGGATTTTCCGAACGAAGCCGAGGCTTACTGGGGAATATGCCTTTGTAAATACGGTATCGAGTATGTTGACGATCCGCGCACCAAGGAGAAGATCCCGACCTGTCACAGAACCTCGTTCAAGAGTATCTATGATGACGAAAGCTATATTAATACCTTAAAGTATTCCGACGCCAGCACTCGCCAGATGTACTGCGCAGAGGCAAAGGCGATCGACGATCTCCAGCGCGATATACTGAGGGTGGTAAACAATGTCGAGCCCTACGACGTATTCATCTGCTACAAGGAAACAGGCGCGGACGGACAGCGCACAAAGGACAGCGTTATGGCGCAGGATATCTATGACGCGCTTACCGAAAAGGGCTACAAGGTATTCTTCGCACGCATAACACTCGAGGATAAGCTCGGACAGGAGTACGAGCCTTACATATTCGCCGCGCTGAACAGCGCAAAGGTAATGCTTGCCATCGGTACACGCCCGGAGCATTTTGAAGCCGTGTGGGTAAAGAACGAATGGAGCCGTTATCTCGACCTTATGGGCAGCGACAGGGAAAAGACCCTTATCCCCTGCTACTGCGATATGGACGCATATGCAATGCCCTCGGAGTTCAGAAATCTTCAGGGTCAGGATATGGGCAAAATCGGCTTCAGACAGGACCTCGTGCGCGGTATCGGAAAGATACTGGGCGACTCAAAGCCCGCGTCCTCGCCGGTAACCTCCGCTCCGTTGGGACTGGTTACGTTCGAGTCCACTGTTGCGGCGCATACGGGTCCATCTATCATCAGCAGAGTCGGGGCAATGGGAACAAACGACGTCAACGACCTCTGGCCTGCAGGTTCGCTTTCCTCTACCATTGATATGGCGCAGTATTCCGTTGTAATGTTCCAGATTTACTTAAGACAGCCTATCGGCTATAATGGACAGGCAAAGCTCGGATATGCGATTTTCGACCCAAGCGGCAATGTGCTTAACAGCGATGAGATTTTCCTTGATGTACAAAGCAGCTATGACAGATTTTCTCAGGGAATAATCCTGCACGGCAGCGACGGCTCTAAGGTACAGACCGGTCAGTACCGTGCAGTGTTCTGGATAGACAACTCCCAGGCGGCAGTGTTCTACTTCGAGGTAGTAGAGTCGCGCTCGGCATGGGATATCAACAACGGCTATTATCCTCAGCAGACCAACAATTACAGCGTGCCCACATATTCCAATCCAAAGTCAAAATGGATAGCGATAGCGCTTGCGTTCTTTTTCGGAACCTTCGGTATACACGATTTTTATCTCGGACATAAAAAGAGGGGCATCCTGCGCATTGTGCTTACTATGACAGGCTACGGCGCGATTATAACATATTTATGGTCGCTTGTGGACTGCATACTGCTGTTCCTCGGCAAAACCACGAGGGACGCGGACGGAAACCCGATAGAATAACATTCTCGCCGATTGCGGCATGATTTCGGCTTATATTTTTCACTTCAGGAGGTAATATATGGCAAAGTTTGTTATCGAGTGTCCCAGCTGCGGCAAATATGCCGAGGCTTCGACATTCATCTTCGCAAAAAAGAAGATTACCTGTTCCTGCGGACATATCATTGATGTCCGCACGGAGTCGCTTACATCAAGGGTATGCGTTCACTGCGGAAATGATGTCATCTACGACCAGCGCAAGGGCGAAAACGCTAAGTGTCCCGTGTGCCACAATAATGTGTGCGACATAGACAGCATGAGCAATCTTGTGCAGTTCTCCTGCCCGTCCTGCAGCTGCAGGCTGTCCGCGGACAAGAACGCCAAGGAGTACACCTGTCCGCTGTGCGACACAAGGATAGATGTCCAGCAGCAGATCGGCAAGGAGAAGATCTCCAAAAAGGGCATTGCCAGCGTCATCAAGTACGAGGGCGACAACAGCACCTTTGTGTGGAAGCATCCTATCGAGGATTTCAACCTCGGCTCACAGCTTATCGTTCACGAGTCGCAGGAGGCTATATTCTTCCGCGACGGAAAGGCGCTTGACCTCTTCGGCGCAGGCCGCTACACTCTGACAACGCAGAACATCCCCCTGCTTGAGGAGCTGTATAAGCTGCCCACAAACGCCGACACCATTTTCCACTCCGAGGTATACTTCATCAATCAGACCGTACAAATGGGCATCAAGTGGGGCACGGACAGCAAGGTGCGCCTGTTTGACCCGGCTACGGGACTGCATATAGAGATAGGCGCGTGCGGCAACTTCAGCCTGCGCGTAAAGGACTCCAGAAAGCTGCTTATTAAGCTTGTCGGAACGACAGGAGGACTTGCAAGCGACAGCCTTGGCAATACTGTACAGTTCCCCTGCCCGTCCTGCAGCCATATGCTGACAGTGGATAAGAACGTTAAGGAGTATACTTGTCCGTCCTGCAGCAAGAGGATAGATGTTCCGGTTAACGGACGCTGCATTACAAACAATCAGAGCATCTCGATGTTCAAGCCGATGATCATGACAAAGGTGAAGTCCAACCTTGCAAAGGCTATCACCGAGAACAAGATCAACATTCTTGAGGTGGACGCTCACCTTGACGAGATCTCCGAAACACTCAAGCAGCAGATCAATCCGATACTGGATGAATACGGTCTGTATATGCCGGAGTTTTATGTAACCACGCTCCAGACCCCCGATGACGACCCCAACTTCAAGCGCATGAGGGAGCAGCACGCCGAGGCATTCCTCAACGTTCGTCAGGAGGAGATACTCAAGGCGACCGCAGAGGCAAGCGCAGAGCGCCAGTTTGTAGAAGCGCGCACAGCTGCCCAGCTTGAGATGATCAAGGCACAGGGCGAGGCGGAGGCTTATCGTCTCAGAGCGCAGGCAGAAGCAGACGAGATGCGCATGAAGGGCTATACATACCAGCAGGAGACCGCACGTCAGGTCGGCATTGCCGCAATGGAGAACATGGGCGGCGACGGCGGCGGAGTCGGCGGCGGCATAGGCGATGTTGCCGGTCTTGGCATCGCACTTGGCACAATGGGCGGCGTTATCAACATGACGCGCGACGCTATCGCTCCTATCACGAATGCTTCGATGGACATGGGCGCAGGCGTTGCGGCGACTATCACCGATACATGGGAGTGCTCCTGCGGTCAGAAAGCTTCCGGCAAGTTCTGCAACAACTGCGGCGCGAAAAGACCCGAGCCTGCCGATGCGTGGGACTGCTCCTGCGGTCAGCGCGGCATTACGGCGAAGTTCTGCAACAACTGCGGTGCGAAGAGACCCGAGCCTGCCGCTGCATGGGACTGCGCGTGCGGCAGAACGGGAATAACCGCGAAGTTCTGCGACAACTGCGGTGCAAAGAGACCCGAGCCTGCTCCCGCATGGGACTGCGCGTGCGGCAGAAAGGGCATAACTGCGAAGTTCTGCGACAACTGCGGCGCAAAGAAACCCGAGCCTGCCGAAACATGGGACTGCACCTGCGGCAGAACAGGCATAACGGCTAAATTCTGTGACAACTGCGGCGCAAAAAAGCCTGACGCAGAGTAAGGAGAACTGATATGGTAAACAAAACGACAAGATATATCACAGCCGCCATTCTCGCGGTAGTATTCACACTGATAATTCTTATCATTCCCTTTGACAAAAGCGTTATTTCGTGGATGGGCTATGTGTTTGAGCTTATCGCGATAGCGGCACAGCTGTTGTTTATGGAGGTCGCCTTTAAGGACAACAGCGCCGAGTTAAAGAGCAAGGTCTACGGCTTCCCGATTTTCCGCATCGGATATATCTATCTTGGCGTACAGACTGTCGTAACGCTTATCTGTCTTATCGCAGGAGCGTTTCTGGATGATGGCGAAGGCTGGTGGGTAGTTGCGGTTGTAGAGATAGTTATTGTTGCAGCCGCCGCAATCGGACTTATCGGCACCACAGAGGCAAGAGAGCTTGTCGAGCAGGCTGAGATAGCCGTTATGGTGGACACATCCTTTATCGACGGACTTAAGGTCGATATGACATCGCTTTGCAATATGTGCATGGGCAGACCCTGCGGCTCTGCTGTTGAGAAGCTCAGCGACACTATCCGTTACAGCGACCCGGTAAGCGTGCCCGAGCTTAAGGCGGTAGAGGAGTCAATCCGCAGCGCAGTAATGATGCTGAGAACGACCGTCATGGAGGGCAACGACGACGCGGCGATTCAGCAGTGTGCAAACATCACCATGCTGATGAACGACCGCAATATTCGCGTAAAGACCCTTAAGAAGTAATAGAAGATTGTTATTATTGTGCAACAAAATACAGCCTGAAATCCGATTTCAGGCTGTTCTGTTTTTGTGGCTCACGGGCAGGGAAGCTGTTTCTCAGCCGCCCAGCCTTATCATCTCGTCAATGCAGCGGCGCGCTTTTGCTGCGGTCTGCTCGTCAAAGGTGATCTCCAGACCGCCCTTGCCGCATACGGCGTTGTAAACGTCAACCAGCGTAGTCACCTTCATATCGGGGCAGATAAGCTGCTTTGAGAGGTTGATAAACTGCTTTTGCGGCATCTCGAAGCTAAGCTGTGAGGTTATGCTGATTTCCGTGCCGATGATGAACTGCTGCGCGTCGGAGCTTCTCGCATAGGCGATAATGCCGGCGGTAGAGCCTACATAGTCGGCATACCCACACACCTCGGGAGGGCACTCCGGATGAACCAGCAGCTTAGCCTCGGGAAATCTCGCCTTTGCTGCCTCAACATCCGCTGCGGTCATCCTGCTGTGAACAGGGCAGCCGCCGTCCCAGCAGACGATGTTCTTTTCGGGATATGCTTTCTTGACGAAAGCGCCGAGATTTTTGTCCGGGATGAAGAGAATATCTTTGCTCTCAAGCTTGCCGACGATTTCGACCGCCGAGGAGGAGGTCACACAGACATCGGTAACGCACTTAAGCGCAGCGGTGGTGTTTATGTAGGAAACCACGGAATATCCGGGATTTTTCGCCCTGAATTCCAGAACCTGCTCGGGGTTAAACTGCTCTGCCATAGGGCAGCCAGCCGTATCCGACGCGATAACCACCGTCTTTTCGGGGGAGAGAAGCTTTGCTGTCTCCGCCATGAAATGCACGCCGCACATCACTATCTTGCTGTTTTTAACTTTCTGCGCCTCAACGCTCAGCTTGAAGCTGTCGCCGACGATATCCGCGACCTCGCAGATATCGCGCGTCTGATAGCTGTGCGCAAGTATGCACACATCGTTTTCCTCTTTGGCTTTTATAATTTGCTTTTGAAGCTGTTCAACCGTCATAGTAGCACCTCTTATTAGTTGTCGTTATCGGTATGCATTATCTCGAAGCTTATCTTATCAACGCGAAGATTTGCCGCCTCGAGCACTGTAACCCGATAGTTTTCCGTTTCTTTTACATCGCCGTTTTTGGGGATGCTGCCGAATATCTCAAGCACCCAGCCTGCGACCGTGTGCGCCTCGCTGTCTATATCAAGCTCGATATCGCGGCTGTTGAAGTAGCGGCGCATGGAGTTAAGCGAAACATCGCCGTATATCTCGAACATGTTTTCGCTTATCATGGTGACGGGGGATTTGACCTCGTCGCTTTCGTCCCATATCTCGCCGACAAGCTCCTCCAGTATATCCTCCATAGTCACTATGCCGAATGTGCCGCCGTGCTGGTCAAGCACAACGCTCATGTGGCACTTGCCCTTTTGCATGGTGCGCAGTACTTCGCTTATTTTCAGCATATGCGGCAGATATATGGTTTCCTGAAGTATGCTGCGGATGGTGAATTCTCCGTTGGTTTTTGCGTATGCTTTAAAGAAGTCCTTTTCGTTGATTACGCCGATGATGTTGTCGAGCGTTTTCTCGTACACCGGCATACGCGAGTATTCCTCGGTGAGGAACTTTCTGCGCACGGCTTCGATGTCGGAGGTGATATCCACCGCGACGATATCCACGCGCGGAGTGATGATCTCGTCCACGGTTATCTCGTCGAATTCAAGCGCGCTGCGCACAAGGTTTGACTCCTGCGTTTCAAGTACGCCCTCGTCCTCGGACTCCTCGATAATCGCCATAAGCTCTTCCTCGGTGTAGCTTACCGACTGCTTTTTGTGAAGCAGCTTTGCAACGCCCTTTTTCAGCATGATAAACAGTGCGGAGAACGGCGTGAAAATCACCATAAGGAACGCGATTATCGAAGAGATAACAATGCTTGTCGTTTCGGCATAGTCCTTTGCGATGCTTTTAGGAAGCACCTCGCCGAAAATCAGCACGACAATGGTGGTGACGATAGTCGAAACCACCGAGCCGTAAATATCTCCCGAGCCCTCGCGCAGCCCGTTCATCACGTCAATAGTCAGCAGTGTGGCGAGCGACGAGCAGGCGATGTTTACGATGTTGTTTCCGATAAGAATTGTTGTTATCGCCTTGTCGTACTTTTTGATGATCCTTATTGCTCTTTCTGCTCCGCGCGAGCCGTTATCCGCCATGCTTTTAAGGCGTATCTTGTTCGCGCTTGAAAGCGCCGTTTCGGACGCCGAGAAAAACGCCGAGCAGGCAATAAAGAATATGATAAGTGCGATTTGCATTGAGTATCAGTTCCATCCTTTCCAGACATCGGGGCAGTAGCCGGTGGTCGCCTGTCTGCCGTTTCTGACAATAGGCGTTTTGTACAGCTTTGGATTTTCGCTCAGCTTATCGGGCTTTGCGTCGTCGTACAGATACTTTATCTCGGCATAGTCCTTTGCGTTTTCATCTATTACCGCGTCTATGCCGCCCAGTGCCTTTACCACGCTGTCAAGCTCGCCGCGGCTTAAGCCTTTTGAGAGTATGTCGATATACTGGTACTTTATGCCGCGCTCTTTGAAATACCGCTCTGCCTTTTTGGTGTCAAAGCATTTGGATTTTCCGAAAATCTGTATATTCATAGCATGACCTCGCTGAGAATGTATTCCCGTATCGCCTTTGTAACTCCGCCGTTGTTGTTGGTGTCGGCTGTATAGGTGGCGATTTTCTTGATGTCCTCGTTTCCGTTTGCCATTGCGAAGCTTTTGCCTGCCGTCTGAAGCATATCCATGTCGTTGTAGTAGTCGCCGAAAGCGGCAACCTCGCTGCGGTCAATACCCAGAGCCTCAGACAGCTTTTTGAGAGCCGCGCCCTTGCTTACGCCTGCCGCCATAACATCCATCCAGATAGGGCCGGAAACCTGAATATTCAGCCTGTCGCCGAATATACTGTCTAGTGCAGGCTTTCCACGCTGCTGTGCGCCCTGCATATCGCATACGGCAAGCTTGAATATGGTGTCGCGCACAGAAAGCAGGTCGTCGCAGGGGATGTGGTTTTTGTAGTACTTAGCGATCTCGGCATTGAACTCCTCGCTGTCGTTGAGGTGGTATGTTCCTCCCACAGCGCAGACCAGCAGCTTAAGTCCGCCGATGCGCTCTGCCGCGGCTACGAACTCCTCAAAGGTCGCGCAGTCAAGCGGAGTTATCTCCAGCACCTTTCCGTCGTGAACTATGTATGCGCCGTTGTCGCAGATGTAGTCGATACGCGAGCGGTAGCTCTCCTTGAAAAGGTGCTCCACCGCCGCATATGTTCTGCCGCTCGCAACGGTGAACCTGATACCCTTGCCGCACAGGCTGTCTATGGTATCGTAGAAGTCGGGCGGAAGCTGCTTGCGGTCATCAAGCAGAGTGCCGTCCATATCACTTGCAATAAGCTTTATCATGTTAGTTGAATCCTTTTCTTTTCTTTTCTCTTTATTAATTCAGGGGCTTTTTCGGCTGCTTGTCGTACAGAAGCCCCGTATCATACAGCGAAGCGTCATATCTTTTTATCGCCTCGCAGATATCGTATGCAAAGTCGTCCGGAATGCCCTCGGTATCTATGAATTTTTCAAGGGCGCTGACGAAATTTTTCTGAAGCAGCATTTTGTCCTTAAGCGACATCCTCATCGGAACACGTTTACCGGTATCAACGTTTACAAGCTGGAATATGTCGCGGTCAAGCATACCCATTATATAGGAGATGCTGTCTGCTGCGCTGCCGCCGAAAATTATCTGATGATATACGGTAGCCTTGCATATGGCTGCCATGTTGAATTGTTCGGGCATGGTTTCCTGTATGGACATCAGCGAGAACAGAAATTCCTCTATCGAGGCGTAGCTTTTCGGCAGCCCCATGCACATTGTAAGGTTGTCCACTCTTGCGGCGGAGAACTTCAGCGCACAGTCCAGTGCCGTCCTGAATTTATTCATCGGGCAGATGTCGATAGGAACCGGCACGCTTGATTTGCACTTGATGACGAAATCCCTTGCAGCCTGCGGCTTCATAAGCGAGAAGCTGCCGCGCAGCCTTACCATGGCTATCTTTGATGAAAGCTGCTCCTGCGCGAGCTGCAAAAGCTTCCTGTTAGGCGAAACGGTTGCGGGCAGCTCCAATATCACGGGGATATCCGGAATTTTGATTTTCTGGTTAAGCTCCTTCAGCGTGACCAGCATATAGCTGAAATCGAACACATTTGCCAGCTCCGCAAACATCGGGTCTCCAAGGCGAAAGACATATTTCATATTCGCCGGAAGCTCCCTGACCTTCATTATGGTGCGGAAATCCAGCTCAACGTGCTTGATGCCTGCCTCGCCCATGGCTTCGATGTATTTATATATGTGCTCGCTCTTTGCGGTGTCGGAAACCGGCAGGGTGCAAAGGCTGTTGTCGGTGATTACTGTTTTCATTGTTTTTCCTTTCGACCGGGGGAATTATGTCGTATTGTCTATATGCGTGAATATATCAAAGCATATGTTATTCATTACAATTTCTATTTTATTATATTTATTATATCATAATGTTTGTTGTATATCAAGCGGTAACAATTACCCAAAAAACTCAAATCATACAATTTTTTTGTACTATTCCGTTAAAATCACGAAATTTGTTTTATTATTAACAAATTTTGCAATAAGGGTTGCAATTGGGGTCAAAAAGTTGTACAATAGAAAAAATAGACAGTAATTATAAGCGAGGTAAAAATGCAGCTTATCATAAAACATTTCTCAGAGCTTAGCCCCTCGGAGCTGTACAGGATAATGCAGGCGAGGGTGTCTGTGTTTGTTGTGGAGCAGAATTGCCCCTATCAGGAGCTTGACGGCAAGGACGTTGACGCCCTGCACGTCTGGTATGAGGAGGGCGGCGAGATATGCGCCTATCTGCGTGTGCTTGCCGAGGGAGTGTCCTATCCCGGCGCGGCTTCTGTCGGCAGGGTGCTGACCCTGCGCCGCGGCGAGGGACTTGGCGCGAAGCTTATGCAAGAGGGCGTCCGCCTTGCAAGGGAGCGCTACGGCGCCCGTAAAATCCGCATAGGCGCGCAGCTTTATGCAAAGGGCTTCTACGAAAAGGCAGGCTTTGTGCAGGACTCCGAGCCGTACGACGAGGACGGCATACCTCACATCGAAATGCTGCTTTGCGAAAAGACGGAGCAACGTTGTACTCAAGGGGGTAACGAATGAAAACAGCGGCAGTAATATGCGAGTATAATCCATTCCATTATGGACACAGGTATCAGCTTGACAAAACGCGCGAGCTCGGTGCAACGCACATTGTCGCGGTGATGAGCGGAAATTTCACCCAGCGCGGCGACGCCGCGGTCTTTGACAAATATTCGAGAGCGCGCACGGCAATCGAAAACGGAGCCGACCTTGTGCTGGAGCTTCCGACGTGGTTCAGCCTTTCCTCGGCAGAGGGCTTTGCGCGCGGCGCTGTCGGCATTATCGAAGCGCTTGGCTGCGTGGAGCTGCTGTCGTTCGGCAGCGAGTGCGGCGATATCGCGGCGCTAAAAGAGGCGGCAGGCGCCTCGGAGTATGTTTTGCACACCGATGAGTTCAGCGAGCGTATGCGGCAGGGCGCAAGCTTCCCCATGGCGCTTGCAAAGACGGTGCTTGACTACTACACGCAGGATGTTTACGAGGTTCTGTCATCGCCCAACAACACGCTTGGCGTAGAATACATCAAAGCGCTTGATGATATCGGCAGCGCGATACAGCCCGTTACAATCCGGCGCGACGGCGCAGACCACGACAGCGACGAGGAGGCGGAGCGCTTCGCAAGCGCCTCGCTGATACGCAAAAGGATACTGGGCGGCGAGGACTATTCCGCCTTTGCGCCGGTTGTCAGCGAGCCGACTGCGGATATAAGGCGGCTTGAAACCGCGATACTTGCCAAGCTTCGCAGTATGCGCCCGTCCGATTTCGACAGCGTGTATGACGCGGCGCAGGGTCTTGGCGAGCGCCTGTACAAGGCGGTGCGCAGAGCGTGCTCCCTCGATGAGCTGTACTTCCTTGCAAAGACAAAGAGGTATACGCTTGCGAGAATACGGCGCGCGGTGCTGTGCAGCTTCCTTGAGATAGACAAAAAGCTCCTCTGCGAGCCGCCTGCATATATACGCATACTGGGAATGAATGGACGCGGACGGGAGATACTGGCGGCAGCGCAGTGCGGACTGCCGATAGACGCCTCGCTTAAGGCGCTTATGAAGCAAAGCAGGGAGGCTCACCGTCAGGGTGCTATGGAGGAGCGCTGGGGCGACATATATTCGCTCGCGTTTGAAAAGCCGCGCCGCTGCGGCTATGAGTTTACGGCAAAGCCGGTAATAATGTAAAGGTCACCGCTAAAGTCAACAGTAAACCGGCTGAATTAACACAGAAAAGGCGCGGCTTACTAAATCATTCGGAGGACATAAAATGGTCACGATATCAGAGATAACATACAAGAATTTCGGCAGATGCGTAAAAATGCAGAACGAAACTGCCTCGGTCATCGTCACGATGGACGTGGGACCGCGTATCATCAGCTATTGCCTTAACGGCAGGGAGAATATCCTGCTGGAGGACACCGAGCGCGAATTCTTTGAAAACGGCGAGGAATTCAGAAGCTATTTCGGCGAGGATAAGACATGGTACATCTACGGAGGTCACAGACTCTGGAGCAGCCCGGAGAGCTTTCCGCACAGCTATGTGCCGGATAACTCCCCCTGCGAGTGCGCGGTGCTGGAGGATGGCTCGCTTTGCATAATGCCGCCCGAAACACGCACAGGTCAGCAGCACTGTATGCTTATTCAGCTTAACGAAGGGAACTCCGGACTGCTTGTTACGCACAGTATACAGAATGTTTCGGGCTCTATCGTTACTCTTGCGCCGTGGGCGATGACGGTATGCAGCGCAGGCGGTGTTGAGATAGTACCCCAGAGCACCAAGGAGAACGGTCTGCTTTCCAATCGCCGAAACGTTTACTGGAGCTATTCGGATATCAACGACGACCGCTTTTTCATCGGCAACAGATACATCACCCTTCAGCAGAAAAAGGGCGCGGAGGGCAAGTTCAAAATCGGCGTCAACAACGAGGACGGCTGGGCGGCTTATGTCAACCGCGGACAGATTTTCCTCAAGAGCTTTGAGATGAATGTCAACGGCAATTACCCCGACAGCGGCTGCAACTTTGAGACCTTTACCAACGGCATTTTTCTTGAATGTGAGAGCCTGGGCGAGCTTACAACGCTGCGAAACGGCGAAACCGTGTACCACACCGAAAGGTGGTCGCTGATACCATGCGATGAAGAATTCGACCGCAAAGACGAGGGCAGCATAGACAGCTTTGTAAGAAAGCATATACTGCGCAATACCCGATTGTCCCGACTGTAAGGAGCACCTATGACCCTTTATCAACAGCTTCGCGAGAAGCATAAGAAATTCATCTACCACAGCTATGAGTTTACCAGTGAGGGCGGCAGCACCGTCCTGCGCTTTCATTTCAGCATTGACGAGTTTGAGTTTCGTCCGCAGTGGAGCTTTCCCTTTGACATCCCCGAAAGCTGCGACAGGGCGCTTATCGACCGCATAGCGTTCTCTCTGGGCATGGCGGAGCTCGTTTCCTACTGGAAGTGCGCTTGCTGTCCCGAGGTGGAGATACGCTGCGGCTCGCTTTCCGAGTGGCAGAAGCAATGGTGGAAAAAGCTGTATTTCAACGGACTGGGTGAATTTTTTTACCGAAACGGCATAACCCCCGATTTTTCGGATTTTATGAGTATAACAGCCGTCGGTGCAGCGCCCGATGAGCTGTCGGACAAATCGCCGCGCAATGGCGGAGTGCTTGTTCCGGTGGGCGGCGGCAAGGACAGCGTTGTATCGCTTGAGCTGCTTAAAAAGCACGGCTGCGACATCTATCCGTACATCATCAATCCGCGCGGCACTACGCTTGATTGCGTAAAGGCGGCAGGCATTCCCGAAAGCAGGACGGTCGGCGTGCACCGCACCATCGACAAAACGCTGCTGGAGCTTAACAAGCGCGGCTATCTCAACGGGCATACTCCCTTTTCGGCGGTTGTGGCGTTCTCCGCAGAGCTTTTTGCGGCGGCAAAGGGGCTTAGATATATCGCGCTCTCCAACGAAAGCAGCGCGAACGAGCCTTATGTTGACGGCACATCCATAAATCATCAGTACAGCAAATCCACCGAGTTCGAGGGCGATTTCCGCGAGTACTGCGACAAAAGCTTCGGAGGCTTTAGCAGGTGTCCCGAGTATTTCAGCCTGCTGCGTCCGTGGAGCGAGTGGCAGATAGCACGCGAATTTGTGAAATATCCGCAGTATTTCGGAGTATTCAAAAGCTGCAATCTCGGCAGCAAAACCGATGTCTGGTGCGGCGAGTGTGCAAAGTGTCTTTATGTATACATCCTGCTCAGCGCCTTTCTGGACGACAATCAGCTTACAGAAATATTCGGCTGCAATATGCTGGAAAAGCAGCACCTTGCGGAAATGTTTGACGGTCTTGTGCTGGACGGCGAGGATAAGCCGTTTGAATGCGTCGGCACACGCGATGAGATTCGCCTGTCGCTTGATATGGCGCTTAAGCTGAGGGGAGAGAACCTCCCTGCGCTGCTGAGGCGCTACAAGTCGTATGACCGAAGCTTTTCAATCCACGCGCTTTCGGACTATTATGACAGCGACAATTTCGTGCCGGATGAGTTTATTTATCTTCTGAAAGGTGAATGATATGGATTATTCCGCATTAAAGCCCCTCTTTGAGGGGAAAAGGGCAGCGATACTCGGCTTCGGACGAGAGGGCAGGGTATGGCTGGATATACTTAAAAGGCTGGGCTGCTGCGCCGAGATAGCCATAGCAGATATGAATGAGGTCAGCGCACAGGGCGTCACCCTCATCTGCGGAGAGGATTATCTCGACCGCGCGAGGGAATATGATATCCTTTTGCAGTCCCCCGGCGTTATCATCAAGGATAAGCTTACCGCCGCCGAAAAGGCGAAGATACTCACCCAGACGGAGCTTCTTCTGCGGCTGCGCCCGTGCAGGATAATCGCAGTAACCGGCACAAAGGGAAAGTCAACCACATCCTCGCTTATATACCACTTTCTCTGTGCGAGCGGCTTTGATGCAATGCTTATCGGAAATATCGGCGTGCCGCCGCTTCAGCGGCTTGAGGAGATGACTGCGGACACCGTTGCCGTGTGCGAGCTTTCCTGCCATCAGCTTGAGTTTGTGCAGCATTCGCCGCAGATATCCGTGCTGCTTAACGTTTTCCCCGAGCACCTTGACCACTACACCGGGTTTGAGGCGTACAAGGCGGCAAAGGAGAACATACTCCGCTATCAGTACAGCGGAGATATCGCAATCGTAAATGCGGAGCTTCTGCCCCTTGAAACGCAAGCCTCCGTGATTTCCGCAAGCTTCGGCGGCAGCGCAGATGTCATGACGGACGGCGGAGATATCACCCTTTCAAGCGGCGTGATACCTGCCGACAGGGTGAATACAAGGCTTATCGGAAAGCACAACCGCTACAATATCGCGGTTGCTCTCGAAGCGGCGATACAAGCAGGCGCGCAGCTTGAAAGCTGCCTTGCCGCGCTGCCGTCATTCTCGGGGCTTGAGCACCGCCTTGAAAAAGTGGATTGCGTCGGCGGCGTGGAGTACATCAACGACAGTATCTGCACCATTCCCGAAGCGGCAATCGCGGCGGTCGAGGCAGTGGGCGGCTGCGACGTGCTGATAGTCGGGGGAATGGACAGGGGTATCTCCTACGAAAAGCTTAAGGACTACCTCAATACCGGAGCGGTAAAGAACGTTATACTGCTGCCCGACAGCGGCTGGAGAATAGCCGGGGGACTTGATAACGAAAAAATAAACGTTGTCAAGGCAAAGGACCTTGCGGACGCGGTTATGCTTGCTCATGAACGAGCAAAAAAGCGCGTGCTGCTAAGTCCGGCGGCGGCAAGCTACGGCTTCTACAAAAATTTTGAGGAGCGTGGGCGGCACTTCAAGCAGCTTGTAGCAGAGCTTAAGCAGGATTGACGCGGCATAGGACGGATAAAACGGGTGCCGTCAATACAGTGGCAGGCACTCAGAATGAGGAGTTGATACGGTGAAAAAATATCGCAGTATGGTAAGCAAGATATTGATGATGATAGTAACCACCGGTATTTTAGTCGGTGGGGTTATAATATTTGCAGGCGCTGTGTTGATATATAATGCCGAGGAGAGCGGAATAGAGTCGGAAATAGTTATCGCCGGCGGAACACTCGGCAACATATACGCTGCGGAATACGGCAGCACGATATCCTTTGACGGAGAGGTATGCAGGGCAGGAAACAACGTTATCACCGAGGACAATTTCAATCGCGTGATAGGGTGTATCAACTGTGAGGAGGATATAGATTTTACTGTATTCTTCGAGGATATGAGGGTGTTTACGACCGTACATAACATTGACGGAAGCTTTGCGGTCGGCACAAAAGCGGCTGATGATGTAAAGACAAAGGTGCTCGAGGGCGGAGAAATATACCTCAGCCAAAAGGTTATGGTAAACGGAGTGTACTACATGGGCTATTATCAGCCTATCGTCAGCGAGGACGGGGTCGTTACGGGTATGCTTTTTGCCGGAAAGCCGCTTAAAAGCGCAAAGGTCAACGCAGTTGCAGCCGTGATGCAGTTTGTGGTGCTCGGGGTGCTTACGCTGTTTGTATCCCTTGCGGTATGCTTTGCACTGGCGCGCGATATGCTGTCGGATGTAAGCGAGATAAAGAAGCATCTTGCAAAGCTTGCCGAGGGTGATTTCTCGGCAGAAATGCCCGAGCACGTTAAAAACCGCGAGGATGAGCTTGGCGAGATTAGTATGCATATTGTAAAGGTGCACGATAATCTGCGCGACATGGTAGAGCGCGACCCGTTGACATCACTGCTTAACAGGCGAAGCTGCATAAAGCGTCTTGACGCAATTCCCGACGGCAGCTTGTACACTATCGTGATGGCGGATATCGACTACTTCAAGAAAATCAACGACACCTATGGACACGCGGCAGGCGATGTAGTGCTAAAGGGCGTGTCCGAGGTACTTAACAGATACAGCAATCAAAGCCGCGGCTACACCGCGCGATGGGGCGGCGAGGAATTTCTTATGGTATTTCCGGACAAGGATGAAAAGCAGACAGAAAAAATCGTTTCGGATATGCTGGATGAAATCCGCGCAAAGGTATTCAGCTTCGAGCAGCATGACAACATCACCGTTACAATGACCTGCGGCATAGCCTCCTCACGACAGGGCATAAACGCGGAGTCTGTAATCAACCGCGCAGACAAGCTGTTGTATGACGGCAAGATGTCCGGAAGAAACCGTATCGTGCTGTGAGCGTTTTACTGCGCCTCTTTAGTGCTATACAGCAGCTATATGAAACATCCTACAAATAATAAAAGACCTGAGAAACATCGTTTTCTCAGGTCTCAGGCTGTCGATAAAGGCACATCTGCGTCGTCAGCGCCGCTACGACAGCCACAAAGGCTAGTCGTAGCAACGCTTCCTAGCATCTGCACCTTTCTCGGCAGCCTGGGAAAGATACTTTTTCGACAAGCTGAGACCTGAGAAACATCGTTTTCTCAGGTCTTTTGATTTATTTGTTATTTGAGGAGCGCTGTGCGGCAAATCACTTCTCCCGTGACCTGATGTACTCGTCCATTGCTTTTGCGGCGGTTTTGCCTGCGCCCATAGCCAGTATAACGGTCGCTGCGCCGGTTACTGCGTCGCCGCCTGCATACACACCCTCGCGCGAGGTCAGACCGTGCTCGTCTACGATAAAGCAGCCGTGATTGTTGGTTGTCAGACCCTTTGTGGTGTTGCGGATAAGCGGATTGGGGCTTGTGCCTATCGCCATGATAACGCAGTCAACATCCAGTATATGCTCGCTGTTTGGCTTTGTTACGGGCTTTCTTCTTCCGCTTTCGTCCGGCTCGCCAAGCTCCATCTCAACGCACTTCATTCCCGTCACAAGCTTGTGCTCGTTTCCGAGGATCTCTACGGGATTGGTCAGCGTCTTGAAGATGATGCCCTCTTCCATTGCGTGCTCTATCTCTTCCTTACGGGCAGGCATTTCGTCGTGACCGCGGCGGTATACGATATATACATTCTCCGCGCCAAGGCGCTTTGCGCAGCGCGCCGCGTCCATTGCAACGTTTCCGCCGCCGACGACAGCAACGCTTTTGCAGTTCATCACGGGCGTGTCGGAGTCCTCTTTGTACGCCTTCATCAGGTTAACTCTGGTAAGGAATTCATTTGCGGAGTATACTCCCTTGAGGTTTTCGCCGGGGATGTTCATAAATCTCGGCAGACCAGCGCCCGAGCCGATGAAAACCGCCTCGAAGCCCTGCGCGAACAGCTCGTCGATTTCGATTGTTCTGCCGATAACGACGTTGGTTTCGATTTTCACGCCAAGAGCCTTAAGGTTTTCTATCTCGTGCTGAACAATCTGCTTAGGCAGCCTGAATTCGGGAATTCCGTACACCAGCACGCCGCCTGCAAGGTGAAGCGCTTCAAACACCGTAACGTCATAGCCCAGCCGCGCGAGGTCGCCTGCGCAGGTAAGTCCGCTGGGACCTGCGCCGATAACAGCGCACTTGTGACCGTTTGGCTCGGGGCGCTGCGTTTCTCCGGGAAACAGCTTGTTGTGGCGGTCTGCAACGAAGCGTTCCAGTCTGCCGATAGCGACAGGCTCGCCCTTTATTCCGCGCACGCATTTGCTCTCGCACTGGGTTTCCTGCGGACATACTCTTCCGCAAACGGCAGGAAGCGAGCTGCTCTGCGAGATTATGCGGTAAGCGCCCTCGTAGTCCTTTTCGCGTATTTTGGTGATGAATGACGGTATATCAATAGCAACGGGACATCCGCCGGTGCATGGCTTGTTTTTGCAGTTAAGGCAGCGCTCCGCCTCGTCAAGCGCCTGCTCCTCGGTGTAGCCGAGAGCGACCTCGTCAAAATTGCCGCTTCGGGTCTTGGGATCCTGAACAGGCATTGCGTTCTTTTTAGGGCTCATATTAGGCATTATTCTGCCTCCTTTTTAAAGAGATTGCAGACCTCTTCGCGCTTATGCGCCTCGAAATCCTTGTACATCTGCGCGCGCTCGATAGCCTCGTCAAAATCGACGAGATGACCGTCGAACTCGGGGCCGTCCACGCAGGCAAACTTTGTTTCGCCGCCGACGGAAAGGCGGCAGCCGCCGCACATACCCGTGCCGTCGATCATGATGGGGTTCATGGAAACCACGGTTTTGATGCCGTACTGCTTTGTAAGCCGGCTGACGAACTTCATCATTACAAGCGGACCGATGCACACCACCTCGTCGTATTGGTTGCCCTCTTCGATAAGCTGCTTAAGCGCGTCGGTGACAAGACCCTTTTCGCCGCGGCTTCCGTCGTCGGTCATTATTTTCATAACGCTGCTTGCCGAGCGGAACTCATCCTCAAGGATGACAAGCTCGCTGCTGCGGAAGCCGATTATGCTGTGCACCTCAGCCCCCAGTGCGTGGAGCTTTTTGGCAACGGGGTAGGCGATAGCGCAGCCGACGCCTCCGCCGACAACAGCCACCTTTTTAAGCCCTGCGGTATGAGTGGGAGTACCGAGAGGGCCGACAAAGTCGTGGATGAATTCGCCCTTTTCAAGGCGGTTCAGCTTTGCGGTGGTTGCGCCTGCGATCTGGAATATTATCGTTATCGTGCCCTTTTCTCTGTCAAAGTCCGCAACGGTCAGCGGAATACGCTCGCCGTTCTCGTCAACGCGCAGAATGATAAACTGCCCGGGCTCTGCCTTTTTTGCGACAAGCGGAGCTTCGACCTCCATCAGCGTAACATATGGATTGAGCACTTTTTTCTCTGTAATTCTATACATACAGCAGCCTCCTGCAAAAATAGTTCTACATTATTCAGTATATCGCATTTCGCGTTAAATTGCAACAATTGAAATAGAATTCCCATAAATTTCGTCAATTAAATACATTTTCTGCTGTCGGGTGAATATTTTTGTATATTTTGTGTAAACGGAAAAAGACATCCCGTCAAAGCCGCAATGTCTGCAAGCCCCGACGGGAGTTACTTGTGCTATTCTTATGCTGTTAGGGTTATCCCTCGTCCCAGTTGTGCCATACATTCTGAACATCGTCGTTGTCGTCCAGCATTTCAAGCATAGCGGTCATTTTCTTGATGTGATCCTCGTCGGTGAGCGTGGTGTATGTAGAGGGAACCTGCTCTGCCTCGGCGGAAACCACATTATAGCCCATATCGCGCAGCGCCTGAGCAACTGTGCCTACTTCGGCAGGGTCGGTGGTTATCTCGATGCAGCCGTCCTCGAAGCTGAAATCGTCCGCGCCGCTTTCAAGGATATCCTCCATAGCCTTGTCCTCGTCGATATCGCCGTCCTCGTTGTCGATTACGATTATGCCCTTAAGCGAGAACATGAACGAAACGCAGCCGCTTGTACCCATATTTCCGCCGAACTTGTCGAAGTAGTGGCGGATCTCGCCTGCGGTACGGTTTCTGTTATCGGTAAGGCAGTCAACTATGATAGCAACGCCGTTGGGACCGTAGCCCTCGTAAACGCAGTTCTCGTAGTCGTTCTTTTCGCTGCCGCCGGCAGCCTTTTTAAGCAGGCGGTCGATATTGTCGTTGGGGATGTTGTTTGATTTTGCTTTCTGGATAAGTGTGGCGAGCCTTGCGTTATTGGCAGGGTCAGCACTTCCTGTTTCCTTGATGCATACAAGTATCTCGCGGCTTATCTTGGTGAAAACCTTGGCTCTTGCGCCGTCCTTTTCACCCTTTTTGCGCTTGATGGTGCTCCATTTTGAATGTCCTGACATAGTTATTCTCCTTTTTGTAAAATTTATATGCTGCGTCGTCATAATGACGCTTAATTCAGCTTCCTGAAGCCCTCTCCGAATACCTCGCCCGCGCTTGTGACGATAACGAACGCCTTGGGGTCGGTCTGACGGATAATGCGTTTGATTTTTGTATAGTCGCTTTTGTAGACGGCGGTTGCAATCACCTTGCGGTTGCTGCCGCTGTATGCGCCCTCACCGTTTAGGTAGGTAACTCCGCGATGGGTAAGCAGTATCTTCTGCGATATCTCCTCGGGCTTATCCGAAAAGACAAGCAGAAAACGACATTCCTGCGCGCCGTACACCAGCGTATCCACCAGCTTTGCCTGAACGAACACCGATATGATCGCGTACAGCACAACGTTGAGGTCGCGGTACACCGCAAGTCCTGTCAGGATAACAGCGGCGTCGGTGACGAACTGTATGGTTCCCAGCTTGAAGTCGGGGAAGAAGCGGTTTATCACCTTTGCGATGATATCCGTTCCGCCCGAGGTCGCCTCCCGTGCATAGGTGAAGCCTACTCCTGCGCCCATAAGCACTCCGCCGAAAACCGAGGCGAGAATGCCGTTGCCCTCGCTTGCGATGTAAACAGGGACATCTGCAAGAACATAGTCCGTCATAACCGTGATAAGCGCGACGGAGATAAGGGTCTTGACCATTGTTTTTTTGTTGAGCAGGACAAAGCCTGCGATAAGCAGCGGCACGTTTATCGCCGCGATAAGCAGACCGACATGGATATCGGTAAGCCCCGAAATGATTATCGCGATACCCGTTGCACCGCCCGGGGCGATGTTGTTCGGTGAAATGAAGCATACAACGCCAAGCGAATATATAGCGGCGGCGAATGCAATAACGGCGATATCACAAAGCCAATCCAGTATACTGCGTGCAAGCGGCTTGCGTTTGTTGTTTTCAGGCATATCAGCACTCCTCAGCTTTTGACGCTGTAATCTATGGGCAGCGCCTTGCATATTTCATTGAAAAGCTGCTCAATTCGCTCCTGCTGACCGGTAAGGCTGAGAAATCCGAACAACGCCTCAAGCGCGGTGGCTCTGCGGTATTCCGAGGGCTTGGCGCTTTTGGGAACGGATATTCCGCCTGCGTTTCTGCCGCGGCGCAGTATATCCGCCTCCTTTTCCGTCAGCATGGGCTCGATTATGCCTGCCGCGGCGCACTGGTACGACGCGCGCACCTGAAGCACCGCAAGGTCATGAAGCCTGCCGGCGTTGGTGCTGCCGTGCAGCACGACCGTTCTTCGCACCAGCTGCTCGTACACGCTGTCGCCGTAGAATGCAAGGACGTTGGGACTGTACTGTGACGCTTCTTTTTCAGTCAGTGGCATTATATCAACCTTTCAATATGTAGTACACATAGCTGTATTCTTCGCAGTGAAGCCTGAACATATTCTCTTCCTTTTCCAGCGCGCCGAGCTCTGCTGTATGTCCCGAGCTGTTCTCCGTGCCGGCAAGCTGCTGCGCAGCGTTTCTCAGCGGCGCGAAATAGCCCTCTGTCCAGTCGGTTTTCGGTGAGATGTAGAAGTCCTCGGCGGTGAAGCCGCACTGCTTTGCGCACAGCAGAAGCCTATCCAGCGGCGTGATAACGCCGTATCTGCCGTTGCAGTACGACAGCGTGTCGGGGGAGGGGTCTATAAGCCAGCACAGCGCGCGGAACACGACATAGGTTCCTTTGGCGCAGCTGCTCTTAAGCTGCTCGAGCCGCACGGTGGGCGGATCGAACTCGACGACGCCGTTGTACCAGATAAGCCCGTATCCGTCGCAAACGTCGGGCGGCTGAAAGCTCTGTGTAAAAGAGCAGCCCTCTTTTACGCGGCTGCTTTCGGTGACGAAAGCGGTCACATCGAAGCCTGCTTTTGCAAGAAGAGCGGGAGTGACAGACTCATCCCCGAAGTAGAAGGTCTTTTTTGCGCCGCCCAGCATGGAGATGACCCTTTGCGCTGTGGCGTCGCTGCCGGCACAGGAGCGTTCAAGCTGCTGATGCAGTAGGCTGATAAGGTTCATATTAAACCTCCCGTATAAGAATATGAGCAGGGAAGTGGGTAAAGTCGCACTTTTGCGGTTAAGGATAACCGCTGTGCGGCTGCATTATCTTATATAGTTGAATTCAAAATCGTAGATGGACACAAGGTCGTCCTCCTGGATGCCCTGCCTTTCAAGCTCGTCTATGATTCCGCTTGAGCGCAGAACACGCTGGAAGTACTGAAGACTCTCGTAGTCGTCCATGTTCACCGTCATAAGTATGGGGGCGAGCCATTCTGCCTCCACAACGTAAACATCGTCGATCTTTTCCACCCTGAAGCTGTGCTTTTCGCTCTCGAGCTGTTCGATCTCCTGAAGAGTAAGCGGCTGCACCTCAAAGCGCTTTGCAGGCGGCAGCTTGTCCAGCTCTGCAACAACGCAGTCGATAAGCGCGTCGGTGCCCTGAGTGGTAGCAGCGGAGATGGTGAAGAACGGCAGTCCCTTGGCTTCGATATACTCCCTGAACTGCTCTATCTGCTCGGGAGTTGCCATATCGCTCTTGTTTGCCGCAACGATCTGAGGGCTTAAGGACAACTCCTCGGAGAAGTTGGCAAGCTCGGTGTTTATCTTTTCAAAGTCGTCCTTGGGGTCGCGGCCCTCGATACCCGAAACATCCACGACGTGGACGATAAGGCGGCAGCGCTCGACATGGCGCAGGAAAGCGTGTCCAAGACCGACGCCCTCGCTTGCACCCTCGATAAGACCGGGGATATCCGCCATAACAAAGGACTTTTCGCCGCGCTTTACAACGCCCAGAACGGGGGTCAGCGTGGTGAAGTGGTAGTTTGCGATTTTGGGCTTAGCAGCGCTTACAACGCTGATAAGCGTGGATTTTCCCACATTGGGGAAGCCGACCAGTCCCACATCCGCAAGCAGCTTAAGCTCGAGAATAACGTCGAACTTTTCTCCGGGGAAGCCGGGCTTTGCAAAGCGGGGAATCTGCCTTGTGGGGGTGGCAAAGTGCTGGTTGCCCTTTCCGCCTTTTCCGCCCCTTGCAACTACCACCGGCTCGTCGTCCGAGATATCCGCCATAATTCTGCCTGTGTGGGCGTCCTTGATTATTGTGCCGCGCGGCACGCGGATTATGGTAGGCTCCATGGACTTTCCGAAGCAGCGGCGCGCGCCGCCGTTTTCTCCGTCGGGACCGACATATTTTCTCTTATAGCGGAAGTCGATAAGCGTGGAAAGATTGTCGTCGGCTACGAAAACAATGTCCGAGCCCTTTCCGCCGTCGCCGCCGTCGGGACCGCCTGCGTTTACATATTTTTCTCTATGGAATGATACGGCTCCGTTGCCGCCGTTTCCGGCCTTGATGGAGATTTCAACCTTGTCAACGAACATTGTATTTCCCCTGCCTTTCGATTACTGTATTATTTCCCTTAAATACCGCTCTATACGCAAATAAGGCGGACCTGCGATCCGCCTTATGATTTTACCGTTTTCGGCTTATCAGTCAGCGTATACGCTAACCTGCTTTCTGTCGCGGCCAAGACGCTCGAACTTAACCTTGCCGTCTACCAGTGCGAACAGTGTATCGTCGGAACCGATACCTACGTTGTTGCCTGCGTGGATGTGTGTACCGCGCTGTCTTACGAGAATGTTTCCGGCAAGTACAAACTGACCGTCAGCACGCTTTACGCCAAGTCTCTTGGACTCGGAGTCACGGCCGTTCTTCGTAGAACCTGCACCCTTTTTATGTGCGAAATACTGTAAACCTAATCTAATCATTGTGTTATCCTCCTGTTATTTGATCTCAAGCCTTATCTTACTGTGCTCGTGTGCGATATTTTCGATATGCGCATACAGCGACGCGAGAAGCCTCTGCGAGGGAATATCATCCTGCCTCAGCTCCAGTCTGACCTCGTTCTCGAATACATCCACAACTGCGTTTGCAGAGAAGAAGTCCGTAATCGTGTTGCAGGTAAGCTCTACCGCAGAGGTAACAGCCGCACAGACTATATCGTTGCCTGCCGTGCCGTAGCCTGCGTGCCCCGAAACCGAGAAGCCGTAAAAGCTGCCGCCGCGCTTAAAGAAAACTGCTTTGAGCATTATGCGTTGATAGCTTCAATTCTTACCTGGCTGTAAGGCTGTCTGTGGCCCATCTTTCTCTTAACGTGCTTCTTGGGCTTGTAGGTGAAGACTGTGATCTTCTTAGCCTTGCCGTTCTTCAGGAGAGTAGCCTTAACGCTTGCGCCGTCTACATAGGGAGCGCCAACGGTAACGCCGTTGTCCTTGCCTACCATGATAACCTTGTCGAATGTGATTTCGCCCTCTGCCTCAAGCTTCTCGATAAAAAGGATATCGCCCTCTTTAACCTGATACTGCTTTCCGCCTGTTTCGATTACTGCGTACATATTTTTTACCTCATTTTTATCAGACTCGCTGCGTCAGGGCGCAATTAAGCTTAAAAAACCCTGCACAAGCGGCCTTTTTAGTATATCACAACAGATTTCGTTTGTCAAGGGGAAAATCACAATTTTTTTAATTATGCTCATTTGTGAATATGAAAACTGGATTTTTTTCAGAAAACTGTCTAAAAAAGCAATTCTACTTCTTGACAATCATTCGTCAATGTGGTATTATTTCACTATCATAAATATGTGGAGGTGTCTTATGAGCAAGAATGCGAAACCCATAACCAATATCTCCGAGAAAATTGTAACGGCGCATACCATTTTCGTGGCGGCTGTCTGCATTATTTTCGGCGGAATTAATATTGCGGATAAACAAGTTGTAATAGGCATAATCATCGCTTTGTGCGGACTTGTCGCATTGGGGCTGTCACTGGGCTTGAAGAACAGGGCGGACCGCAATGTGCGGGGCTTTATTCTCTCCATGTTCCAGATATCCGTTATCATCGTTATGTCCACAATCAACCACGAGATGGACGATATGTTTGCGCTTATGCTTGGCTCGTTTGCGCTTGCAGCCATCTATTTCGACAAAAGGATACTATACGCTCACTGGATTTTGATGGATGTTGTTTCTGTCCTCGGACTGTTCTTCAACGACTTTTTCTACGGCGGCGCCGATACTATCGGTCTTATAAAAGGTATAGCCGGAATAAACGTTGGAGCGTTCCTTACTGTTTATCTTGTAAAGTGCTCTTTGCAGTTCATCGGCGAGGCGCAGGCAGCCAAGGCGGAGGCAGATTCGCTTGTTGAAAAGGTGGAGGCTCACTCCGCGGAGACCGAAAACCTTGCCGCACAGCAGCGCAAGGTGGTGGAGAACATCGCTGCGATTTCCGCTACGCTGAGCGTTTCCGGCGAGAAGATAAACAGCATTGCTTCTGATATAACCGAGGCTGCCGAAACCCAGCAGATAGCTATTTCGGGCATTTCCGAGGATATCGGCATAATCACGGACGAGACCCACAACAGCCTCAGCGCAGCGGAGAAGGCGTCCGAGTCCGCCGCCGAAAGCACAAGACTAATGAACGAAAGCAACTCGGAGATGCAGAACATGATCTCTGCTATGGCTGAGATAGAGGAGTCCTCCGAGAAGATAAGGGTCATTGTCAAAACGATCGAGGATATTGCGTTCCAGACGAACATCCTTGCGCTTAACGCTTCTATCGAGGCGGCGCGTGCCGGAGCTGCCGGAAAGGGCTTCGCCGTAGTTGCGGACGAGGTAAGAAATCTTGCCGGAAAGAGCCAGAATGCGGTCGAGGACACAACAGCGCTTATCACTGCTTCTATCGACGCGGTACACAGGGGCAGAGAGGTAGCCGACAATGTAGCCAAGCGCATGGGCGCGGTCATTACCTCTGCGGAGGAGAGCGCAGGCTATGCAGACAGCATTGCGCGCCTTACCGAAAAGCAGGCTGAAGCGATAAACGCCGTAAAGGCGCGCGTAGAGCAGATATCCGATGTTATCGGCGCAACATCGCGTACTGCGGTAGAGTGTGCGACAGCCGCCGGCGCAGTTGCCGAGGACACCAGAAAGATGGACGATATCGTCAGCGAATTCAGATGATGTACATATTCCGGGCGGCTTTACGAACTGCGTTATCGCGCTTTTGCGAGTGCATGAGCCAATGCAAAGCGCTTATCCGGCTTGCCGGCATATCGGCAAATGGTGCAGCCTCACTCGGGAAACGACGCTTACATTTATATACGATCCGGGTACGGCGGTGCCCGGGTCTTTTTTGCTTAATATTATCATAGTATAAATTACGGACAAACAATATGGAGGAGATATAATGAGTATATCGGAGTTGCTGCTGATTGCGGTTGGCTTATCAATGGACGCGTTTGCGGTTTCTATCTCGGACGGAATAGTAATGAAAAACAGACGGCGCGGAGTGCTTGCGGCATTCCTGTTCGGCTTTTTTCAGGCAGGAATGCCGGTTGCCGGCTATTATCTCAGTTCCGCCTTTGCGGAGTTCTTTACGCAGTACGACCACTACATAGCGCTTGTCGTGCTCGGAATTATCGGCGGAAAAATGGTGATAGAGAGCGTCGGCGAGCTTCGCGGCGCAAAGGACGGAAAGACATCCACGGGCGTCAGCGAGCCGAATTTCGGCGGTCTGGTGCTGCAGGCGATAGCGACATCCATTGACGCGCTTGTTGTGGGCGTAAGCTTCGCCGCCATCGGAGTAGAGATACTGCCTGCGGCTTCCTTTATCGGAGCGGTTACCTTTGCGATATCCTTAGTGGGCTTCTTCGGAGGAAGAAAGCTGGGAGAGCGCTTCGGCGCAAAGGCTTCCGTCGCAGGCGGCGCAGTGCTTATCGCGATAGGACTAAAGACATTCATCCAGCACGTCTTTTTCGGAGGCTGACCCTATAAAAACAGCCCTGCGATATTGTTGAACAGAAAGCACGCCGCCATGCCTGCAAGCGTAGGGATTATCATGGACAGCGCCGCCCATTTAAGGCTGCCGGATTCCTTTTTTATGGTAAGCACCGAGGTAGAGCAGGGCCAGTGCATCAAAGTGAACAGTATCATGCAGCCTGCGGTCACCCATGTCCAGCCGTTGTCCGTCAGCAGGGTTTTCATTGCCGCGAGGTCAAGCTCTGCTATGCTTCCCTGCGCGGTGTACGCCATGATGATGATAGGCACGACTATCTCGTTTGCAGGCAGTCCCAGAATAAACGCCATCAGGATAACGCCGTCCAGCCCAAGAAGCTGCGCGAACGGGTCGAGAAAGGCGGTGCAGTGGGAAAGCAGCGTAGCTCCGCCGACGGTGATGTTTGCCGTAAGCCATATGATAACGCCTGCCGGAGCGGCAACGGCTGCCGCTCTTCCCAGAACGTACAGAGTTCTGTCGAATATCGAGCGGACGATGACCTTGCCGAACTGCGGCCGTCTGTATGGCGGAAGCTCCAGCGTATACGAGGACGGCTCTCCGCTGAGAATGGTTTCCGATAAAAGCTTTGAGGAAAAGAAGGTCATACCTATTCCTATCAGTATCACCGCAGTAAGCAGCACCGCGGATACGACCGAGCCGAAAAAGCCGCCTGCCGCACCTGCAAAGAAAATGGATATCATCGCGATAATGGTGGGAAATCTGCCGTTGCAGGGCACAAAGTTGTTTGTAAGCATTGCGATAAGCCGCTCCCGTTTTGAGTCTATGATGCGGCAGCCCACTATTCCTGCCGCGTTGCAGCCGAAGCCCATACACATAGTCAGTGCCTGTTTGCCGCAGGCACTGCAGTTTTTAAACGGCTTATCAAGGTTATAGGCGATACGCGGAAGATAGCCCGAGTCCTCCAGAAGCGTGAACAGCGGAAAGAATATCGCCATCGGCGGCAGCATTACGGACAGCACCCAAGCAAGGGTCTTGTACGCGCCGTCGATTATCACCGAGCGCAGCCACTCCGGCGCGCCCAGCGAGGAGATCAGCCCCGAAAGCTTGTCGCCCAGCGCGAACAGCAGATACGAAAGCAGCTGCGAGGGGTAGTTTGCGCCGCACATAGTCAGCCAGAATATCACAAGCAGCAGCGCAACCATGATAGGATAGCCAAATCTGCGGCTTGTCAGAATACGGTCTGCACGGCGGTCGCTGTCAAAACGGCTCGGTTTGGTGTGCTTTATCGCGCCGCGGCAGATGTCGTCGGCGTTTGCCGAGATACATCCCACAAGGCTGTCGCGAAGACGGTCGGCGGTTATCCCGTCGGCAGCAAGCATATCAAGACCGCGCTCGCGCGCCGCCAGTATCTCCTGCGGAATTTCGTCAAGACCGCGCTGTGCCGCCGCCTTTTCAATAAGCGGTATTTCCCCCTCAAGCAGGCGCAGCGCAAGAAACCTTGCGTTTACGCCGTGTCCCAGTGTGCGCCGCAGCACAGGCTCGGTCACCGCCACGGCGGCTTCGATAGCAGGCGTATAGCGCAGCATAGTGGGGCGAAATGTGCCGCAGCGGGCTTTGTCCAGCGCCTGTCCCACTATGGCGGCAGCGCTTTTGCTGTGCGCATTGGTGCCGCATACGGGCACTCCAAGCCGTTTTTGGATAAGGTCAAGGTCGATATCTATCCCCTTGCGCTGTGCCTCGTCCATCAGGTTTACGCATACTATCGTCTTAGGACAAATCTCGCACACCTGAATAACAAGGCTTATTCCGCGCACAAGACTGGTTGCGTCACAGACAACGACCGAAAGGTCGGGTTTCCCCAGGCAGATGAAGTCGCGGGCGACCTCCTCCTCGGCGGAGTGGGGCAGCAGCGAGTAGGTGCCGGGGATATCGACAAGTATGTAGCGGTGAAGCTCTGTGCAAAAGCTTCCGTGAGCGGCGGCTACGGTTTTGCCTGTCCAGTTTCCGGTGTGCTGCTTCATGCCGGTCATGGCGTTGAACAGCGTGCTTTTTCCGACATTTGGAATGCCTGCAACGGCAACGACAATATCGCTGTCCGATTGCTTTTTTATGTGCAGACCGTTGTCGGAGGCACTAAATCCCGTTGAGTTAGCGGTAAGTCCCATGCTGATCTCCTTTTTGGTCGGTTTTCTTAAGGCAACACCGCACAAAGACCGCCTTACGGCTTTGTCCGGCTACGCTTTGCCTTACTTGCATCTTTTCCGTCATGTTGCACAATTCGTCCTAGCAAGGCGTCAGCCTTGCGTCGTCCTCATTGTACAATCTGACGAAAAATCTGACTACGTAATCCGCACGCAATCTTTGTGCGGTATTGCCTTCACAATGATATCGCGGCTGTCATCCTCCCGTATGGCGATGACCGCGCCGCGTATGAGATATGCGGAGGGGTCGCCCGACGGGCTTCTGCCGATACATTCGACATATGCTCCCTCGGTAAGTCCTATATCAAGCAGCCTGCGCCTCATACTGCCGTGCGCATTGAGCCGCTGTACGACAACGATGTCGCCTACCTCGGCGTTTGCAAGGGTAAGCTCGCTTTGCATAATACCACCTCCGATCTGCTTTTATGCAGCATTATATGCACTTCTTAAAAATGCGTTACACGATCGGATAAGCCGTATATGGCAGATCTGTCGGAGAAAATACGGTATTTCATAATTACCACTTGATAAAACATGAAATTTATGGTATAATTAATAGGATAGCGCTGCATGGCTCACACAGCGCAGATGAAAGGAGCATATCGGAAATGATTGTTAAACCTAAGGTAAGAGGATTTATATGCACGACCGCCCATCCCACAGGCTGCGAGGCTGTCGTTAAGCGCCAGATCGACTATGTGAAATCTCAGCCCAAGACGGAAAACGGACCCAAAAAGGTGCTTGTTATCGGCGCTTCCATGGGATACGGACTTGCCAGCCGCATTTGTGCGGCATATTCCTGCGGTGCGGCAACGCTCGGCGTTATTTTCGACAAGCAGGCAAGCGGCAATAAGACCGCGACCTCGGGTTGGTACAATACAAAGGCGTTTGAAAAGTATGCGCAGGCTGACGGCTATTATGCAAAAACAGTGAACGGCGACGCGTTCTCCGATGAATGCAAGCGCGAGGTGATAGACATTATCAAAGCCGACCTCGGCAAGGTGGATATGGTGGTATACTCTCTGGCTTCTCCGCGCAGAGCCGTTGGCGATACCGTATACAGCTCCGTGCTTAAGACAACGGGCGAAAGCTATACAAACAAGACCATCGACCTGAGAAACAACACCGTATCCGAGATAACGATAGAGCCTGCAACCGAGGAAGAAATCGACGCGACCGTAAAGGTAATGGGCGGCGAGGACTGGGAACTGTGGATAGACGCGCTCAAGGCTGCGGACGTGCTGGAGGACAACGCAGTAACCGTTGCGTACTCCTACATTGGTCCGTCCCTTACACATCCGATGTATTTCGAGGGCTCAATAGGCAGGGCGAAGGCTCACCTTTATGAAACCTCGAAAAAGCTTACAGAAAAGTACAGCGGCAGCGGAATAAAGGCATACATCTCCGTAAACAAGGCGCTGGTTACCCAGTCCAGTGCGGCAATCCCGATAGTACCGCTGTACATCTCCATACTGTACAAGGTAATGAAAGCAAAGGGCGTGCACGAGGGCTGTATCGAGCAGATGTACAGGCTTTTCAGCAGCAAGCTTTACGGCGGTGCGCCCGTGCTGGATGAACAGGGCATGGTGCGCCTTGACGACCTTGAGATGCAAAAGGCTGTGCAGGATGAAGTCACCGACATCTGGGAGAAGCTCAACGCGGAGAACTTCAACGAGTTCACCGATATCGACGGCTACATGAGCGACTTCTACGAGCTGTTCGGCTTCGGCGTAGAGGGAGTTGACTACGAGGCGGATGTCGAGGTGTGACCCTTGACACGGCGCTTGGATGGTTCGTATGCCCGTCCGCGATTATCTGAAAAGGAGCTGTAGCAATGAAAGTCCCGAAGAGAATAGCAGCAAACCTGATAAATGCGCTTAAGGGCGGTGTTGTCCCCAGAACGGGTCTTGGCTACATCGCTGTCGGCAGAACAGCCGAAATAAACGCGCTGCTGCACGATGTTGACATCACCGAACAGGGCGGTGCCTTTTTCCGCTTTATCGTGGGCAGATACGGCAGCGGCAAAAGCTTTTTGCTTCAGACGATGCGCCAGCATCTTATGGACAGGGGCTTTGTCACTGCGGACGCCGACCTTTCGCCCGAGCGCAGGCTTATGGGCAGCAAGGGTCAGGGTCTTGCGACCTACCGCGAGCTTATGCGAAACCTTTCGGTAAAGACAAAGCCGGACGGCGGCGCACTGTCTCTCATACTTGAAAAATGGATAACCTCCGTCAGAAACGAGGTTATCGAGGAGGGCACCGCGCCCTCCGACATCTTCTTTGACACGGCGGTGGAGAAGAAGATATACACAAAGATATCCTCGCTTCAGGATATGGTGCACGGCTTTGACTTCGCAAAGGTGATAGACGCCTATCACAAGGCGTATTCAATGGGCATAGAGGAAAAGACCGCCTGTGTTATAAAGTGGCTTCGCGGTGAGTACTCCACAAAGACCGAGGCAAAGAACGACCTCGGCGTAAACGTGATAATCACCGACGAAAACTGGTACGACTACATCAAGCTGCTTACCGCGTTTTTCGTTTCGGCAGGCTACAAGGGCATGGTAATCATGATAGACGAGCTTGTAAACATCATGAAGATACCTCACGCAGTTACGCGCCAGTACAACTATGAAAAGATACTGATGATGTATAACGATGTTTTGCAGGGAAAGTGCTCGCATCTCGGCGTTATCATGGGAGGCACGCCCCAGTGCATCGAGGACCCTCGCCGCGGCGTATTCAGCTACGAGGCGCTTCGCTCGCGGCTTGAACGGGGAAGGTTCGCCGATGATTCAACGCACGACCTGCTTGCGCCGATAATCAAGCTGCGGCCGCTAAGCTACGAGGAGCTTACGGTGCTTACCGAAAAGCTTGCCGAGATACACGCCGACCTGTACGACTATCAGAGCAGGGTAACGCTTGAGGACAGGATAAGCTTCATTAAGGCGGAGTTCAGCCGCGTGGGCGCGGACGCCAACATCACTCCGCGCGAGATGATACGCGACTTCGTGGAGCTTCTCAACATCGCCATGCAGAATCCCGATAAGAGCCTGCCTCAGCTTATGGGCGAGGAAAGCTTCGAGTTCGCACAAAGCGGCGAACCGTCCGACTCAATCGACGGCTTTGAGGATTTCGAGATATAGTCGGCAAAAAATCAATTCAGCATACGGATAATCGTCAGGCGGCAGTTCCGGCGTCACAGCCGGAAGTCGGTGCAAAAGGGCAGCTTTGCCGCACGGTTATCCGTTTTTTTGTGAGGTGAAAGTATGAGCGTATTCTATCGCTTGGCGCCATTTATACAGGAGTATATCTACCGCAACAGGTGGGAGGAGCTGCGCCCTATACAGGTCAGCGCCGCCGAGGCGGTGTTCGATACGGATGAAAACATCCTGCTTTCCAGCGGCACGGCAAGCGGCAAGACCGAGGCGGCGTTTCTGCCGGTGCTTACGCATCTCTGGGAGAACCCCTCGGCTTCCGTTGGGGTGCTGTATCTCTCTCCGCTAAAGGCGCTGATAAACGACCAGTTCGAGCGACTTGAGGGGCTTCTGGAGGAGGCGGACATCCCCGTCACCAAATGGCACGGCGACGCTTCGGCTGCGGCGAAAAAGCGCGTTGTCAGAAATCCTCGCGGAGTTATCCAGACAACGCCCGAGTCGCTTGAGAGTATGCTTATGCGCAACTCCTCGGCAGCTTTCAGGCTGTTCTCCGACCTCAGGTTTGTGATAATCGACGAGGTGCACTATTTCATGGACAACGACCGCGGACTTCAGCTGCTTTGCCTGCTGGAGCGCCTTGCGCGCCTTATCGGCTTCCACCCGAGGAGGATAGGTCTCTCTGCTACCCTCGGCGAGTGCAGCAGCGCAGAAAAGTGGCTTTGCATGGGAACAAACCGCGGCTGCATAACTCCTGCCGTCACCGAAAAAAGCCGCAGCGTAAGGCTGTCCGTAAGATATTTCCCGATAAAGGAGAAGATACGCACCGCACAGGGCGAGTCCGCAAGCGGCGCAGAGCACGCAGACGGCGACAGCGCAGCGCTGCTTAGCAACTACTATAACTACCTCTATGAGAGCACCAGCGGAAAGCGCTGCATACTGTTCTCCAACAGCAAGGGCGAGGTCGAGCAGAACATCGCCCATATGCGGCGCATTTCCGAGGAGCGGCGGCGCGATGACTGCTATCTTGTCCACCACGCAAACATATCGCCTGCACTGCGCGAGTTTGCAGAGCAGCGCATGAAGTCCGGCGAGCTTCCCGTTTGCACGGGCGCAACTGTAACGCTGGAGCTTGGCATTGACCTCGGACGGCTGGAGCGCATAGTCCAGACGGGCTGTCCGCTTACGGTATCCGGGCTTGTTCAGCGCCTCGGCAGAACCGGCAGGCGCGGCGGCACAGCGGAGATGCGCTTCGCGTTCCGCCATGATGTAAGTATGCCGCCGCAGGAGTTCTACAAGGAGATAAACTGGGATTTCGTGATGTGCATTGCCATGATACTGCTGTACACGCGCGAGCGGTTTATCGAGCCGATGTATCTTCCGAAGCTCCCTTACAGCCTGCTGTATCATCAGACGATGAGCTATCTTTCATCCTGCGGCGAGGTGCAGCCAAAGCAGCTTGCGGCGTACATCCTGTCCCTCGGTGTTTTCGGCAATGTAAGCAAGGAGGACTATCTCTGCCTGCTGCGCCGCCTGCTGGAGAACGGTCAGCTTGAGCGCAGCGAGGAGGGCGGTCTGCTTATCGGCGAAAAGGGGGAAGCCGCTGTATCAAACTACGAGTTCCTTGCGGTTTTTTCCGTCCCCGACGATTACTCCGTAAGGTGCGAGGCAGAGGAGATAGGCACGGTTCAGAGCCCTTTCCCCGAGGGGGCGCAGTTTGCGCTTGCCGGTCAGGCGTGGGAGGTAACTCAGCTTGATAAAAAGGAGCGCAGGATATTCGTTAAGAAAATCAGCGGAATATCAGCAAATATGTGGCAGGACACCGGCAACGAATATGTCCATACCCGAGTAATGAAGATGATGCGCGATGTTCTCCGCTCGACCGAGCGGTATTCGTTCCTTGACGAGAGCGCTGCGGCGCGGCTGGAGGAGATACGCGCAAGCTTCTGCCGCAGTATGATGTGCGCCGTGGGCAGTGTGGCTAAGCTGACCGAAACGCAGTATGCGGTATTCCCGTTTATCGGCACAAGGGGAACTGCGGCGCTTGTGTACGCACTTCGGCAGAGGGGCTTCGGCGCAAGTGTGTGGCTGAGCCGCTATATCCCGGTGTGCATAGAGGTGCGCACGGATATGCAGCAGGAGGAGCTGTGCGCCGCACTGGACGAGCTGAAATGCAGCGGCGCGGACAAAAACAGCTTTGATATCCCGGACAATTGTGAGATATGCGGCAAATACAACAGCTATATCCCGCGCGAGCTGCTGAAAAAGCAGTACATAGAGGACTACCTTGATACAGAGGATATGAAGCTTCTGGATAATTGAGCCTACCGGAATTATGTGAAATTGCCTAAGATTTTGAATATTACTGCGGCTTTTTATCATTTATGGCGAAATTTGGTGCTGCACATTTTTTACATGATTTATCTATTGCAAACTTTATGAAAAAAGTATATAATAATATTTGTATAGATAGATTACCATGTGCCATCAGACAGGGGAATGCATTAAATGAAAAAAGCACTGAGATGGTTGGGCGGCTATTTTAAAAAGCTTGACAAGATACTGCTGCTTATCTGCGCCGCTATAACCGTATTCGATATAATAATAGTTTACTCGTTGTGGCAGAATGGCTTTGTTAAGGAAAAAAGCTTTCAGACGCAGGTGTTCGCCGCAGTTGTCGGCTTTTGTGCCGCTATATTGATCGGTATGTTCGATTACCGGCTTATGTCCAAATTCTGGTATCTCTACGCGCCCTTTGCGCTGCTGCTGCAACTGCTGCTGTTTACGCCGCTGGCGCTTCAGCGTGATGATGATATTGCTTGGCTGGACCTCGGCTTTATCACCATCCAGCCGTCGGAGATACTGAAAATTGCGTTTATACTGACGCTTGCCACGCATATCAGTAAGGTGGGAGACAAGCTTAATAATCCGCTGCATCTCATGCTGCTGTGCGTACACGGGCTGTTCCCGTTCCTGCTTGTATTGGTGCAGGGCGACGCAGGCTCGGCACTGGTGTTTTTGTTCATCTTTCTTTGTATGCTGTTCGCTGCCGGAATATCGTGGAAGTACCTGCTTACTGCGGTCGTCGCTTCGCCGATAGTGTTCTATGTCGCGTGGAACTACGTCATGAAGGATCACCACCGCGCCAGATTTACCGTGCTCTTTGATGAGCAGATGCAGGAGGCAGAGCGGCTTGGCATATATATGCAGCAGTACCGTGCGAGGATCGCCATGGGCAGCGGTCAGCTCAAGGGACTGGGCTTTGACTCGGACAGCTTTACTTACGTTCCGGAGATATACAACGACTTCATCTTCTCCTATATCGGCATGACGCTTGGCTTTATCGGATGTATGGCTGTTGTGATAGCGTATGCGGTGCTTTGCCTTAAGCTGCTGTCAAACGCCTCCGCTTCGCAGGATCTGCTTGGAAAGATGATATGCACGGGCGTGTTTGCAATGGTGACTTTTCACTGCATCATCAACATCGGCGTTGTTATCGGCGTTGTGCCGGTCATCGGCATACCGCTGCCGTTCCTGAGTACGGGCGGTACCTCTATGATAATGATGTATGCGGCACTCGGACCGGTGCTCAGCATACCAACGCACAAGGAAAAAAAGCGGCATATGTTCTACGAAGAAAAGGACTGACGTCATCAGATGTGAAAAACCTGTCCGCACTTGGCGGCAGAAAAACATAAGGGAACCTCTAAAAACCGGTTTGAAAAGGGAAAATGGGTAGAGTACACCAGTGAATGCCTTTGTTACGCGGCATCCGTGCCGCGTTCTGGGCATTCACTTTGCGACGTCGTGTCGCTGAAAGCTAGGAAAGCCGACGAAGTAAGGCTGTATCATGTTGCCCTTGATTGGGCGGCGTCCATGCCGCCCTTTTGGGGCAACAGACAAACGTCATGTTTGTGCCTTACAAGGAGGCGCAACACGATGTTGCGAAGCGAAAGCCCATTGCGATGGCATGGACGCCATCGCCGCAAAGCTTTCGCTTGTTGACCAAAGCAGGCGGTAGCGTTTTGCGCGCAGCGCATAATGCGGCTATACACATTTTCACTTAAACGAGGTTTTTAGAGGTGACCATAAATTAATGCACAGACGAAAGGATACTCTATTATGAAATCTCGCGTTCACACCATAAAGGATATCTATCCCGAGAGCAAGCACGAGGCGCAGAAGCTGCGCTATAAAAAGGCTGCCGCCGATTTTGCCGATTATTTCGGCTCTCTGGGAGAGCATCGCTTTTTCTCCGCGCCGGGCAGGACAGAGATTTGCGGAAACCACACCGACCACAACTGCGGCAAGGTGTTTGCGGCAAGCGTAAACCTTGATATCATCGCAGTGGTGGAGCCATGCGACGAAAATGTGATAACGATAAAGTCGGAGGGCTTCCCCGAGGACAGGATAAGCCTTGACTGCCTTGAGCCGCTGCCCGAGGAGAAGAACACCTCTGCGGCGCTTATCCGCGGAGTTGCCGCAAAGTTTGCAAAGGAGGGCTACCGCATAGGCGGCTTCCGCGCATACACCACCTCCGACGTCATGAAGGGAAGCGGACTTTCCAGCTCGGCTGCGTTCGAGGTGCTTGTGGGCACGATACTCTCCCACCTGTACAACGGCGGCGAGATAAATCCGGTAAAGATAGCGCAGATATCCCAGTATGCGGAGAATGTACATTTCGGCAAGCCCTCGGGGCTTATGGACCAGATGGCAAGCTCCGTCGGCGGCTTTATCGCGATAGATTTCAAGGAAACCGACTCGCCTGTTATAGAGCCAATACCTGCCGATTTCGAGAAGTACGGTCATGCGCTGTGCATCGTTGACGCAAAGGGCGACCACGCCGATCTCACCGATGAGTACGCCTCTATCCCCACCGAGATGAAAGCGGTTGCGGAGTATTTCGGCTGTTCCAACCTGCGCCAGATAGCAAAGGCGGACATCATGCTCAACATCAACCTGCTCAGAAAGCAGTTCGGCGACAGAGCCGTGCTTCGCGCCATCCACTTCTACGATGAAAACGAGCGCGTTGAAAAGCTTGTCCATGCCCTCAAATCGGGCGATTTCGAGGCTTTTCTCGGCAGTGTAAAGGAGAGCGGCGACAGCTCGTTCAAATATCTCCAGAACATATACGCAAACAGCGACGTTATGCACCAGTGCCTTAGCATTGCGCTCAACGTTGCGGAGAATTCGCTTCACCGCAAGGGCGCGTGCAGGGTTCACGGCGGCGGCTTCGCAGGAACCATTCAGGCTTTTGTTCCGCTTGAGGATCTCCAGCAGTTCAAGATGAACATCGAAAAGGTGTTCGGCGCAGGCTCCTGCCACGTGCTCTCCGTTCGTCCCGTAGGCGGCGCAGAGGTGGTTGTAGAATAAAGGCGCGCCACACAAGTACCATAAAAATATACCGCCTTTCGGGAATGACCCGTACAAGGCGGTATAGGTAATCAGTTGATTTCGTATTCGGACATCTGCTTTACATTCAGCTTATCTACCAGCGCGTCCACCAGTATGCCGTTTTCGGTGTATTCCTCGCTGAAAACCTTGCCGTTTTCGCGTATCACCGCAGTAAGCCCTCCCTTTGCGTAGGGAAGCAGCAGCTTCATGCGCTTTGCGGTTTCGGGCAGGTTTTTCGCGATGACCTCAAGCAGGCGGTCGATGCCCTCGCCGTGAAGTGCGCTTATCCTGACAGAGGCTTCGCCCTTGCAGGGAAACGGCGCGGATTCTCCGTCCGCCTTGTCGCATTTGTTGAACACGGTGACCACCGGTATTTCGGCTGCGCCAAGCTCTGCAAGAGTCTTAAGCGTTACGTCCGCCTTTTCCGCAGCGTCGGGGTCGGAGGCGTCGCATACATGGATGATGATATCCGCGCAGGCAGCCTCCTCGAGCGTTGACTTGAACGCCTCTACAAGGTGATGCGGAAGTCTGCGGATAAGTCCGACGGTGTCCACCAGCAGAAGATTTCTTCCGTCCGGCAGCTCTATTGCTCTCGATGTTGGGTCAAGCGTTGCAAAAAGCTTGTCCTCTGCAAGAACGCCTGCTCCTGTCAGCAGATTAAGCAGCGTGGATTTGCCTGCGTTTGTGTAGCCGACGATAGCTCCCACCTGAACGTTGTCCTTGCGGCGGCGCTCACGGGCGTAGCCGCGGCGCTCCTCAAGCTCGCGAAGCTCTGCCGAAAGCTTGTCTATGCGGCGGCGTATGTGACGGCGGTCTGTTTCAAGTTGGGTTTCGCCGGGACCTCTGGTTCCGATACCGCCGCCCAGTCTGGACAGCGAAGCGCCGATGCCCATAAGTCTTGGCAGGCGATAGCGCAGCTGCGCAAGCTCTACTTGAAGCTTGCCCTCGCGCGATACTGCGCGCCCTGCGAAGATATCAAGTATCAGCATGGTGCGGTCGATAACGCGCACATCTGTCGCCTCTTCGATATTTCTTATCTGGGACGCGGTAAGCTCTGTGTCGAATATCAGCAGCGTCGCATCCAGCTTTTCGCACAGCTCCTTAACTTCCTCAAGCTTGCCCTCACCGATAACGGTGGCGCTCTCATAGGCGTCGCGCCTCTGGATTACCCGTGCGACCTCCAGTGCGCCTGCTGTGCGCGCAAGCTCGCAAAGCTCGTCAAGCGAGGCGTCGCATTCGTATGCGCCGATGTCCGCGCTGACAAGTATTGCTTTTGTAAATTCTGTTTCTTCTTTTATCATTTGATACTCCTTCCGCTTTGCTACAACGGTAACGGCGGATGTAGCATATACCGACTCACCCCGTGAGAATGGGGCGGTCAACACTTCTTTGCACACATTGATAACAATTATAGCAACTTTTTTTATGTGTGTCAAGAGGGACGATAAATATTGATCAGGCTGTCGATAAAGGCACATCTGCGGCTGTCACCCGGTCGGCGCTTTGTTGGCGGCGTCCGTGCCGCCTTTG